>DASQWQ010000415.1:0-2756 GCA_035640175.1 Rubrobacter sp. | reverse complement strand
GGCCAGCTCGTATTGGACCATCGCCCGGTTATCCCGGTGGGACTGTCCCAGGCGGCGCAGGGCGGTCGCCTCGTTCTCGGCCTCAGTGAGTGTGGCCCGTCCACGGGTCTCTATCTCAAGTCGCACCCGCTGGGCTTCGGTCTCTTTCTCCTCTAGCATCCGGGCTACGTCCTGGCGAGCCTTATTGCGGGCTTCCTTGACCCCTATCAGACGCGCGTCGCGCTCTTTCTTCGAACGTTCGATCTCCATCAAGAGCTGGTCTATGCGACGTTTGCGGGTCAGCTCCCACTCGCGTTCATAGGCGGCGAGCTCCTTCGCCACGCGCTCGCGCGTAGCGAGGTGCTGCTGGTACTGATCCGGGAGCTGCACGTCCGGGATGTTCGCGCCGAGGATGCGGACGCCGTAGCGTTCGAGCTGGCGATTGAGGTAGTCTTGCATGTCCCCCACGTCGCCGCCGCGCAGATCGTAGGCCCGCTCGGTGCGGACCTGCCGGCTCCTTTGCCGGATCGCATCCTGCACCGCGCTGGAGAGAACGAGGTCGAAGTTGGAGGCCCCGATGGTGCGGACAAAGTCTATGGGTTCCTGGATGCGGAACTTGAGAAAGAACTCGATGGCCTTGAGCGGTACGTTCTCCTGTGTTGGGCAGACGGCTACAGGAGCCAGATAGGGGATCTCGGTCGCCGTATCCACCACGTACTCGACCTTCTGCCACGGCCACCAGAGGTAGTGGCGACCGGGTGAGAGCGTGCCGGTAATCCTGCCGTAGCTCGAAAGGACGCCGGTCGTGCCCTGTTCGATCTCCACGATGGCGCTTCGCCAAAGCCAGAGAGCGCCTAGAGCCACGAAGAAGATCGTCGCCAGTATGGCAAGCGCCGTAAGTCTGCCGTTCCCGATAAAGATCGCTACGCCCAAAGTATAGACGGCCAGGCCGAGCAGGAACAGCCAGCCGTAGCGCCGCCGGTCCTTCGGGATAACTACCGGCACGATCGCGCCTTCCTCACCCCCGCGCAGGTAGCGTCGGACTCCAGACCAACCAGTTACAACCTCTTTTATCTTGGAGAACTCCGGTATGCTCGGCGCGATCATTCCGTCTCCTCCTGAGCTTCTGCGTTTTCGCTATCGGCCTCGCCGTTGGCGCGCTGGAGGCGCTCCACACGGTCCTTCACCGCTTTGTCGGTGACAGACTGCCGGATCTCCTCCAGCCGCTCCGCGTTTTCCTCCTCCGCGGCCTGTGGTGCTTGGGACTTCTCTTCGGTTACGCCTTGCTCAGCGGAGACTACATCCTCGATCTCCTGTTCCCGTACCCGAATGCGTTCCTGGATCTCCTCCACCCGCTCCCGGATTTTCTGCATGTCCTCCGATGTAAAGAGCCGCTCGCCGCCCGTACCGATCATCTGCCGGGCAATGGCGAGGAAGTCTATGGGCTGACCTCCGTTTTCCCCGAGCTGAACCACCTGCGGAAGCCGCTCTGCGACCGACTCCAGCTTGTCCAGAACGTTCTGCTGGAAGCGGTACTCCAAAATCTCCGGGGCCGCCGCGCCGCTGACCGCCCGAATGTCGAGCCCCTGGGCCTCCAGCAGCGCCGCGTTGGCGTTGGCCGTGCTCTCCGCCTCCACCATCCTCTGGTGGGCTCGGGCGTTGGCCCGGTTCGTCTCGCGCTCGCGGGCCGTGTCGATCTGGGCCTGGTAGCTTGCTACTTCAGCCTGTATCGCCGAGAGCGTCTCGCGCAGCGACGCCAGCTCCTTGTTCAGTTCGCCCTCATCCTGCTCCTTGCGGAGGCTCAGTTCATACTCGTAGGTGTAGGCCTCCTTCGCCACCCGCACCATCTCGGGGGCCGCAAGGTCCATCCGGTACTCCCGGCTGGAGGGCTCGGCGTGCGTGATGTTAGCGTTGGTAAAGCGGACGGCGGGAAGAAATTGCTGGTTCAGTGATCCGAGGAACTTCTGGGTGTTCTCACCAACCAGATCGTAGATATCCTCGGCGTTCTGCTCGTAGATTAGGGCGCGCGTCATCTCGCTAATCGCGTTGTGCAACTTGTCTGCGAAGCCCTTGACCCCGCCCACAGTGAAGATGAATTCTGCTGGGTCTTCGATCCGAAACTGCAAGAAGAGATCCACCGAGGCGTTGACCCGTCCCGCCGTTGGAGCCTCCCGGATCGGGGCATTATACGGATACTCCCTGGCCGTGTTGACGATGTAGCTGACCTGTTTCCAGGGGTTAAAGAGCAGCGTCCGCCCAGCGTCCACGACCTCCTCCAGTCTGCCAAAGCGTGTGATGACCGCCCGGCATCCGTCGGGGACCATCACCACGCTCTGCCGCCACCAGACGAAGAGCGCCAATGCTACTAGCAACAGCCAGAAGTGCGGCCCGAACACCACTAGCGCGAGGCCGCCCACCTGCGGCAGTGACCCCAGAACGATGGCTGCCAAGATACCTAATAATACGAAGATCAAGAGCAACCCGATAGGCAACAGACGCCAGAACAAAGACTGCCGGTTCGGAATCACAACCGGCGAGACGGCGTTGACGAATTGTCCCGACGCCTCGCGCTCGGGGAAACTGCGGTTGATGATTTCCGCTGCGTCAGTGAGCGCCGCGGTCTGCTGCTCAATTTTGGTCCCAGTGGTCCCGCCGCCGCGTTCCCTCGCCGAGAGAAAGTCCTCTGGATCGGCCTGGAATTCCTCGAACTGCTCGCCCTCGGTAAATCCCTCGACCACTTCTCTTGCCCGTTGCCTGATCCTGGACATCTATCCCCC
>DASQWQ010000414.1:0-9080 GCA_035640175.1 Rubrobacter sp. | reverse complement strand
TAGCGTTACCGGCCTGTGGTCGGAGGAGGTTCAGTGATGAGGGAAGAGTACATGATCGAGCGCCAGGGCAAGAGGTTCGTGCTCTATGCGGGGCTTTTGGAGGAGGCGCACAGCCGGGGGCTCAGGAGCATCGAGACGGAGCTTTTGCAGGTCCCTGCGAAGGAGAACGGCGAGGTTGCGATCGTGAAGGCCGTGATCCGGACGGAGGAGGGTAAGTTCGGGGGGATCGGCGACGCTTCCCCGCAGAACGTGAACCGGGCGATAGCGCCGCACTTGATCCGGATGGCTGAGACGCGGGCCAAGGCGCGTGCTCTCAGGGACGCCATCAACGTCGGCGTAACCGCTTTCGAGGAGCTTGGCGGCGAGGAAGAGGTAGTGGAGTCTTCGGGGGCACAGGAGCGTGAAGGGCGGCAGCCCAGGGCGCAGAACGAGGAAGGAAGAGGCGAGCTGCCAGCGACCAGGAAGCAGCTCAACTACCTGGAGGCCCTCATCTCGGACGTCGTCGAGGATGGGATCGGCCGCTTCGAGGAGATGGTCGGAAAGCCTGTGGGGGAGCTCACCCGCGAGGAGGCGAGCGAGTGGATCGGGCGTCTCTCCGGGAGGGCCGCGTAGTGGGTGGGTCCGCCTGGATCGCAGCCCTAGGCGAGGAGGTCGTCTACGAGGAGGACCTCCCCGCCTGCTGCAGGCGCAGCGCCCTTCACTACGGCGGCTCGTTCGAGTGCCCGGTATGCGGCGCGATGTGGCGGGAGCCGCTGCCTATGCAGCCTGAGGAGGACGCTTTCGCACAGCGCGAAGAGCGTAGAGGAGCTGCGTAGGGACAAGGTTGGCACACGATGGGGGAGAGAGGGAGACCGAAGGTGAGCGGAGAAGCAAAGCGCAAAGCGCGCAAGAGGCGGAGCGCTCTCAGGCCCGATACCGCGCTCGTCCCTGTTGGCGAGCCCGAGCAGGAGATCTACGTGTGGTCGTTGCCTACGTGCTGCCTGCGCTCCCTCAAAGAGATGGCCATGTCCGAGGTGGGAGAGCGGCGGCGCCTCGAGCTAGATTGCTCGTGCGGGCGGAGGTGGCGGATCTCATCCAGCCTAGACCCTCGCATCCTGGAACGCTTCGTAACTCACGGAGGCCCGCGGGTCGGGGGATCGTACCCGGCGGCATGATGAGTAGCACTTCAGCAAGTCAGCACGCCGCCTGGCGAGGCCTGACGGCTTGTCAGCCAGTCAGCCAGGGCATGCGAATGCTGAAGTGCTGACTTGCTGGAGTGCTGATTGCTGAAATGCTGACAAGCGGAGGCGTCAGCCGGAGCATGCTGACAAGCTAACAGAGGGGAGACGTAATGATGGAAGCACAGGACGTTCTGACACAGTACTTGGGCAAGGTACGCGGTAGCAGGCTGCTCGACGCCGGCGAGGAGAAGGCTCTCGCCAGGCGGGCCCGAGGGGGGGACATGAGGGCCCGTCTGAAGCTCATCGAGTCGAACCTGCGGCTCGTGATCTCCATCGCCAAGAAGTACAGGGGGCGTGGCGTGCTCTTCGAGGATTTGATCCAGGAGGGGAACGCCGGTCTGATCCGGGCCGTCGAGAAGTTCGACCCCGAGATGGGTAACCGCTTCTCCACTTATGCGACGTGGTGGATAAGGCAGGCCGTCACCCGCGCCGTCGCCGACCACGCCCGCACCGTCCGCCTACCCGCGCACGTCGTTGATGCTCTCTACCGTCTGCGACGCGCCGAGAACGCTCTGAGCATCGAACTCGGCCGCGACGCGACCGAGGAGGAGATCGTCGAGAGGCTCGGCGTTAAGCTGGAGGAGGCCAGGCGTCTGCGCGAGGTCAGCCAGTCCATCTCCAGCATCAATGCGAAGATCAACGCCGACGAAGGCTCAGAGCTTGCCGAATTGCTCCCCGACGAGCGCTCTGGCGACGACTACGCGCGCGTCGAGGTCGGCCAGTGGGAGCGGGCGCTCGTCGAGGCTGTGAGGGCTCTGCCCGAGCGGGAGGCCAGGATCATCGAGATGCGCCACGGCCTCGACGGCGGCGAGACCCTCACCCTGCGCGAAGTCTCGGAGGAGCTTGGTATCTCCCAGGAGAGGGCCAGGCAGGTCGAGATCAAGGCTCTGAGGACCATCCGCACCGGCCGCTACGCCAGCACCCTGCGTCGTGCCCTCTCTGAGGCCGTGTAGAACCGGCCCAAATGGGCTAATCTGCTCTCCAGAAGCACAATGGCGAAGGGGGTCCATGGAGACCACGGAGCGTAACGCCGAACGGGCGCGGCAACTATTCGAAGAGTTGGGCGGGACCGTCAATGACGGCTTCCCTGCCGTCCATTCTCAAGTGCACCATACAAGAGCCGGAACCGCATATCTGAAGACACCTGGGGTTGTCGTATTGGCGAGGCCCCACACCAACGTAGCGGGGCTTGGGGGTTTTCTCGAAGGCTTCGACCCTGAACTCAAGTTTCCCGGCTACGTGGACGATCCGACGCCGCTCCCGGACTCATCACAACTCTGCAAGATATCCGGACAGCTCTGTTACGCCAGCTTCGGAGAGAAGCGGACGAGGAACGATAACGCCGCCGCGTACTTCGAACGTTTGACCTCCGCCGGGCACGGATGCTACGACGGCAAGACCGAGGTTCTTACCGCGGCTGGATGGAAGCGTTGGACCGAAGTGTCCGAAGAGGACGAGTTTGCGACACTCAACCGCGCGCACGAAATCGAGTACCACCGCCCGTTCAGGTTGATCCGTTACCGGCACGCAGGAAGGATGTACCACGTCGAGTCCTCCGGCGTGGATCTTCTGGTCACACCGAACCATAGGATGTATGTGTGCCCCACAACCACCCGGACCGGGCGCCGGAGGGAAGACTATCGTCTACTCAGGTGCGAGGAGTTAGGCGACAGGTCTCATGCCTACCTGAAGACCGGCTGCTGGTACGAAGCTGGCAAAGGAAGCACGACGGTGTACGCCTTACTAGGCTTCGCCATCGGCGACGGCCATACGGTCCCCGGCAGTTCCAGGCTCCGTTTTCGGTTGAGGAGGGAGAGGAAGATCAACTGGCTCCGGGCAACGTGCCGGGACCTGGGGTGGAGACTGACCCAGAGCGGTGAACGCTTCGTCGTATCCGTGCCCGCCGAGTGGCAAGAGCTCTTCGGCGGCATCTATGGTCGGGGTGGCGAGAAGACGCTGCCGAAAAAGCTCCTTGTCACGTTGCCCAGGTCAGCCCTTGAGGGCCTGTTCGATGGACTCCTGGAAGCCGACGGATGCCGCATGAGGAACGGCGACTGCTACGACACCACGAGTGAGGTACTGGCCGGCCAGGTGCAACAGCTCTGCTTGCATTTGGGTCTTGCGGCCAACATCAGTCAGGCTGACTGCTACAAAGAAAGGGACACCTCATTCGGTGACAAACCCGTCTACCGGGTGCACGTTGTACGACGAAACCTCAAACCCGAGGTCAACAAGAGGTCGGGATCCACGGGCAAGACGCGCTGGATCGAGGGCTGGGAAGGGGAGGTTTTCTGCGCCGAGGTTCCCAACAATACCCTGTACGTGCGTCGCAAAGGCAAGCCCGTGTGGTCCGGTAACAGCGTCCTCGAACACTCCAGCTTCAGCTTTCTTCTCTACGGTATAAGCCGCAGCGTGACCCACGAGCTGGTGCGACACAGGGCTGGAGCCGCTTTTTCTCAGGTTAGTCAGCGTTACGTTTCTGGAGCCGTGCTTCGCTTTGTGGAGCGTCCTGAGTATGCGGATGACGAGGAGTTGCACAGGCTCTTCGAGGAGCGGGCCGACAGGGCTGCAGCCGAGTACGAGGCGATGGCCGAACACTTGCTGGAGCGCCAGGAGGGCGGGGCGAGCATGCTCTCCGCAGATTACAAGACCGACGCCAGAAAGAAGGTGCAGCAGACCGCACGCTCCCTGTTGCCGAACGAGACCGAGGCCCCGATGGTCTTCACGGGGAACGTACGCGCTCTGAGGCACATCATCGAGATGCGGGCCGACGCGCACGCGGAGAGTGAGATCCGCAACCTGGCCCTCCGCATCTTCCTGTGCCTGCGGACCGCTGACCCCATCCTGTTCGGCGACTACGAGCTCGGAGAAGTCCCCGACGGCACGTATACCGTATCGACCAAAAACCGCAAGGCATAGGCCCGAAAAGGGGAGCGAACCGGCCCGGTCGCTGCCTAACCCGCTTCGCCGCGAATGGCCCGGGAGAGTTGTCCCTCGGCCGCCGCGACCTCATCGTCCTCGATCCTGCGGAACAGAGGCTTCGCCCCCGTCGCGCGGTAGCCCTTCGGCAGATCATCGAGATCCGAGACGCGGGCTATAGGGCCGTCGAAGAACTTCTCTAACCGTCTGATAGCCTCAGGGACGTAAGGTGCTGCGTGGTAGGCGAGGGAGCCGACCAGGATGGAGCAGGTATACAGCGTGAGGCGCGTCTGCTCCGGCTCCTCCTTGCGGGTCTTCCAGGGGGCCGACGCGTCGAAGAACCGGTTGGCGCTCCTGCCCATCGCCAAGAGCTCTCCGAGCGCTTCGCGGGGCCTCGGGGCGAGCATTCTTGCCTCGTAGCGCGCCTCCAACTCCCTGAAATCCTCCAGGACCGCGACCGCGTCTTCGGGTAGCTCATGGGGGCGTGGGACCTCGCCGTCGAAGTACCTCTCTGCAAAAGAGAGGACGCGGTTGATGTAGTTGCCGAGGTTCCCGATCAGATCCGAGTTCACCCTGCTCTGGAAATCCCGCCAGGAGAACACCACGTCCCCCGTTTCTGGCAGGTTCGAGGCCAGGTAGAAACGCAGAGGGTCGGCGGGGAAGCGGTCGAGGGCCTCGTGCAGCCAAACAGCCAGATTACGGCTCGTGGACATCTGCATCGCCCGCCGCTCACCGTCGACCAGGACCTCGAGATTCATGAACTCGTTGGCAGGCACGTCGTAGGGTAGGACAAAGGGTTCCTCACCGTCTTCGGCTGTGCCCATGAGCTGGGCGGGCCAGATCAAGGTGTGGAAGACCGTATTGTCCTTCCCGATAAAGTGGATGAGCCGGCTCTCAGGCTCCTGCCAGTACTCCCTCCACCTGTCGGGTTCCCCGATGTTCTCCGCCCACTCCATCGTCGAGGAGACGTAGCCGATGCAGGCGTCGAACCACACATAGAAGCGCTTGTCCTCGAAGCCTGGCTCGGGGACGGGGACGCCCCACTGGATGTCTCGCGTTATGGGTCGCTTCTCCAGTCCGCCGTCTATGATACCGAGGATGAAGTTCTTGACGGACGTGCGCCAGTGCTCCTGTCCTGCGACGTACTCCCTCAGCCTATCGGAGAACTCGGGAAGATCCAGGTAGAGGTGCGTCGTCTCCCTGACCTCGACAGGTCCGCCTGTTACCTTGGAGTGCGGCTCGATGAGCTCGTACGCCTCGTACCACGAGCCGCAGTTGTCGCACTGGTCACCCCTCGCCTCTTTGTAGCCGCACACGGGGCAGGTCCCCTCTACGTAACGGTCGGGCAGAAAGCGTCCCTCCGTGGGACTATACATCTGCTTTGACTCGGCCTCCGAGATGTAGCCGCCCTCCTTGAGCTTGCGGTAGAAGAGCTGGGTATTCCTCGCGTGAAGCGGGGTCGAGGTGCGCGAGAAGTTATCGAAGGAGATGCCGAAACGCTCGAAGGTCTCCTTCATGTTGGCCCACCAGTAGTCGACGACCTCCTGTGGGTCCTTCCCCTCGCGCTCTGCCGTCAGGGTGATCGGTACTCCGTGCTCGTCGGTGCCGCAGGCGTACACCACGTCCTCGCCACGCGCGCGCAAATAGCGCACGAACGCGTCAGCAGGCAGGTAAGCGCCCGAGATCTGCCCTACATGCAACGGCCCGTTTGCATAAGGCAACGCCGAGGTTACGAGATACCGTCGTCTCTGCTCGCTCATGAACTAAGGATAACAGGCAACAGGGAGTTCAGACGGTACGTTGGCGCGCAAGTACCACGTCCGGAAGGGACCCTTACCTGACCGCTGATACCTGATGCCTGAAACCTTCCAATGCTACCATTCTCCGGATGAGCCCGGATCACCCGCTTCAGGTCCCTTTCCGCCGTCTCGTCCCCGAGGCGGGGATGCCCGAGCGCGCTCACCTGGGGGATGCGGGCTATGATCTGCGTTCGGTCGAGAGAGCGGATCTGGCGCCGGGAGCCCGGGCGCTGGTTAGGACTGGGATCTCGATCGCCATCCCTGAGGGTTACGCGGGGCTCGTGCTCCCGCGCAGCGGCCTCGCGGTGAGGCATGGGATCTCTCTCGTCAACACACCAGGCCTCATAGACTCGGGCTACCGCGGTGAGATCCGGGTCCCCCTAATTAACCACGACCGCAAGGAGACCTTCCTGATCGAGGAGGGAACCAGGATCGCGCAGCTGGTCCTCGTGCGTGCCGCCGCAGCATTCTTCGCCGAGGTAGAGTTCCTGGAGTCGGCAGCCGACGGCCGCAGTGAAGGCGGCTTCGGCTCCTCAGGGTTCTAGCGTGAGGTTCCTCTGCGACGCAATGCCGGGCGGGCTGGCTAAATCGCTTCCGGATTGAACGCGACCACCCACGCCGTCTTCGGGATTGCGGCCCTGGCCGGCGCCGCGCTCGCCACGGGGGCCGACCCGCCTGCCTACGTCTACCCTGCTGCCGTCGCCGCCGCCTGGCTGCCCGACATCGACAACCCGCGCAGCACCCTGGGCAACGGTCTGAACCGACTGAAAAATCCCACGCTCAACCTCCTGAGCCGGCCCGTGAGCTGGGCCCTGAGGACGACGTCTTTCGTGCTCGTCAGGACCGTCGGCCATCGCACCATGACCCATTCGCTGGTCGGTGTTCTCCTCTTTTCTCTGCTGGTCTTGCTGTTCCTGGGACGTTTTCCGAACCTCGCCATAGCCCTCGTCGCCGGCTACGCTTCGCACGTCCTCGCCGATGCGCTCAACACCCGCGGCGTGCCGCTCCTTTGGCCTATGGGAAAGCCGTTCAGGCTGTTGCCCGGGGGTGTCAGGTCTGGAGGAGCCGTCGAGGTCGCGGTGGCCCTCGTGGTCCTTGCCTTCACGCTCTACGCCCTACTCTTGCTCTATCCTGGATTGCGCGGTGCGATCGGCCTCCAGCCAATCTAGCATCTTCAGGCTCGCGGGGTGCGTGGCCTTCCCTCGCTCTTCGTTGTGGGCTATGGCGCGCCGCAATGACTCAGCGGCCGCCTCGTTGAGGTCCTCCCCGGCTAGCTTGCGCAGGCGTCCCACGCTCGGGTAGTCGCGGGCTGGTTCGATCTTGTCCGCGACGTAAAGAACGAGCGCGAGCGGCCCCATCCCCGGTCTCCCCGTCGTGTGGGCCCTGACCGCCTGAAGAACCTCCTCGTCATCCATGCCAAGCTCGCGCCTTGCCAGCTCGGCGGCTACGGGCCCGTGCAGGAGCTTCGGGCTCTGCCGCTCCGGATCTCCCACCTGAAGGCGCCATTTATTAGCCAGGTTCAGAAACACCTCGGGATCCATCTCGCGGGCTGCATCGTGCAGCAGCGCGGCCAGCCGCGCCATGTCGGCATCGAGATCGTGGGCCAGCGCCAGGTCCTGGGCTGTGTCAGCCACCCTCAGGGTGTGTTCGTAGCGCTCCTTCGAGAGCCTGAAACGGGCGAAGGCTTCGGCTCTTTCGAGGAGAGTGTGGGTTTTCGCGTGGTCCTCCATCCGGCGGATTGTAGAATACCTGCGTGCGTGATGGGCAAAACATAGAGAGCGCTGAGATCGTAACCGTAGGGACCGAGATGCTACTCGGCGACCTCGTTGATACGAACACGGCCTGGATCAGCCAGCGTCTCGCCGGACTCGGAGTGGGTATCTACCGTCACACCACCGTCGGGGACAACTCGGAGAGGATCGTCGCCGCCCTGCGCGAGGCTGCCTCCAAATCCGACCTGGTGGTCACCACGGGAGGCCTCGGCCCGACTTCGGACGATCTGACCAACGCGTGCCTCTCGACCCTAACGGGCCGCAAGATGGTCGAGTACCCTGAGGCCAGGAAACACGTAGACCGGATGTTCACTAAGTTCGGCCGCAAGCCGACGGCCAACAACTACAAGCAGGCCCTCTTCCCCGAGGAGACGCGGCTCATCCCCAACCCGGTGGGGACGGCGATGGGGGCGCTTGTGGAGTGGAAGGGGACGCTGTTAGCCACGCTCCCAGGTGTGCCCTCGGAGATGAAGAGCATGTTCGAGGCGACGCTCGAGCCCCTGATCCGGGCCCGAAGCGAGGGCTCCATCGTCTCCAGAACCCTCCACTTCGCCGGCATCGGGGAGTCCGCGCTCGCGGAGAAGGTCCAGGAGTTCCTCGACGCCACCGACCCTACGGTCGCCCCCCTGGCTGGCCAGGGCAGGGTGCGTCTCCGTATCACCACCAGGGCCGCTACCGAGAAAGAGGCGCAAGAGAAGATAACGCCGGTCGAAAAGGAGGTCATCGCCCGCCTCGGGGACTACTACTTCGGCAAGGACGACGAGACCCTCGAAAGCGCGGTCGGACGCCTGCTCGTGGAGCGGGGAGCCACCCTTGCCCTGGCAGAGAGCTGCACGGGGGGGCTCCTTGCCAAGCGCCTGACGGACATGCCAGGATCTTCAGCATACTTCGGAGAGGGACTCGTAACCTACTCGAACGCATCCAAAGAGATCCTGCTCGGGGTGCCGCACGGGCTGATCATGGACCATGGCGCCGTCTCCGAGCCCGTAGCGCGTGAGATGGCCGCAGGAGCGCGCAGGGTCTCAGGCGCCGACTACGGGCTCTCGGTCACCGGTGTCGCCGGTCCGGACGGCGGAACGGAGGAGAAGCCCGTCGGGCTCGTCTTCGTGGGGATCTCCGATTCGGAGGCCACGTTCGCACACAAGCTCGACCTCACCGCCTGGGCCCGCTCCAGGGACTCGATCCGTGACCGGAGCGCGAACCAGGCCTTCGACCTCCTCAGGCTCCGCCTGGAAGAGAACCAATCTTGAGGATCACCCTTGCTGGATTCAAAGCGTGGTAGTAAACTTCGCGGAGTTGAAGGCACGCGAAAGGAGGTGATCCAGATAGACGCATCGAGTAGTAGTCGCGGGTATCTTCTGGGAGAGGTG
>DASQWQ010000413.1:0-5910 GCA_035640175.1 Rubrobacter sp. | reverse complement strand
GCAAGCTTGAAGCTGACCCTCTCGGACCCCAACGACTACCTCTCGCGCGCGGCGGCGGGCGACCCGGTGAGCGTGACCGCCCCGTACCGTAACGTCACGATCTCTGAGAACGTGGTAAACGAGGAGGGGGCTTTGGTAGGGATAGATTTCCACGGTCCGGTCTACCGTAGCCGGATGGTCAACAACACAGTAACGGGCACGCCGATCCGGGTACCCTACGGCCCAGACGACAACACGCGGCTGCTCAAGAAACCCTGCTCTGCCGCCCGTTGTGAGTACGCCTTGCAGTCCATTCGGGTTACGTCGCTTGCGGACATACCTCCGGGCACCATGACGCCCCGCCCCCACGTGGGGATCGCCTCCTACAATTCGGTGGTGAACAACCAGGTGGGCTGGGACATAAGCTTTCACACCAGGGACACGGAGACGTGGCGTGGCATCCCGGCTTACGCCTCCGCCAACACCTCCACCGAAGGCGTGGCGGACTACAACGACGGTACCTACGCCTTTCTGGCGAGCGATCCCAACTCATAGATCGTAGGCGTCCGGACTCAAGGAGTGCTGCAGCCCAGCTGGGGGCCGAAGCCTAAGGTCAAGTGGTAACCCGAAAGCATCCCGCCGCACAGTAGCGGTGCAGAAAAGGAGATGCATATGCCTCAGCGCGTACGCGAGAGCGTGGAAGTCAAGGCCTCGCTTCGGGCATATGGCCACCGCTCGGTAAAGCGCGTCGCATCCGCGGTAGGGGAGGGCTCGATGGCCGTGCGGTTCGTACACCAGTATCTCAGCAGGGTGCCTGAGAAGCGTCGAAGAGAGACCGGTTGAATAACTTTCTAGGGGTAGTTAAGATTCAAACAACCGTATCTCCTTCATTCCGAGTGAGGCCTTGAGATGAACTGTCCCCGCTGCCAGATGGCCAATCCCGAAGGGGCGAGGTTCTGCCTGAACTGCGGTAACCAGCTCGAAGCCCCGGCTCGGGTGGAGGGTGAACGCAAGTACGTGACTGTACTTTTCGCCGACGTGGTCGACTCGACCGGGCTTGGCGAGCGGCTTGACCCCGAGCTGGTCGCCGAGATCATGAACGGCGCCTTTGCCTTCCTCAACGCGTCGGTCAAGAAATACGACGGGACGGTCGCGAGGTTACTTGGCGATGCGATCCTCGCGTTTTTCGGTGCGCCTGTTGCACACGAAGACGACGCGGAACGCGCGGTACGTGCGGGTCTGGATATTCAGGCAGCGGCAAGAGAATACGCGCTAGTGACCAGACGAGACTACGGGGTCGACTTCGGCGTGCGCGTCGGCATCAACACGGGGCTCGCGGTGCTTGCCGCTGTCGGGGATGAGATCAGGACAGAATACACGGCAATGGGCGACACCACGAACGTCGCCGCAAGGCTGCAGAGCGCCGCCGAACCCGGTTCCGTGCTCATCAGCGCTGATACCTATCATCTCGTCAAGCAGCTCTTCGAGTTACGGTCGCGCGGCGGCGCGATGGTCAAAGGCAAGTCCGCGCCTATCGTGACCTATGAGGTGCTGGCTCCCAGGGCCGTGCCTGGCAAGGTGCGAGGTCTAGAGGGATTGACCTCGCCGCTGGTAGGCCGCACTGCCGAATTCAAGCTCGTGAACGACAAGCTGAACGAGGTGCGCGAGGGGCGCGGCGCGTTCGTGGCGGTGATCGGCGAAGCGGGATTGGGCAAGTCGCGATTGCTGGCAGAGGTCAGCGACTCGGCGAAGTCGGGGCCACAGGTAGCCTGGCTCGAAGGCCGGGCACTCTCCTACGGGCAGGCCGTCACCTATTATCCCTGGCGGCAGGTGATCCGCCAGGCGATCGGGGCCCAGGAAGGCGAGGCGCCCGAGACCGTACGCGAGAAACTGCATAGCGATCCAGCTTGCGGCACCATACCTGAGAGCGACCCGGGGTACCTCGAGGTGGTACTCTCCGTCGAGAGCAATGCGACGTTGAAGGCGGTCAAGGCGCTGGAGGGTGACGCACTGGTCGAGCACATCGCGGCGGCGATCCGCGGCTACCTCCGTGCTCGCGCCGACCTGATGCCGACGGTAATCGTGCTCGACGATCTGCACTGGGCGGATACTGCGTCGCTCGAGCTCTTGCTGAACGTGGCAGGGCTGGTGGAGGACTTGCCGCTTCTGATCATCTGCCTGCTCCGGCCTGACAAAGGCGCGCCTAGCTGGTCGGCCACAGAGAAGGCGCGTAGTCGGCTGGGAGCCAGCTACACCGAGATCCTGCTCGAGCCGCTCGACACCGCACACTCGGAGGAGCTGCTCGGCAACCTACTCTATATCGAGGACTTGCCTGAGAGCGTGCGTAAATTGATCTTGAACAAGGCAGAGGGTAATCCATTCTTCGTCGAGGAAGTGATCAGGACGCTGATCGACTCCGAATACATCGTCCAGGAGAATAATCACTGGCGCGCGACACGGGAGATCGTAAACGTCACCATCCCCGATACGCTGACCGGCGTGCTGAGCGCACGTATCGACCGCCTACCTGAGAGTACGAAGCACGTGGCCCAGACTGCCGCAGTCCTCGGCCGCATCTTCGCGTACCGCACGCTGATAGCGACCTGCGCTGCAGCGCCGCCGCCCGAACAGATCGAGGAAGTCGAGCCTCACCTCAGCGTTCTGACCTACGAGGAGCTGGTCCGGGAGCGGGTCCGTGATCCCGAACTCGAGTACATCTTCAAGCATGCCCTCACCCAGGAGGCAGCCTACGAGGCGCTGCTGATCAGACGCCGCAAAGAGCTCCACCGCCGCGCGGGTGAGGTACTCGAACAGCTCTATCCTGAGCAGCGGGGTGAGTTGACATCGGTACTGGCTTATCACTTCCAGCTCGGAGAAGAGTGGCAGCGCGCCGCCGACTACGCGATGGGTGCAGGTGGGCAGGCTGTGAAGGTGTATGCGCTGCGCGAAGCCCTCGAGTACTATGAGAACGCCTGCCGGGCATTGACGAAGATTCCCGACGCGTCGCCCGAGCAGCTATGCGACGCTATCCTAGGTTGGACCTTTCCTGCACTCAAGCTCAAGCCGTACCAGGAAGTGGTGGACCGGCTGGAGGAGGCGGAGAAGATCGCGCGTGAGCTGGGGGATGAGTCACGCCTCGCGTGGGTCTTGCACTGGATCGGCAACGCATACATTTCAAATGGCTTCCCGACGCGCGGGATGCCAGCGTTGTTCGAGAGCCACCAGCTCGCCGAACGCCTCGGCGACGAAAGGCTGACCCTGGTGGCCAGCTTCTGGATGACGGCCGCCATGATCGATCGAGATCCGCGCGGTGGGTTGGAGCAGCTGGAGTACGTGCTCGAGGCAGCGCGCAAGTACCACAATCGCGAGCTCGAAGCGCACGCCCTTGCCAAGAAGGCTATGGCCCACGCTCGGCTGGGAGAGTTTGCAGAGGCGCAGGACGCCGTGAAGCGCGCCCGGGAGGTTACGCGCACTACCGATTCGGTGATGAATGGCGCGGATGTGGAACTGATGTCGTCGCAGGCCTTTCTGGATATGGGCGACTTACAGCGCGGGCTGGAATATAGCCGGCGCGGTACTGAGCAGGCCATGTCGGCCTCTGGCTTGGAATGCGCCATGTATGGTCACTACTGTACGGGGCTCGGTAATCTGCACTCACGCGACCTGGGCGAAGCGCAGCGGGCATTCGAATCCGCCCTCAAGCTACTCCCTGACTTCGTCCCCGAATTACAGGGTAGGGAACAGGTGGCGAACGAGGTGCACGCCGGTCTCGCTATAGCCCAGTTCTTCAGTGGGCGCACCGAGGCGATCAACGACATGGAAAGCACCCTGGCGAATGCCGAGGCGGTCGGCGATGAGTATACCGTTGCATTCATAGCACAGGCTCTTGGTGAGGGATACACGCAGCTGGGGGACTTCGAGCGTGCGGAACAACACTTCGACACCGCCCTCGATTACTATCGCCGTAATGATATGAAACCCTACGTGGCGCGAGTACTGAAATCTTCGGCCAAATTGCATGAAGCGCAGGGTCACGATGCTGAAGCGGAACGGGATCTCGCGGAAGCCGGACGACTTATGGAGGAACTGTCCCTGCCACCGGTTCATCCGCCCGGCAACTTACAACTAGATGCTGACAAGACTCAGCCGGCCGGACCAGCCGATCGCTGAACAGGCAAGAAACGGAGCAGGGACGCGCTGATACTCGACGAGTTACGCCAGATCCCCCTTTTCGCCGACCTCTCTGAAGAAGATCTGGAGCAGCTGTATCAGATGGCCGAGACTGTCTCCGTCCCCGCAGGGCAGCTCGTGTTGCAGGAGGGTGATCAGGGTGACTCGCTCTATGTCGTCCTCGCCGGAGAGCTTGAGGTTACCAAGCGTCAGGGTAGCCAGGACGTCTTGCTCGCGTTGTACAAGCCTGGGCAATTCTTTGGCGAAATGGCGCTCCTCGAGCAGGCGCCACGATCAGCCTCGGTGCGTACATTGCAAGAGAGCCGTCTGTTGATGATAAGTCAAGCCGCCTTCCAGACGCTGCTCTCGTGCAGCCCTTCGGCGCCCTTGAAGATCTTGCACACCGTAACCTCCAGGTTACGCAGCACCGAATCAGCATTGATCCAGAACGAAAAGATGGCCGCCCTTGGTACGCTCGCCGCAGGCCTGGCGCACGAGTTGAACAATCCGGCCGCCGCCATGAGGCGAGGCGCAGTACAGTTACGTGATGCGCTGGTCGAGCGAGAGCGGCTGGCTGCTCAGCTTCACTCGCTCGCCACCGACCAACACCAAAGGGGGTCGCTCGGCGCCCTTCAGGAAGAAGTCACAGAGCGCAAGATCACAGCGCCTCTGTACGACGCGCTGGCCCTCAGCGAGCAAGCGGATGAGTTGCAAGAGTGGTTGGAGGACCACGGCGTCGGGGAGGCCTGGGAGCTCGCGCCGGTGCTGGTCTCCTCCGGCTGGGAGAGTGATGATTTGGAGCGGTTGGCCGAACGCTTCTCTCCCACACAGTTGCCCGTCGTAGCCAGGTGGTTGGGAGCCAGTTCTTCGGTCTACGGCTTGCTCGAGGAGGTGGGACAGAGCGCTGAGATCATGTCGGAGATCGTCAAGGCCGTCAAGACGTATTCGTATCTGGATCAGGCGCCGATCCAAGAAGTCGATGTGGTCGAGAGCCTGGAGAATACCCTGGTGCTCCTGCGTCCTAGGATCGACGCGAATATCAGTATCACGCGGGATTATGCTGACGACGTGCCACGCATAGAGGCCTACGGATCCGAGCTCAATCAGGTGTGGACCAATCTGATCGACAACGCGATCGACGCCGTAGAGGGCCAGGGAGAGCTAACTCTGCGCGCCTTCACCGCGGAAAGTGTGGTCACGGTCGACGTCATCGACGACGGACCGGGGATACCACCGGAGATTCAGCCTCGCATTTTCGAGCCCTTCTTTACCACGAAGGCGCCTGGCGTCGGCACGGGCCTTGGCCTGCATATCGCCTACAACATCGTCGTCCACAAGCACCGGGGACAGATTCAGGTCGCGTCCAAATCCGGCGAGACGCGCCTTCGGGTGGTGTTGCCGATCCGCCTCGCTGGAAATAATGCCGGTGTAAGCTAGCGGAGTCCGTGAAAGACCTGGTGCAGATCTCGACAGATCTATTGTTCATCCGGCTGCATGGAAGAGGGCACTAGGGACTAACGCCTGCTCGCGGAGCCTTTACCCGGAAGGAACTTGCCGAATGCACGATACGGATCTCATCGACACCCAAGAGTTGAAAGCGAAGCTTGACAGGGGGACGGCTTCAAGGTTGTCATGACCCTGGACGAGTGGGAATATCGCACCACCCACATCCCCGGCTCGATGCGGATCAGCACAGTTCAGGAAGCGCTCGAGGCGCTCGACCCCAAAGATGAGATAGTCCTCTACGACTCCGGTCCCCCC
>DASQWQ010000412.1:0-9646 GCA_035640175.1 Rubrobacter sp. | reverse complement strand
AAATGCCTCAAGAAGGGCTTATCAAGGGACCTTCGAGGGCTATTGCAAAACAGTTTCTAGAAGAGAAATTCTCGGAAGTTCACGGTAGCAAACGGCTCCTCTACGCATCGCCAAGCCCTCAACGACAGGCCATGCTGCATCCCTTCGGCGCCAAAACGCGGCGACTTAGTACTATTCGTTGCACCGTTGTGTATCAAGGGATTGCGACTCGTAACGGCGCAACTTCCTGAGAAATCCTCGCCTATCGGACCGGGGCTCAATCAACTTCCGCTCTTATGTGTTCTGCGACAGAGCGTTCTCGGAAACTCACTGCCTATCGAGCGATGCTAGACCCCCCACGGCGGGTGCCCCCAGCTCGCCGAGGCGTTGCGTGTTCTGGGGCTTTAACCTCAAGGGCGATAGAACGGTGGTGGCGCGCTTCCTGTCCCTCTTTTCGCTACCCGACCCCTCCGCAGTCGAAGACTAGCGCGACCAGCGTGCTGGGGTCGATGAAACCCACGTTCAATTAGTTGTATTTTAGGATTTGCTAGTTTGATTTGAGAACAAGCGCCGTATACTCCGACCAGATGATGCCAATCCCTGAGAGGGGAGCACGCTGCTGATAGCCACCTATGGGTTGATCCACGGCGTCGCTCGGTGGCATGGTCCTAAGACTGGTTAAGGTGAGAAAGGAGAAACACAATGGCTTCTTCGCGCACTTATTCTGTTGGCCTCGGCCTGGGGGTCGGGATCTTCGTGCTCACCCTGGCCACGGCAGTCATTCACCTGTACCTGGCGCTCAGCGCCGTCGCTTCCATGGGGTTCAACTTCGGCGTCATGTTGTTCATCCTTAACGGGCTTGGTTACCTGGGGCTTCTGGCGGTCTTGCAGCTGCCGATCCGGCAACTGGCACGCTTCCGGAGCGTTGCGCGATGGGCCCTTATAGCCTTCGCAGCGCTGACGATAGTGCTCTTTTTCCTGATGGCTCCGGAGTACACGATCATTGGCTACGTCGACAAGGCGATCGAGGTAGCCCTGATCGCGCTGCTGCTCGCCGATGCGTACACGGCGTCCTCCTAGCCTTCTGGAGAGAGACTCCTAGTAGGCGCACGACGAGGCGCAGCGTGATGGTCTAGGGGGTCAGTCAGCGGGCAGCGTAGCAGGTGTTAGCGCTGCTCGGTGAACGCTTTGGGACACAAAACCGCGTTTCATTATTAGAGGGACGGAAGATTCCAGGCAGCGTGGCCCAAGCAGGTGACCGCTAGGAGATACTGGGCAAGCTGTCGATCCCTTGCGTCGCTTTATTGTCGCTCTATTCACCCAACTGCGTGGAAGGTAAATTCTCCGAAGTTGAACTTCGCGTTGACGGAGTTCTAAGAAGTTCGGTATAGGCTACCCGCGTTTGTTCTTGCGCCAGTCGCGAACCAGTAGTCCGTAGTCCACCCGGTCCTCGTAGGTTTCCCACTTCTTGAGGTGCTCCGGCCTCACGCCCTCGAGGCTCATCCCCACCTTCCTCATAACCCTGCCCGAGGCGGGGTTGCTCCCGAAGTGTTTCGCGTGGATGCGGTTTAGAGCGAGATCTTCGAACCCGTAGCGCACTACCTCCTCGGCGGCTTCCGTGGCATACCCGCATCCCCAGTAGGGTTTGCCGATCCAGTAGCCCAGTTCGGCGTTGTCGTGTAGGGGATGCAGGTGCAGCGTGATGCTACCGACGAGCGCTCCCTCCTCGCGCAAGGCCACGGCCCAAGTCACTCGCTCCCCGGCTTGGTAGGCGGGGCGATGGGTCGCGATCCACTCTTGGGCCATGCCATCTTCGTAGGGGTGCGGGACGATCAGCAGGGGGCGGGCCACCTCCCACTCGCCGACGAGGCGCTGCACCTCGGGCGCGTCCTCTAGTGCGAACTCGCGGAGGATGAGTCGGGCTGTCCGTAGCTCGGGATAAGGCTCCATCGTCTTACATCACATCCTACGTCTATTCACAAGTGCGTGGAAGAGGAATTCTCAGAAGTTCGTTTGCAGGATCGTGCATAGAACGCCCCCTGAGAGCCGCGAGCACGGCTTTTAAGCTTCGGCACGCCGCGTGAGAGGGGTCTCTACATCTTGTGGTGGTGCATGATCATGCAGGGAGACGAATACTCCTGCGTTGGTATGGTGTTCTCAGTAACGAAAAGATCGCTCGAGGTGCGCTTTCGTGCTCTGATCACTACGGCTGGCTCCCCGACGTTTAGTGCTGCTGTCAACGAATGATCATAGTCCCGGGGTATCCTTGGCATCCAAGTGAGCGCGTCCCGAATCTCCGAAGAGCCTTGCTGGTAGTTCGGTGGTAGGGGTAAGGTGTGCGAAGGGTAACGTTACAGGGGGTATGCTCGTATGGCGCAAGTGATTGTTCGCCACGCGGAGCCGGATGACTACCAGGCCCTGCACCGCATCTTCAGCGGTCCGAAGGCGATAGCCGGCACCATACAATTGCCCCTCCCGTCAGCGGAGGCGTGGCGCAAGCGCCTCGTGGAGTCGCCTGAGGGGTTGTACTCGCTGGTGGGCTGCGTGGATGATGAGGTGGTCGGAAGCCTCAGCCTAGAAACCTCCCCCACACGCTGGCGTATGCGGCACGTCGGCAGCATTGGTATGGCCGTGCGCGACGACTGGCAGGGAAAGGGTGTCGGAACGGCGTTGATGGAGGCGGCGCTAGACCTCGCGGACAACTGGCTGAACCTCACGCGCATCGAACTGCGCGTCTACGTGGACAATTCCGCTGCAGTAGCTCTCTATAAGAATTTTGGGTTCGAGATCGAGGGTACCCACCGCCGACTGGCCTTCCGAAACGGTGAGTACGTCGACGCCTACTCGATGGCCCGCATCAGGTAGACGCGCTACGTGGAGCGTTGCCCGCTTTCCCTATGTCGCACGCAGGTGATCTACACCTTCATCGAGACACAGAAGGCAAAGCATCGGGTAAGCGTGATGTGAAGAGCCCTGAAGATCTCGAAGAGCGGTTTCTACAGCCGGAGAGACAGAGTGCCCTCTGCACGAGCGAAGTCCGATGCTGCTCTCTCAGAAGAAGATCGTTCGCATCCACAGAGCCAGCGTGTGGGGGAGGTGTGCAGGCTGAGGCTTCCGATCACCTCGCCCTCCACGCAGGCCACCAGCGAATACAACCCCTCTGGCGGCTCCGAGAGACGCTCGCGCCACATCTCGGCCCGCGGGAAAGGGAGTTGCAGGGTGCCTGCTATCGCGCGCGGGCCGCTGAAGATGCGGTGTAGCGCTCTGTAGTCATCGGGCTCTGAGTGACGGACGGCTATATCCATATACGTCCTCCATTTACGTACCCTTGCAGGGTACAACAAGAGCCCCCACCGCTACCGGCGGGGGCTCCGTTTGCGCGCCTCGCTTCGGAGGCTAGGTGGTGCGTGGTTCTTCGGCCGGGGCGGCTTCCTGGATCTCGCGCTCTATATTGGTAATGCCGGTGTTGGCGCGGACCCGAATCTCGTCGTAGGAGGTCTGGAGTCCCTGTTCGCGTTCTCGCTCGGCGCCGCGCCCGCCCAGAATGGTGCCAAGGTAGCATCCCAGAAAGCCCAGGGGTACGGAGACCAGGGCCGGGCTCTTGAGCGGGAAGATGTAGTCTATGGGGATGATGGGGGTCGCCGGCGGCTCGGGGTTCGGGCCCGTCAGCACGTTGGGGCTCAGGATCACGAGCACCACCGCGGAGATCAGGCCTACCAGCATGCCCGTGACGGCGCCCGCGGTATTGAACCGCTTCCAGAAGATCGTCAGTAGGATGACAGGCACGTTCGCGCTCGCGGCGACCGCGAAGGCGAGCGCCACCAGGAACGCCACGTTGAAGCTCTCCGCCGGCAGTGCCAGGAGTATCGCGGCCACCGAGATACCGACTGCCGCGTAGCGCGCGGCCCTGAATTGCTCCCGCTCGCTCGCCTCGCCCCCGCGGAAGACGTTGGTGTAGAAGTCGTGGGCAAAGGCGCTCGAAGCCGCCACGACCAGGCCGGCGACGACGGCCACGATGGTCGCGAAGGCGACGGCCGAGATAAAGGCGAAGAAGACGGGGCCGCCGAGGGCTTCGGCGAGCTGCGGGGCGGCGAGGTTGCCGGCTGAGTTCGCTTTGGCGATGGCGTCCTGTCCGACTATCAGCGCCGCGCCGTAGCCGAGAACGGGGGTCAACAGGTAGAAGAGGCCGATGATCCAGGTGGCCGTCACGATCGAGGAGCGGGCCGTCTTGGCGTCGGGGACGGTGAGGAACCGGATCAGGATGTGCGGTAACCCCGCCGTGCCTAGCACGAGGGCGATGTTGAGCGAGATAACGTCAAGCCCGGCGACCAGTGTGGTCGGCGGGGGCGGGACCAGGAACTCGCTCCCGATCTTGCTGTCCACCGCCGCGAAGAGCGCGAACGGGTTGAAACCATACCGGGCGAGCACGAGGATGGAGAGGGTCACGGTACCGGCGATCAGGAGCACGGCCTTGATGATCTGGATCCACGTCGTCGCGATCATGCCGCCGGCCACGATGTAGACGGTCATAAGGATGCCGATGACGATAACCGAGAGCCAGTACGGCAGCCCGAGCAGGAGCCCGATGAGCGCCCCCGAGCCGTTGAGCTGCGCGATCATGTAGAACATGCTTATGGCTATGGTGCTCAGGGCTGCCACCGACCTGACGCTCGAGGTATTGAACCGACTCGCCAGCATGTCCGCGAGGGTGTACTTGCCCATGTTCCTCAAGGGCTCGGCCACGAGCAGGAGGACCACCAGGTAAGCGACCAGGAAGCCTATCGAGAGGTAGAAGCCCGAGAAGCCGGTGAGCGCGATGGCTCCCGCGATACCGAGGAACGAGGCCGCAGAGAGGTAGTCGCCCGAGGTGGCGAGGCCGTTCTGCCAGCCCTTGATCTCACCCCCAGCCACGTAATGGTGGCTCGTGTCCTTGTTCCGCCGCGACGCCCAGGCCGTGATGCCGAGCGTAAGGGCGATGATCGCGACGAAGAAGATGATGGCTATAACCTGATCGCTCATGCTAGCTCGCCCCCTCGGCTTCGTCCGCGGCTTCGCGCCGCGCCCGATCTACAAGGTCGTCCCACCTGTTCGCCCGGCTGACGTAGAGGTGCATCAAGATCCAGGTCATCGCGAACTGCGCGAACGCATACACGTATGCAAGCGTTAGCGGCCCGAGGACCTTTACGTTCAAGACGGTCGTGAACGCTGCCAGAATCGGCAGCCCGAAGTAGAACACAAGAAAGAAGATGGTCGCGGGTATGATGAATCCTCTCTTTCTAGCGACCAGATCCTTGAACGCCTGCGTCCGTTCTACACGCACCCACTCGTCTTGTCTCTCCACCGAGCTCCTTCCCCACGCTCTTCAGACTGGTTTGATCACTATATTGCAGCTTTTGTATACGGTCAAGCGTACGCAACTTGCTGAACGTGGAAGGTCGCAGGTTACGAACGAGAGAAGGGCCCCCGTTGCAGGAGCAGAGACCCTCGACTCGCTCTGGTCACGCCGTACGTTCTAGCTTCACCGCGCAGGCCTTGAGCTCGGCCGTCCCCGAGAGGGGGTCTACGGCGTTGATGGTAAGGACGTTGGTCGGCACCTGGTCAGGGAAGCTGTAGCCCAGGAAAACAAGCCCGGGACGGACTCTGTCGGTGACACGGGCTTTCACCCTTGGTACGGTCCCGCGCCTCGAACTTACCTGCACGAAGTCGCCGTCTTCGATGCCGTGCTCGGCGGCGTCTTCCTCGCAGATCTCCAGCAGCTCCTCGTTGTCTTTGACCTTCTTGTAGTCCTGGGTCATCGTGCCCGTGTTATGGAAGGCCAGGCGACGGCCCGTAGTTAGCTGGTAAGGGTACTCCTCGTCGGGCATCTCTACAGGACCCTCGTGGTCCACGGGGTGGAACGGCGCCCGATTCTCGACCTCCTCAGCCCGGAGATGGGCGTGCAGGAATTTGGTCCCCACCCTGGATTTCTCCACCACGTCGGTGGTGATCGCTGCGCCCTCGGCGTTCTCGGCGCCCTTTGTGCTGGCGGCAAGTTGCTCCTTGGGGGTGTTGTCCGAGATCTCCTCGAAGCTACCGTCAAGGCAGGGCCACTGGATACCACCGTGCTTCTCGAGCCGCTCGTAGCTGATGCCGGAGAACTTGGGTGCGAGCCTGCGCACTTCGTTCCAGATGTCCTCAGCCGTCTCGAAGCCCCAGTCGTAGCCCATGCGGTTGGCGATGTCCTGCACGATCCACTCATCGGCGCGTGCCTCACCGGGTGGGTCTACCACCCTGTGGACGCGCTGCACCCGCCGCTCGCTGTTGACGACCGTGCCCTCGGTCTCGGCCCAGCTCGCCGCCGCCGGCAGGACCACGTCCGCCATGCGGGCCGTCTTGGTCATGAGGATGTCCTGCACCACGAGCAGGTCCAAGCTGCCGAAGAGCTCGTCGTGGTAGTGTTCGTCGGCGTCGGACTGTGCCGGGTTCTCCCCGATAACGTACATGCAGCGGATCTCACCACGTTCCACAGCGTCCATCATCGCGGGCTGGTGCTTGCCGATCTTCTCGGGCAACGGCGATCCCCAGACCTCCTCGAAGAGCTCGTGGGCCTCGGGATCGTCCCATAGCCAGCCTCCGACCATCTTGTCCGGTAGGGCCCCCATGTCGCCGCCGCCCTGAACGTTGTTCTGGCCGCGCAGCGGGTTCAGGCCGCTACCGTACTTGCCGACGTGGCCGGTCAGAAGCCCCAACCCGATGAGTGCGAACACACCGTCAGCGCCATTGTGGTGCTCGGTGATGCCCAGGGTCCAGTTGAGGATAGCCTTATCCACCGTGGCGTACATACGGGCGACCTCGCGGATGTCATCAGCAGGGACGCCCGTTATCTGCTCGGCGTACTCCGGAGTGTAGCCGGAGACCTTATCCCTGTACGCCTCGAAGTTTTTCGTTGCCCGCTCGATGAACTCTTTGTTGTGGAGGTCTTCGGCGATGATCACGTTCGCCATCGCGTTCGCCAGGGCGATGTCCGTGCCCACGTTGAGGCCGAGCCACATCTCGGCCTTCTTGGTCTGGTCTATTTTTCTCGGGTCGATGACGACCATCTTGGCGCCGTTCTTTATGCCGCGGCGCATGTGATTGTAGATGATGGGGTGGCACTCCATGGTGTTCGAGCCCCAGCAGATTATGAGGTCGGTGTTCTCGAACTCCTCGTACGAGGTGGTTGCTCCGCCCGCTCCGAACGTTGCCACCAGACCGGTGACGCTGGCGGCGTGTCAAGCACGGTTACAAGAGTCTATGTTGCCGTTCCCGAGGACCTGGCGGACAAACCTACTCGCCAGATAGTTGAGCTCGTTGGTCGAGCGTGAGGAGCTAAAGAGCCCGAAGGAGTCGGGACCGTGTTTGTCTTTGATCTCGCTCATCTTGCTCGCGACAAGGTCCAGAGCCTCGTCCCAGGAAGCAGGAACCAACTCGCCGTTTTTACGCACGAGTGGTCGCGTCAACCTCCTGTCGCTGTAGAGGTGGCGCCAGCCCTCGCGACCTTTAATGCAGGCCTCACCCTTGCTGCTCGGGTTCTCCTTGTCCCCGGCAACCTTGGTAATGACCCCGTCTTCTACCGTGATGCTCAGGCCGCAGCCGACGCCGCAGAAGCCGCAGATCGTGCTCGCCTGTCTCAGGTCAACTTCCTTCTCTATCGTGGTGGTCACCCCGATCACTCCTTTGCCCTCGATGTCCGTAATCGCCAGCATACTTCTAATAAAACGGTCTCGCTATCCGGCACAGGATCTTCTCCTTGGCGGAATCTCACCTCGTTCATCACCCATAGTTCTTGTTTGTCTGTGAGAGCCGGGTCTCTGGGTTTTCGAAGTCGGGCTGAATCCTCTCATACCCGGCGTACACGTTGAACCTGCCTCCGCGCAGGAATCCGACGAGGGTCATCCCGAACTCCCTGGCGACGTCGACCGCGAGGCTGCTCGGGGCTGAGATGGCGCACACGACGGGCACGCCCGCTGTCAGGCACTTCTGGAGGATCTCGAAGCTGCTGCGCCCGCTGACCATGACGATGTGATCCGTGAGCGGCAGCCTACCGTCCAGGAGCGCCCATACGACGAGCTTGTCCGTCGCGTTGTGCCTTCCTACGTCTTCCCGCAGCGCGAGAAGCTCTCCTTTGTTATCGAAGAGGGCCGCCGCGTGTAGCCCGCCCGTCGCGTCGAAGAGCCCCTGAGCCTCCCGCAGCTTCTCCGGCAGGGTGTTGATGATCTCCGCCGAAACCTCGGGCCCGGACGGCATAACAGGGCAGCCGCGCAGTTCCAGCTGCTCCAGGCTGGCCTTGCCGCAGACGCCGCAGGCGCTAGTAGTGTAGAAGTGCCTCTCCAGCGGCCGCAGGTCGAACTCACGCCCGCCGCGCAACTCGACGTTCACGATGTTGTACCTTTGCTCGGTGTCGAGGTCAGAGTCCACGCAGTAGCTGATCTTCTGAATGTCGTCGGCAGAGTCGACGATGCCTTCGCCGTACAGGAACCCCGCCGCGAGCTCGAAGTCAGCCCCAGGGGTGCGCATCGTGACGGCGACGGTCTGCTTCGTCTGCCCGGCGAGGAGCCTTATCTCCATTGGCTCCTCGGTCGCGAGCGCGTCGGGCCGCACGCGTACCCGACCGTCTTCGACAACTCGTACCCGCGTCTTCGTCTTGCTCCCGCGCCTGACTCTGCCCGAGGTCTTCTCCAGCATCGGCCTCTCCTGGTCCGGTCCTCCCCAGAGTGTATCAGCGGCAGCGTGTTAGCATGCATGGATGATGTACGATGAGATCGGGCGAATAGATTGAGACTAATGGGCCTCCCTAACGTGACCCGCTACCCCAAAGCGACCGTGGCCAGGGACGAGAGGAGCATCGTCATCCGGTTCGGTGGCCCCTACGGGGAGCAGAAGATGAGCGTCCCGCTCGAGTACGTCGGCGGGGATGCGGAGACGGCGGAGCTACGGCTGCTCGCGCAGCTACAGCACATCGGCTACAGCGTCAGGCGCGCAGAACGGTAGCCCTCAGACCTATCCGTATTTCCCAACCTTCTATTCTGTGCCCAGTCGCGTATCCTACGAATCCGGGGTCTGTGCCCGAGCGGCTTGCTCTCCCTGATCAAGCGCAAGAGAACAGCACTCGTGAGTGGCGACAGGGCCGTAGATAGAAAGAGGAGCCGGATCTCTCCGGCCCCTCGTAAAATCGCCCTCGCTGTCCGTGCCGCTAGGCGTTGATGTAGCCGTTCGGATTGAGGACGTACTTCTTGGCCGCGCCCTTGTCGAAGTCCTTGTAGCCTTCGGGGGCCTCATCAAGGGTGACGACCGTGGCGTTGACGGCGTCGGCGATGTGGGCTTTGTCGTGCAGGATGCTCATCATCAAGCCGCGGTTGTACTTCATGACCGGGCACTGTCCCGTGAAGAAGGCGTGGCTCTTGGCCCAGCCGAGACCGAAGCGGATCTTGAGCGTCCCCTCCTGCGCCTCCGGGTCGGCCGCACCGGGGTCGCCCGTCACGTAGAGGCCGGGGATGCCAAGGGAACCGCCGGCCCGCGTGACGGTCTGAATAGAGTTCAGAACCACGGCGGGGGCCTCTTCGCCCTCTCGGCCGGAGGCCTCGAAGCCGACCGCGTCGACGGCGCAGTCGACCTCGGGCTCGCCGACGATCTCGGCGATCTGGTCGGG
>DASQWQ010000411.1:0-2980 GCA_035640175.1 Rubrobacter sp. | reverse complement strand
CACGCCTCGATCGTCAAGGAGCTCGATGCCGAGCTTCAAGCTGCCCACGGACTGCCACTCTTCCTACGACGCGCTCATCCAGCTGAGCCTAGCCCCAAACGGTCGGATGCAGATGTTCGAGCTGGCGGAAGCGGTACACCTTAGCCGCAGTGGTCCTACCCGGCTAGTAGATCGGATGGAATGCCAGGGACTCCTCGAACGCCATAGGGGTGACCACGATCCGCGCCAGGTGTTCGCGTGCATCACCGGGCCGGGGCTCGAGCGGTTGGCCGAGACGACCCCTACCCACCTGGCCGGGGTGCGTCGGAGGTTCCTCGAACGGCTTTCTCAGACCCAAGTGGAACAGCTGGCGGTCGTATGGAACAAACTGCTGGAGAGCAAGATTGAAGGTGAACGAGGAATCGGGACGCCAGATACGCCGATACAGACAAGCCCTTAAGCGGGAGAGCTTGGGAGATCTCGTAGAGCGAACGGGCAAACGTATTTCACCGATCTCCCCATGGGCTGAACGCAAACCTTCAGACCCACGCCATTACGATGCGTGGCCCAGGCCTGTTCGAAGTCTGTCGAAGGGAAGCGGTGCCAATTTGCTCCCCCGCCGCTTACCGAGAGGGAGCTCAAGGTGATAAGGGCCCTGGCGCAGGGCATGAGCGACCGTCAGATAGCACACGCTGTCGGTATCTCGGAGAAGACTGCGCAACTACACCTCGAACATCTACAGGAAGCTGCACATCTTCAACAGGACCCAGGCCGTCATCTACGCCATAAGTGAGGGCGTTATAGCCGTCGAAGAGCTCCAGTACCACCCCCCAGGGGAACCTTTACCGTAACCTTCGTACCCTCACCCGGCCGGCTACTGACCTCGATCTTTCCACCCAACCCTTCGACCCTCTCGTCCATCCCCACTAGACCCACGCCGGTTCGCGTAGAGGCAGAATGAAAACCTCTCCCATCGTCGATCACCGCCGCCACCAGCACCTCACTCTCCGCCCCCAACCTTACCTCCACGTTCCTCGCTCCAGAATGGCGCCGGGCGTTGGTGAGAGCCTCTTGGAGAATGCGTAACAACTCTACGCTTACCTCTTCGGGAAGTTCCTCAGGGAACCCATCCTCGATCATCAATGTTGTCGTGCGCTCGGGTGTCAACTGCCGGTTCAGCTCCACCAACGATTCGACCGACTTTACGAACGGCCGCTCCTTCTCGTATCTCAAGTCGTAGATGGCGCCACGCAAGCCCGAAGTCGCCCGCCCGAGTGCTTCGAGCTCCTCCTTGAGGTCTAGATCCGCGCCGGTGTTCCTAGAGCGCAGATGTGTGAGGCGCAATGACTGAAGGGCGCCCGAGAGGTCCTGAAGAGCTATGTCGTGTAAATCCCGCGCTATCCTGCGGCGCTCGGCTCGGCGGATCTCCGAGAAGACTTCCTCGGCCCTGATGCGCTCGGTAACGTCGTTCTGGACCCCGACGAAGTTGGTCATGTGCCCCTTCTCGTCCCGCACAGGGTAGACGCTGAGCTCGTTCCAGAACAGGGTACCGTCCTTGCGGTAGTTCCTGAGCACCACCGTGCAGTGCCGCTCCTCGTAGATCGCGGTTCTGAGCTCTTCGAGCGCCGGCTGATCGTGGTCCTCGCCCTGCAGAAAGCGGCAATTGCGGCCCAAAGCTTCCTCGGCGGGGTAGCCCGTGGTCCTCTCGAAGGCGGGGTTTACGTACACGAGCGGGTCGTCGGGCTGGTTCGGATCGGTGATGACGATGGAGTTCGTGCTGGCGGTCACCGCCCTATCGAGCAAACGCAGTTTGTCAAAACCATCCACAGATTGCCCCCATCCTGGAGCTCACCTACGACAATTCGGTCATCAAACGAAGCGACGGTGTCTGCCTAATTTATACACCTCAGGAGCGGGCGCCCGCCAGAAGCAGCGCGATCGGTGCTGTGCAAGCGCCTCCAAGCAAACGTGCGGTGGTGACATCAGGGAAACGGGACCGCGAACGGGGCAACCGCCGCTATTCCCCAAGACGAACTGGGGCAAAAGCCTTAGCCGCAATTACCCGATTATAGGTAAGCAGAAATCCCGGTTGCAGCCGGGATCATCGGTGTCCGTGGTCCGGTTTCACATCCGGGAGGCCTGGCAACCTCGGCGAGGAACGCGGCAGCCTCCTCCGGGTCTCCCAGCTTCGATGCAGCCTCCTCACACTCGTCTCTCCGGACCACGAAGAGGGCTATGCAGACGCCCAGGGTGGTGAGCCCACCGCCAAACAAGAAGGCCAGTCGGTGGCCTTCGATCAGATCTTCCGCGGAAGGGGCGGCATCCCCCGACGAGGCGCCCGTGCGCTCGACTGCTTGTGCAGCAACCCACATTAATCCCCTGAAGTGCTGAGAAATGCGTCAACGCAGAAACACGGCAATTTGCAGGAAATTCTGAAAGCTCCAAAAACCTCCAGCAACCTATCGCGCTGCCTTCACACGGCGGAGGACGCTGGTTCGATAGAGCATCGCCCACTCACAAATCTAGCTATTTGCAGGTAAAATGTACAAACGAGAACTCATCGTGCGCGCGACTTCCGTCGCGGCTCGGGCAAGTGGTACGCCTCGTAGGCGGCGAGCGCCACGAGGAGCATCGCCGTCGCGGCGAGGGTGATAAGGGCGGGCATCCGTACCGCCGCGGGTATGAGCGCCAAGGAGATAGCGGTAGCTGCGAGACGCGGGACGCTGACACTTCCCACGTCGCGCAGCCTGAAAGCGTTGTGCCCGAGTAGGTAGAGTGCGACGCCGCCGCACAGTGCAACCGCCGGGATGGCCCCGAGTGGATCCCCGACGTGGGCCAGGGTCTTCTTGACACCAAGAGCGACCAGGACGATGCCGGCCACCATCGGCAGGTGCAGGTAGCTGTAAGAATCTCGCGCCAGGGTAGCCCGCTCACGCCCTTGGGCCCTGATCAAGCGTCTCTCCGCGGCGAGCGCGACGTAGTCGAAGTAGGCCCACCACAG
>DASQWQ010000410.1:0-3889 GCA_035640175.1 Rubrobacter sp. | reverse complement strand
CTCTATCCATCATAGCTTCCTCCTCTGCTCGCTCTCCTCCCGCAAGTGTAGGACACATTTGCCAAAGGCTCCCCTCCCCTCGGTACGCCTTTCGGCTGGCCAGGACCGCGAGCGAAGACAGAGCCACTTGGCATTCCGCCTAAAGGGCGCCGAACTTCGTAGAACCCCCTCACCCGAACTTCGTAGAACCCCCTAAAGGCGAACCTCCGAGAACTCCCCTTCCACGCACTTGGGTGAATAAGAGTCCCATGGAGCGTTTCGGGCAGCAGAAGGCGATGGTTTAAGATGTTCGGGGGATCAGCCATACCGAACCTAGCGACCGAGGAGGCGACTGGTGGCAACACGGCTTGTAGCTCGTCGCATCAAGTGGGGCATCCTTTCGGAGCTTCTCGACTTCCCCGCCTTTGGGCAACGATTTCGGGATCTCGTAGAGCGAATCCGCACCGTGCCGGACGCGAGGTCGCGCGTGGAGCTCGCCGCGCACCTCACGTGCCAGGCTTATGGCAGTGCCGAGGAGTTCGAGTTGTTGAGAGGCGTTGAGGCCGTGGATCCCGACCTGGGAGAGCTGGCTCGGCAGGTCGGAGTGAGGCGACGCGACAACCAGGCGAAGCTCATCTCCTACCTGCGCGAGAGCGGTGCTCTGCGTGCGGGCTTGGAGCCGGAGGAGGCGGCAGACGTTTTGTGGGCGCTTACGGGCTACGATCTTTACCGCGAGTTCGTGATCGAACTGGGCTGGAGCACTAAGCGCTACGGAGCCTGGCTGGCCGAAGTGCTCGTTCAGCGCCTGCTTGGCCCCGAGTCCTCTTCCTGAGTATTCAAAAGTCGGTACGGAGAGACTCACCACTGTATTCCTACGCAAGCGCGTGGAGCCTCCTGTCCACCCGTTAGACGGCTCACTTCCCGAGCTCTCCGAGGCGTTCGGCGAGAAAAGCCCGTTCGACGGCGTTCTCTGTGAGCATCAGCGCCTCCTCGTAAGATGCCCGCGCCTCGGCGGTGCGACCCAGACGGCGCAGAAAATCTGCTCTGGAGGCAGCAAGGTAGCCATAGCCGGCAAGCTGCGGTTCGCCAGCGAGCCGATCGAGAGCCGTGAGACCGGCTTCAGGGCCGTCGGCGAACCCGACGGCGACAGCGCGATTGAGTGCCACCACCGGCGACGGCCAGATCTGGACGAGCAGGTCGTAGAGCGCCACCACTTCGGCCCAGTCGGTCTCCTCCCACGTCTTCGCTTCGGCATGAACGGCGGAGATCGCCGCCATGAGCGCGAAGCGACCCGGAGGACGCCGTTGCAAAGCCTCGCGCACCAGGGCGAGACCTTCGGAGATTGCCTGCTGATCCCAACGACTGCGGTCTTGCTCCGCGAGTAGGAGCAAGCGTCCGTCGCCGGAGACGCGCGTTGCGCGTCTCGCGTCGGTGAGCAGGATCAGGGCCAGCAGGCTGGCGACATCGGCATCGTCGGAAAGCTGGTTCCGCAGTAGCCGGGCGAGATCCAGTGCCCGCTCGACCAGATCTCGGCGAACGAGAGCGCCGCCTGCCGGAGCCGTGTGTCCGGTCGTGAAGAGCAGGTGCACGACCGTGAGGACGGCGTCGAGGCGCTCGGACAGCTCGTCGGTCGGGGGCACGCGGTAGGGGATGCGGGCTGCCGAGATTTTCTTCTTCGCCCGAGTTATGCGCGCGGCCATCGTAGCCTCCTTGACGAGGAAAGCGCGTGCCACCTCCGCGGTGCTCAGCCCGCAGAGCAGCCGCAACGTCAACGCTACCCGCGCCTCCACTGCGAGTGCCGGATGGCAGCACGTGAATATCAGGCGCATCCGGTCGTCGACGATATCGTCTGCTGCCCCATCACCAGTTCCGTCGTCTGCCTCCCCGTCGAGTAGCAGCGGCAGCGATCGACGCATCGTCGCATCTCGTCGCCGTAGGTCCAGAGCGCGGCGCCTTGCAACCGTGGTGAGCCACGCACCGGGTTTCTCGGGAACCCCTTGCGAAACCCAACTGGTAAGCGCTTTCGCGTAGGCGTCCTGCACGCACTCCTCCGCGAGGTCGAGATCCCGCGTGACGCGCACGGTCGCGGCGAGCACGAAGGCCCACTCGCGACGATGCGCGTCAGCGACCGCGTCAGCGACTCGGGGATCCGTCACAACCGCCCCGTCCGTCAGTCGAACACCATTACGGGGCGTATCTCGACACCGCCGAAGGGCGCAGGCACCTGTCTGGCGATCGCGATGGCTTCGTCCAGATCGGCGGCTTCAACGAGGTAATAGCCCCCGAGCGTTTCTTTCGCCTCCGCGAACGGTCCGTCGGTGACGACGAAACCGCCGGAGGGGTCCTTTCGGACGGAAGTGGCGGTCTCGGTCCGGTTAAGGGCGTTGCCGCCGCGCAAGGCGGCAGCGTTGTTCTCGGCAAACTCCGCGTGCTCCTTCTCGGATACCTCGAACATCTCCTGTCCAGCCTCGGCCCAGGAAGCCTCGTCCTCGTAGATCAGGATCAAGTACTCCGTCATGCGCGCTCCTCTCTTTCTCGGTCCGCCTATCGGACCCTGTACCTGTACCGACGAACGATCCGCACTTAAATCGACACCCCTGCGAAAAGATTTCTAGAATTTACTCCTTCACCTGCGGCCGCGATCACGTCATCTTCCTTGGCGTCACCACGAAAGTGGAGAAACCGGGGCACAAGCCGCTCGAAATCGGCCTAGAACTCGGGTCTGTGACACGAGCCGCAAAGTAAGCGCCTGCAGGATTGAATCCTTATACACTCTTGTACCCACTGCTGGGTAATCGAGTCGATACAAAGCCCGGGCTAGTTTGCGGCTCCTGGCATGAACCCGAGCAGTGGGCAGACTCGGGCTGCTCTCTTGCCGCGCCGAATGTAGGAGGAGCGCCGCCTGCTGGGCGGTGACGCCCAACAGCACGTTTCATAGTAGGTGACCCATAGGATGGTATCCGGCATGCTCGAAGAAGCCACGGATATCGTCGGCAGTGACCGCCTTTAGCGCCGCCCCTATCGCTTCTATGAGAGTCTCTTTGCTCCTGGCTGCTGCCTTGCGCAGCAGGCTCTTGATCTTGGCAAAAGCTTCCTCAATGGGGTTGTAGTCCGGGGAGTAGGACGGCAGATATACCAGCTCGCATCCCCTCTGCTCGATCAACTCCCTGATGCGTTTTGGCTTGTGGGCTGAGAGGTTGTCCATCACCACAATCTGGCTTTCTTTGAGGCTCGGAGCCAGCACTTTCTCTACGTAGGTCTCGAAGACTCGGGCTGTGGTCGACCCTTCCACCGCTAAGGACGGTCCCACCCCCTCCAGGCTTATGCTCGAAAGCAGCGTTGTGTTCTTGCCCCGGTTTCTGGGTACCGACAGATACAAACGCTCGCCTCTTGGTGCGTAGCCGTAGATTGGTGCCAAGGAGGTATGAGTCCCGCACTCGTCCACAAAGATTAGCCTCTCTGGCTTCACCACCGCAGCCACCATCACCTGCCAGGCTGCCCTCAAGAACTCGTCGCGCTCTGTGGCTGCTCGCCCCCCTTTTTCCTGGTGGAGCCGATCCTCGCTATGGCTCGACACATCGTGGAGCGGCTCACAGAGAGTTCCGTCATAGCCTCTATGTAGTCACAGCGCTCCTGAAGGGTGAGGTAGGGACGTTCCTTAAGATCGGCGGCAAGGAGGCTCCTCGCCTTTTCGTCTAGCTTGGGAGTAGATCCGGGCCTCTTCTTCGGAGCCAGCGATTCTCCCCTTTTGGCCTTGCCTACGTAACGTTTGACTGAGGAGAGCGAGACGGAGAAGGTGCGAGCCGCCTGGGCCTTGGACATGCCGCCTCCTTCTACCGAGGAGACTATCCTTTCTCTGAGGTCTTCTGAGTAACCGCTCATGGGGCCATGTTCTCATCGGTTCACTACC
>DASQWQ010000409.1:0-11510 GCA_035640175.1 Rubrobacter sp. | reverse complement strand
CTCCAGCCGTATCTCCCCCGTCTCCGCCATTCGGGTCCCTTCTGCCTACGTTCTTCTTAAGGTTGACGTGTAAGTACCCCTTTGACACAAGTACGCGCTGCCCTAGCAGTTCATCGTCGTTCCACCCTTCCCCTAGCTCCCTTTTTCCGAAAGATAGCATACTCTCGAGAAGTGGGCCGACGCATCCCCACAGGTCGTATTTACTTGTCCTATAAGTCGGCTTGCGCTAAAATCAACTAACTAGGGATATTTACGGGCAAAGCTGATTCAGGCACTAACTTCTCCGTACTCCTAAGGAGATTGTGCCCTGAGAACTCAACATTGGACCACTACCAGAAAACTCAAGCTCATGGGCCTGGATGGAACTCCATAGCAACTATTACTCTGTTTGTCTCCCAACCCGAAGGAAGTTTCGCCCGAAAATCCTTCGGAGACGCCAGGACAATCACTAAGTGACCCTTTCGCTGAACACCAGCTGGCCTGCCTTACGCAACCACCGGGGCATGGCCCTTATCAGTCGGCATGTTAGTGGCAAGGGAGGCAACGCAGGTCGCCTTGTCGCATCCATCCTCAACTGGAACACCTCGTCGGGGATCAAGTTCGGAGGCTCACTGTGCAACTTTGCACAGTAGCGCGTATATCGCCATGAGCGCGTCAGAACAGTGTGCGCCTTCTGTTCAACGGGGGTTGCGTTTCCTCCACGACAATCAGCTACCGTACGGAGAATTCAGAACATACGCTAGTCCGTCTATAGATATGAGGCGAACCTTCTTCGATAGTTCCATCTTCGCCACAACCTTTGTTCTGTACAGCATCGCGCGCATCGATCGGCCTTGTGTAACAATCATGACGAATAAGGCCATTTCATTTCTCGCAGAGGAACTGCGTGGCCCTGGCCTGTTTCAGTATTTCACCTCAAAGAACGTTAGAAGCATCGATGTCGATTTGGACGACACCGCTTGCGCGTCGGTCGCCCTACAAGGAAGCCATCCTTTCATAATGAGGGGCCATAACGTTAGGCATTTAACCAAGAACCGAAATGAAGCCGGTCTCTTTTATACCTGGGTAGACCGACCTACTCCGGCGAATAACGTGGATAGCGTCGTCAACGCCAATGTGGTGTTCTACTTGGGCGATCGTGACGAGACGGAAAGTGCATGCCGATATTTGATCGACACGATAAAGAGCGGTTACGAAAGTGACTCATACCATTATTATCTCGACAACATGACCCTCTACTATGCTGTTTCACGCGCGTATGCGCACGGCACCTCATCGCTGAGCGGGGCAAGGGAAGCAATCATAGAGAAGGTCTTACAGTCCAGCAGAGATGACGGATCTTTCGGCAATGAGCTCGCCACCGCTTGCGCGGTATGCAGTTTGGCGAATGTCGAGTATGACGGCGTTGCAAGACTTAGGGACGCTGCACGTTACCTCGAAAGGCAGCAAAGAGCGGATGGTTCGTGGCGAAGGGAAGCAATGTTCCACGGATCAGGTGTGTACTATGGCTCTGAAGAGTTAACTACCGCACTCTGCCTTGAAGCGTTGTTCCATGTCGCTGGAAGCTTTGCCTGCTGACTTGACTAGCACGTACAGGAGTTTGCTAGGAAGGGTGCCAAAAGTCTGGGTGGATCACGCGTTCGGCGCACCGCTGGGGGATGCTAGTGTAAACACCTCTCAGGGCATCTATCGAGAGATAGCCAGCTAAGCCTGCGCCCCTGCCTTCTTTACCTTCTCGCACGTTGCTGTCTTCAGGCGGCCATAGGTGCTACGTCCAGCTCCGCGCACTCCCCTCCATGAGCGATAGAAGCAAAAAGCCTAGAGGAGCGGGGTGCACTAGAGGCTGAGAGCGAGGATCATACCTCGCTGCGCTTCGATGCTTTTCCTGCAAATCTGCACATTATCAGAGTGGAGCCGAGGGGAGTCGAACCCCTGACCTCCGCCGTGCAAAGGCGGCACGATGCTTTGCTGGAGCTTTCTAGAGCTTGCAAAACCGCCGCAAAAGCGCGTATTTCCTTCATGACGCTTTTCCCAAGCTTTCAGGTCATTCGCTCAGGTTGCTGCACGGTTGCTGCACAAGCGGAGTGCTCTCGATCTCTCGGCTACACACCTTTATGAACCTACTGGGGGTCCTCTGGCGGCTTGCCCTCCCCGGTTCCGACGCTCACGTCCATCCGCGATCTCTCTTGCCGAGGTGGCTCGTTGAGGGCGCAGCTCGCAGTTCATGGGTGCGGCCGACGATGACGCGGTCCGAGCTGTGGAAGGTCGATCGTTCCACGTCAGAGGGGCGCTCGGTGAAGCCGGGGATCTCCCCCAGACCCACGGTGTAGTCGCTTAACCCGACCCGAAGGGGTTCCTCACCGGATACCCGCAGCGTCACCCCGATCCCTTCGGGCGGTGGGTTATAGAACCGCAATTCGTAAGGCCACTTTTCGGCCCCGGCGGCGTCGGGGTAGGATGGTCGCGACGTGACCGGCGGATGGCCGTCGGCTGTGATGGTCACGTCTTCGACCGGACGGTCGGCGTGCAGGGTGAGCACGTCGGCGCCTCTCTGCGACCTAAGCCGGAGCTCCAGGACGGTTACACCGCCGTCGGTGCGGGAGCCCAGTACGGACAGCTCGGGAGCTTCCAGCGGCACCGCCTCCGCCGGTCCGCTCCACTTCGGCTCCTTCCCGTACGGCAGCGGTATCTTCATAGCCTCCGCGCCGCGCTCCGCGAGATACCGGGCGGTCCACTCGTGCGGCGCGCCGTCTTCGCTCGCCCAGAACGCGGTGCCTGAATCGGCGTCGAGCACGTACATCAGGTGCGCCGGCTCCGGACGCTCCTCGTCGAAGCGGTCCACCGCCAGGCCGGCCCCGGTCAGTCCGGCGACGAGCACGGTCGTGAGCGGCAGGAGGACGGCCCATCGCCGGAGGATGGGTCGTCTACGGGCGGGATCGGGCGCTTCTGCCGGGTGCGTCGGCATCGTGAGCTCCACGAGCGGCAGCACGAGCAGTCCCGCCAGCACGAAGAAGAACACCGCGCACACGCCCAGCGGGATGCCCATGACGGCCAGGAACGCGGTGGCTCCGACGATCAGGATGAGCACGCCCGGAGCCGCGCCGGCCGTCAGGGCGACGACCCGCCACGCCGCTCGTTTCTCGTCGATCGTGAGTGCGACCAGGCAACCGCAGGCGGCCGCAACAGCCGACAGTGAGCCGTAGTACGACAGTCCCGGCGCCAGCCAGGCCGTCCCGACGCCAAGCGTCGCCGGCCACGCGAGCGCCCCGATCGCCATCGCCGCCGGGCCGATCCGCCTCCGGAGCAGGGCGTACCAGCCGAGGACGATCGCCGCGGTGAGCGCTGCCAGCGTCCAGCGATACAGCTCGGGCTGGTAAGGATCTCGCATCCCGGCGTATGCCGGTCGGAGCAGAACGAGGCCCTCCCACAGCCCGATCGCCGCCAGCGGCGCCACTATCAGCGGGATCAGCGCCGCCGCCATCCCGGCGATCAACCACGGCCCGGTAACGAGCGTTCGATGCCTTGCCAGGAGCGCGAGGACGAGTACCGCGATCACGGCTAAGCCGGCCAGCGGCCGGATCAGCCACGCGGGGTAACTGACCACGGCACCGAAGACCGTGAAGAACGTGGCGTTGGTATCCGAGTCCAGCGTGGCGAGGTCCCGCTCGCCGAAGGCGCGGGCCAGGGCGAGCATGTTCGCGCCGTGGTGCTGCATGCTCGCCGGTTCGAAGTTCTCGACCGTGTCACGCGGGTTGTGATAGTAGGCGCCCCCGTCGATAAAGGCAAAGTTGAGTCCGACAAAGCCCTCCTCTTTGAGCACCGTGAAGTCCGTGTTCTGGGACGAGAGCCCATAGAGCTCGGCCATCGCTGCTTCGCCGACCGGGTACGGCGCGGATGCCGCGAACTCCTCGATCAGGGCCGCGTTGCCCCTCGAGGTCTCGAACAAAACCGAAGGGCCGGCGTTGCCGGTGGCCTCCCAGTTGAGCACCACCCCACCGTCGTCTCCGTAGGGATGCTGCTCCACGAACGCCGCGGCGCCGAGCAGCCCCGGCTCCTCCCCGTCGGTGAGTAGGAGCACGACATCGTTGCGCAACTTCTCACCGCTTTTCAGGGCGTGCGCCGTTTCTAAGATGGCCGCGACCGCGGCTTTGTCGTCTGACGCACCCGGGGTGCCGAAGGTGGTGTCGTAGTGCGCGGTAAGGAACACCCGGCCGGGCGAGTCATCACCCGGGATCGTGGCGACGACGTTCTCGAGCCTTCCGGCGATGGTGTCGGCGCCGAAGGTGCGGACGCCGACGCCCTCTTGTACCTCGACGTCAAGCCCCAGCGCTGTCAGTTCGTCGACCAGATAGTCGCGGACCTCGTCGCCGCCCGCGCTTCCGATGGGGGTAGGCTCCTCACCGGCGATCCGCTCCAGGTGTCCCCACGCGCGCTCGGCGCTGAACTCCGTCTCCGGTGCAGACGCCGGCGACGGAGGTCTTTCCGCCGCCTTCGCCCACGCGATTAGGCCAGTCAAGACAACCAGCGCGCCGATGGCGGCCATCGCTCGACGACGGCCGCGGAGGGCGACCAGACCACCTGCGCCGAGATGCTTTTTGGGGCCTTGGGGTGATGGTGGGCGTGTGGAGGCATTCATGATAAGGACCTTTCGCGCCGGAGGATACCGGATGGGGCTCGGAACTCCGTCACATCGGCGTCGATCCACTCGACGCCGTGATAGTTAGCCACGCTGACGCGGTGGTGGCCATCCAGGACGAAGTAGAAGCCCCCTACCTTGTAGAGGCTTACGGGAGGTAGCTCCTCGCCCCGGTGGAACGCCCGATCTATGCGCTTCCACCTCTCTTCCATGATCGCCTTAGCAGGCAAGAAGTCTCGGTCGAACTCAGAACACCGGCCGACGCTGCCCCCTATCTGCCCCACTGGCACCGTCCTGATGCCTCGATGGATTCGCCCCACTGCCCCCGGGATCTTTCTGACATCATCGAAGCAGAGCAGCCCATCCGAAGCGTTGTCTCTTCGCAGGCGAGCACCGATTCGCCCGGGCCATGCCTTCCGGCGGGCGAGAGTGAAGTCCTTATCCACCTGCTCTTCGAGGCTCATGTAGCCGACCATCGGTGACCCTTTCTTCGTGTGTCTATGGCCTGAGCTCCGATGGATAAGACCTCTGACCTGCACGCCGGGCAGTGAAACACCCCGCCTGACAGCTCTCGCATCTCGGGATGGCCGCACTCGCAGGGGTGGGCGCCCAGGGCGTCGGGCAGGTCGATTATGTTCCCCAGGGTCTCCAGCGTAGAGCCGGGCAGTGGCAGTCCGCAGGAGTCGCAGCGGGCGAAGCCATGGCCCAATGAGACGAGCTTGCCCGATTCACAGAACGGGCAGACGATGCGGCGCGGTCTGGACCCGGTGCCTGATGGAGCTTTCATCGCTGTCTCCTTGGTTGGTCGTCGATCTGTTGCCAGGATGCTTCTTCGTGGCCCTGCCACGGCCCAACCCCTCCTCGGCTACTCCGGCGCACGACCGGAGCACGCCCCACACGCACCGCCACGTTTCTGGGGAGTAGAAGCTGTCTCGTGGTGCATTGCATGCTCGCCCCTCCATCTCAGGCCGCCTCCCTCCGGCCAGGGCATTCAGGAACGAAGAAAGCCTCCGGATCTATCGGGAAGACGAGGCTTACCCTGCGGTCGAGCTTCCCTTCTCTTGCGATCTTCAGCGCCCGTTCGATGGATGGGGCAGTGATCCGTGCCCGGCGCGTGAGGTAGCCCTCACGGATCTCGACGGTCACGCATATCCTCATCGCGTTACTCATCTCCTGATCGCGCCAACCATCAGGCAGACGAGCCCGAGCGCGGCCAGCCCCGAGAGACGCGGGATCAGGACCCCCACAGCGCCCGCGATCTCCAGAGCGCCGACCAAGTAGCGGAACCACTGGCCGATGCCGATGGTGGCGAACATCTCCACCATCGCCGGGTCGCCGAACACCTTTGCCAATCCGGCCATCGCGAACATGGCCGCCAGCAGGACCTGGAGAGTCCACAGCGCGATGCTCGAAGCATGCTTTCGTGTCGTCGCCGTATTAGGAGGCGGGGTTTGGCTCGTCGTGCCGGTGCCGCTCATCGTGTTCTCCTCGCCTCTTGGTTTACGGTCAAGTGGTCAGGGTGTTCGTCCAGCGACACGACGACCTCCGATGCGGTAACGCGCTTCATGGAAGCCTCCTTTGGTTCCGTATCCGTAGGCCTGGGATCCTTACCTGCTCAACTTGACCGCCTGCCAAGCCACGGTCATCAGCCACGCGCTGAAAGTCACCATCATGAACCGGTTGGGCCACCCGATCATCACGTCGGGACCGAACGTACCGTCCTCGGGGAACATGGCGACATTAGCTAGCACAAACGCCAGGAAGCCGACCCAGGCCAGGACGGCGGACCACAGAAGTGATCGCCGAGCCTTCGACCACCCCCGGTTGCGTGTCAGGCTTCGGCTGATCAGGGCGGCGGCAATCGGGAAGCCTGCGCCGAGAACTGTTCCGAGGGCGTGAAGGTTGCCGTGGGTTGTGAGCTCGCCGCTGCTCGCCGTTATGGGATCGGTGGTAAAGACGGCCGCGATGGTCATGCCCGCGGCGGCAACCAGCAGGAACGCCAGGCCGACCTTGCCGCCGGCGGTCTGCGTCTGCGTTCGGATCGCCGCAAACAAGGCGACGCAACTGAGTGCCATGGAAAGGAACGCGAGCACCATCACCCAGCCGTGGCGCCCGATCGCGTACTCGCTCATCACGCGCCACGAAGGATCCAGCTCCGGCTTGATGAAGTGCAGGGCGGCCAGCAGAACGAGAAACGTGGCAGCTGCTGCGAACGACAGGCGTGCCGCCATTCGCGACATCGCCGTCGCTGGTGTGGTGGCGACCGTACTTTCGGCCATCGGCCTCTCCTTACGGTAGTAGTCTCTTGTATACTGCATCAGTTTGAAGTTGCGGTCGGCACCCTACCCGGCCGCCGGCCGGTAGGTGAGCGAAACGACGCCCGAGCCGAACGTCTTTGAGTCCACAAGCGTCAGGACCCTCTTGTCGCCGCCGTCCTCGAAGAGTCGCTTCCCGCCGCCAACGACCACCGGAAAGACGAAGAGCCCAAGCTCGTCGAGGAGGTCTTCTTGCAACAAGGAGTGGACCAGTGTACCGCTTCCGGTTATCGCAATGTCCTTGCCCGGTCGCCGTTTCAGCGCGGCGATCTCTTCGGCGAAGTTTCCGTTGATGAGGGTCGAGTTCTGCCACCCGTCGGCATTTTCGAGGGTCGTCGAGACAACGTACTTCTGCGTATTGTTCATGTGCTCCGCGAACGGCTGCTCTTCGGATGAGACCCCCGGCCAGTACGAGGCGAACTCCTGAAACGTTACCCTTCCGAGCAGCATCGCGTCCGACGCGGCCATCGCCGCACCAATCGCCGCGCCCATCTCTTGGTCGAAGTAGGAGGAGTTCCACTTCTCCGGCGATTCCACGACACCATCAAGCGACACGAACAATCCTGCGGTTACCTTTCTCACGTCGATCCTCTCTTCCTTTTCTCTGTCGAGTTGCGTCCGTTTAACCGGAGAGTACGGTAGTGGTCCTAAAATCCATCTAGTGATCCCGATAGCAATCTCTTCCTGCTGCCCACGTTAATTCGAACGAGTGATCGTTCACCAAACATTTCACCGCGACTCCTTTCTCGCGTTCTCTTGGTCATCGGAACAGCGATCTTCATGCGGCCTTCACCACACCTGCTTTGGGGACACCCCTCCCGCGGGTGGCGCGGATCCAGGCCTCCGCTACCGAGGCGTGCAGGGCGAACGCCACCGCGAACGATATGACCGAGAGCGTCGCTATCTGCTCATTACTCGGATCGACGGCGACGAGCAGCGCGGGGACGAAGATCAGGCGCATCGTGGCTATGGAGAGCCCTATGGCAAAGGCCCGGATCATCCATTCCCTATGAAGCGCCACCCGCCCGGCGCGGATGTGTACGAAGCCCTTGATGAGTGCGACCAGGAATAGACCCCCGAACAGACCGATGACCACTCTCTCCGGCCAGCCCGAGAAAGGGATCACCAAACCTACGAACATGGCCGTCGCCCCGACCACCATGCCGATGGAGACGAATACCCTTCCCGCCCAGCGATGGTAGCCGAGGTAACGGGACCGGATGCGTTTTACAAACTGGAACGGTGCGAGCGCCAGATAGACGCTGCCCAGGACCACGTGCAGCGCCACGATGGTCGGGAACTCCAAGAAGCCGGGGTTGTACGGCTCCTGGAGGTAGTGGGTGGCCGAGGCGCCGACGCCGATTAGCGCCAGAGATCCGACCACCAAACCCAGGGTCCATCTCATGGCTTTGCTCGTCATCGAAGCACTCCCTTCCCGAAATCCAAGTGGACTAACTCTGCGGGCACTGTCGTGTTTTATGTCGTCAAGGTTAGAGCCGCGCGGCCTTTCCCGAATCTGCCGTGAGATAGATTCGGGGGCATGTTTTCGGGTACTCCTAAGGTAACGCTCCGCCGACGAGTATCGTCACCTTCGTCATGCGACGACGTTACTTTCGGCACATGACCGAATTGGCGTAGGACATTACGCGTGGGAGATGCCCCGCGGCGAGAAGGGCGCTAAAGTTTGGGCATGGCCTCTTACACCTCGGACGGCAGGTTGGGCAAGCTGCTCCGGCGGGTGTGGACGTCCCTCGCTTTCGCACTCGCCGAGAACCCCTACCGCCCGGCGATCCTCAACGTCCTCTTCTGGGGCTCGTTGTTGGTCACCTACGTCTTCCACGTGTCCGGCTTCTTCGTCGACGACGTGAAGCTGCGGTTCGGGGCGGTGCCGTTTACGCTGGGCATGGGTGTTTTGGCGGCGTTGTGGCTGGCGCTGCCATGGGACCCGCGCGCGAGCCGTCGGAGGAAGCTGGTGGCGCCGGCCTTCATGCTGGTTCTGTTCGCCCTGATCTTCCTTCTCACGGACGGCGGCTGGTTTGTACTGGTCTTCCCGTTCGTGTTCGCCAACGCGACGTTCTTGTTCGGGATCCGGGGTAGTATCGCTTACGCCGCGGCGCCCCTGGCGATCTCGTTCGTCAGCATCTGGTCTTTCCCGTACCCGGGGACTGACGTGGGGGACGCCTTCAGGGATACCGCCGGGTTGGCGGTATTGGCCGCTTTTGCGATCGGCATCTGCGCGGCCATGGTGGAGGCGAGGCGGCGCCGGGAGGAGACCGAAGACCTGCTCGGGGAGCTCGAATCGGCCCACGCAAAACTGGAGCGCTACGCCGAAAGGGTAAAGGAGCTGACCGTCGCCGAAGAGCGCGCCCGGATGTCCCGGGAGATGCACGACTCCCTGGGCCACTACCTGACCGTGATCAACGTGGGACTACAAAACGCCCAGAGGTTCAGGGAGAAGAGGCCCGACGCGGCCTGGGAGGAGGTCGAGGAAGCCAGGAGCTTGACCCAAGAGGCGCTCTCGGAGGTCAGGCGCTGGGTGCGGGCGCTAAAGCCGCTGGCCCTTGAGGAAAGGGCCGGTCCGGAGGCGCTGGCCGCGCTGGCCCACTCCTTCGAGGGTTCGGGCTTTGACGTGCGCTTCACGGTCGAAGGCTCCGAAAGGGAGCTGTCGGGCGAAACCGAGCTGGTCCTCTACCGCGCCCTGCAAGAGGGCCTGACCAACGCCCTCAAGCACTCCAAAGCCCGCCGGGTGACGGCGTCGCTGGCCTTCGGGGAGGAGAGCGTGAGCCTCACGGTCGCCGACGACGGGGAGGGCGCGCCGGAGGGAGCTTCGGAGAAGGGCTTCGGGCTCGCCACGCTCGGGGAGAGGGCCGGAGCCCTGGGAGGCGTCTTGAGCGCGGGCAACTCTTCCGAAGAAGGCTTCGCGCTGCGGGTGGAGCTGCCGATGGAGGGGCGATGAGGGAAAAGCCTATCCGGGTTCTTCTCGTGGATGACCAGGTTCTCATGCGCCGGGGTCTCAGGAAGTTGCTGGAGGTCGAGGATGGCATCGAGGTCGTGGGCGAGGCCGCCGACGGCGTGGAGGCGCTGCGGCTCATCCCCGAGACGAGGCCCGAGGTGGCCCTGGTGGACGCCCGGATGCCGAAGATGGACGGCGTCGAGCTCATAAGGCGCCTCTCGGAGGAGCATCCGCGGGTGGCGGCTATCGTCCTAACGACCTTCGACGACGACGAATACGTCTTCGGGGGCTTGAGGGCCGGCGCCAGGGGCTACCTCCTGAAAGACACCCCGCCGGAGGAGCTGGTCTCGAGCATAGAGAAGGCGAGCAGGGACGAGACGGTCCTGGGCGGTCAGATCGCCTCGCGCGTCGTCTCCGAGCTGCGTCGGCGGACGGACCCCGCCGAGCGCCCCTCGCGCCCCGAAGATGAGATCCTCTCCGAACGGGAGGTGGAGGTCGCCAAGCTCGTGGGAGTGGGCGCCACCAACCGGGAGATAGCCCGTCGTCTCTACATCACCGAGGGTACGGCGAAAAACCACATCTCCAAAATCCTCAGGAAGCTGGGGCTCAGGGATCGCACCCAGCTTGCGCTCTACGCCGTGGAACGGGGCTGGACGACAGGTGCCCGGTCACCGGATTCTCCGCCCGCCGATCCGGCCTAATGCCCAAGCGGTTTCCATAAGAACCAACGGTGCCTTGGCGCCGGAGGCTGCCCTGAGCGCCGGCACAGAAACGCTCGTCTAATGAGGCGCGAGCAAACCTACGCTCATGTACCTCGCTGGGGAGGCCCGAGAGGCGTCTCCCTCCTAGTCCCGGGAACCCCCTCTCAGCATCATTGGCCTCCGGTGGGATGAGATATCCCCGTCTCACGCGCGGTGGCGATCTCGCATCCTCCGCCACGTAGGACGGCTCGGCCCGCGCTTTAAAGACTCTGGTTGCAGTAGTGGTTGCAGTACGAGGCCCCGAGCAAAGTCCGGAACCTCTACCGATTCCTCACGTTTTACCTGCAAAACGTCACATTATTAGAGTGGAGCCGAGGGGATTCGAACCCCTGACCTCCGCCGTGCAAAGGCGGCGCTCTCCCAACTGAGCTACGGCCCCGATCTAGCCTTGTGTGGCGAGTTTACCGCAGTTGCGTAAAGAGAACTAAGACGAGGCTCGAGGTCTGTATTCTGCAGGATCACGTACTCGCGGAAGACGGGTCCGTGAGAGAGTCGCTTGCGTCCGGCCTTGACAGAAGAACTACTTGCGATATGAATAGAGTAGCCGGTGCCTACTCTTCTCCTTTCCCTTTCCCCATTTCCCCTGAAAGGCGGGCACCGGCTTCCTGATGTACGAGCAGCTTACCATCCCGGTTCACCGGTTCTGCCCCTCTTTTAGGAGAGTTAACGGAACTTAACGGCGGGTAAGATCCGGAATCGCTCCATCTACCCTATGCCTATCGTGCCCGCTGTTGGCGGGTCCCCCTCGACGGGGCTCCCCTCTGGGCGCGAGGGAGGGTACAATAGATGTGCTGTGAGATCAGTGAAACGAGAGGTGGGATAGGATGGCTCTCTACGAGTACAAG
>DASQWQ010000408.1:0-2487 GCA_035640175.1 Rubrobacter sp. | reverse complement strand
CGTATACCCATTTGATGCACATCGTAACACCCGTGCAACCTCCACGGATTGATTCCACGCCAAAGAGTGTGTAGCATCGCGGCTTGTGGATCTGGCCTTGTGAGGCGGAAAAGGGAAGGGCACGCACACGCCGTGAGGAAGTTCCGGTGGGGGATACTCGGGACGGGCGCCATCGCGAGGCAATTCGTGAGGGACCTGCGCTCCCTGCCTGAGGCCGAAGTGCACGCCGTCGGGTCCCGTTCGGAGGTCTCGGCAACGAAGTTCGCAGATAAGAGGAACATCCCGCGCCGCCACGCGAGTTACCATGATCTCGCCTCAGACTCCAATGTCGACGTCGTCTACATCGCGACGCCCCACCCTTTCCACGCGGAGAACGCCACGCTGTGCCTCGAGGCCGGCAAGGCCGTGCTCTGCGAGAAGCCCTTTTCCGTGAACGCCGCCGAAGCCGAACGGGTGGTCAAGCTCGCCAGGGAGAAAGGGCTCTTCATCATGGAGGGCATGTGGACCAGGTTTTTCCCTTTGATGGAAGAGGTGCGGCGGCTGGTCTCGGAAAGGGCCATAGGCGAGGTGAGGATGTTGAACGTGGATTTCGGCTTCAGGGCGGATCTCGACCCCGCTTCCCGGCTCTTCGACCAGAAACTCGGCGGGGGAGCCCTGCTTGACGTCGGGGTCTACTGCGTCTCGTTCGCCTCGATGGTCCTCGGCCGGCCTTCAGGGTCTGTGGGGCTATCGCATCTTGGGGAGACGGGCGTTGACGAGCAGGCTTCCGTAGTACTCGAGCACGAAGGTGGAAGGTTCGCCAACCTGTCCATCGGCATCAGAACGACGACGCCCCAGGAGGCGACCATCATGGGCACAGAAGGGTACCTCAGGATCCACGCCCCCTGGTGGCGCCCGAAGTCGATGACGATCTCGAGGCCGGAAGAGGAGAGCGAGACCCTCGAGGCCCCGGTCTCCGGCAACGGCTTCAACTACGAGGCAGCCGAGGTCATGCGGTGCCTCGAGGCAGGCAAGACGGAGAGCGATGTTATGCCGCTGGACGAGACGATCTCCGTTATGAGGACGATGGATCGGATAAGGACCGCGTGGGGGCTGAGGTACCCTGGCGAGGAGGTCACGTCTTGAACTACGGACGGGTGCCTGGCGTCGAGAAGCCCGTGGCGCGCATCGTGCAGGGCACGGTAATGGTCAGATCAGAAGAGGAAAGGCAAGAAGAGCGGAGCTTCGCGCTGCTTGATGATATCTTCGCACAGGGCGGCACCACGTTCGATACGGCACATCAGTACGGCGGAGGCGACAGCGAGCGAACCTTCGGCCGGTGGGTAAGGGACCGCGGCCTGCGCGAGGAGGTCGTGGTAATCGGCAAGGGCGCCCACCACAACGAGGACCGCAAGCGGGTGACCCCTTTCGATATCACAGCAGACCTCTACGACTCCCTGGCCCGCTTGGGCTTCGACTACACAGACCTCTACCTGCTCCACCGCGACGACCCTTCTGTCCCCGTCGGCCCCATCGTCGAGGTCCTCAACGAGCACAAAGAGGAGGGCAGGATCCATGCCTTCGGCGGCTCGAACTGGAGACCCGAGCGCCTCCGCGAAGCGAACGATTACGCCAGGAAGAACGGCCTTACACCCATGGTTGCGAGCAGTCCCAACCTCAGCCTCGCCGTGCAATTCGAGGAGCCCTGGCCAGACTGCGTGAGCATCAGCGGGGACGAGGCAAAGGAGGACCGCAAGTGGTATGAGGAGACCAGGATGCCGCTGTTTACGTGGTCGAGCCTTGCCGGCGGTTTCTTCTCCGGCCGCTTTACCCGCGACAACCTGGACGCTTTCGACGCCTACCTGGACAAGATCTGTGTCGAGACCTACTGCCACGAGGAGAACTTCGGGCGCCTCGACCGCGCCGGCGTTCTCGCCAGGGAGAAGGGGCTGAGCGTTCCGCAGGTCGCGCTCGCGTACGTCCTGGATCAACCGCTGGAGATCTTCGCCCTCGTCGGCTGCAACACAGGAGATGAGTTCAGGGCCAATGTCGAGGCTGGCGCGGTGGAGCTGACCCCAGAAGAGATCGCCTGGCTAGAGAGCGGGGACGCCGGTGCGTCCCTGGAAGGGGAGCGGACATCGTCCGCGTAGTCCAGGCCGGGCTCGGTATCTGGGGCAAGAGCTGGGCCGGGGTGGTGGCAGGAGCCCCCGGCGTCGAGCTGGCCGCTGTCGTCGACCCCGACCCCGAAGCCCGCGGGCACGTGGGAGCCACCCGAGGCTACGGAGCCCTGGAGGAGGCGCTCGAGGCCGTCGAGTGCGACGCCGTGCTGGTTGCATCGCCGCCCCCCACGCACCACGGGGTGGCGAAGGCCGCGCTCGAGGCAGGCAAGCACGTCCTCTGTGAGAAGCCTCTGGCTACCACGCTCGAAGACGCCTTCGACCTGGTCGAGACGGCAGATAAAGCGGAGCGCATCCTCATGGTCAGCCAGAACTACCGTTACAACGCTCC
>DASQWQ010000407.1:0-3840 GCA_035640175.1 Rubrobacter sp. | reverse complement strand
CGACCTGGAGGTCCCCGACCTTGAGTCCCTGGTCCACGTCTTGGGGTTGAGGGGCTCGTAGGGAAACCGCTCCTGAGCGCGCTATACACTCAACGTCGGGGAAGAGGAATTCTGCGAACTTCGCCTTTACGGCGTTCTCGGAAGTTCAGAGCAGATCGAAGTAAAGCACGAGAACGGTGAAGGTCGCCGCTCAGACGATGGCCCACATCAGCCGCCGCATCGCGGAGCGCGGGTCGGGTGGTCGGTTCGACATCCTCCGTGGGCTCCTACTCGGCATCGCCTTGCGAAGCGCCTCGGACGAACAGCGCGCTCGCTAGAGGAGCGCCGAGGGAGTGGGTGATTCCCTCCTCGTCTTCGAAGGTGACCACGCCATCCAGGGGGCGCACCTCCTCTACAGTAAGCAGGCGTCCGGGGACAAGCCCGCGCTCTCCCAAATAGGACAGCAACCGGGCTGTCTCCTCCACCCGAGCGATGAGGACACGCTGCCCTGCCGCCGCTGCCGGGAGTGGGAACGAACTGTCCTGCTCTAGGGTGCCGTCAACAGCTGGAATAGGGTCGCCGTGGGGATCGTGGGCGGGGTGTCCCAGCAACTCCGCAAGACGTTCGGTGAATCTGTCCGAGACGGCGTGCTCCAGCTGCTCGGCCTCCTCGTGCACATCCTCCCACGAGTAGCCCAGTTGGTCCAGCAGGAAGGTCTCGATCAGGCGGTGGCGGCGCACAAGCCTCAGGGCCTCCGAGTGCCCTTCCTCGGTGAGCGAGGCGCCTCGGTAGGGCTCGTACTCGACCAGCCCCATCTCCCGCAATCGCGCGAACATGTTCGTGACCGAAGCCTTCGAGAACGAGAGGCGGTCCGCGACGTCCTTCGTCGAGGCCACTCCCTCCTCGGAGGACTCCCAGATGGCCTTCAGGTAGTTACCGACCGAGGCCGAGGGGGTGCGGGATACCGTGGCACCGTCCATCTTGCCAATACTAGCCCAGGCTGACTCCTAGATCAAGCGCGTAGTCCCTTGACAACTAGGGCAAACACATACTATCGTTAGCCGTAGCTAATAGTCCAGCGCTAGAGAGGTCTGTCATAAGCGAACCCACCACCAAGTTCGACGACAACGGCAAGGCGATAGTCGAGAGCGCCCTGCCCGGGGAGACGGCGACCGCGAGGGCGGCGCACGCATCGCTCAAGGGCGATCGCAAGGGGCTGGCGCGTCTGTGGCCGTTCCTCGGGCCCGCCTTCATCGCGGCCGTGGCCTACGTGGATCCCGGCAACTTCGCCACCAACATCGCGGGTGGGGCGCGCTACGGGTACATGCTCTTGTGGGTGATCCTGACCGCGAACCTGATGGCCATGCTCATCCAGTCGATGTCGGCCAAGCTGGGGATCGCAACGGGCAAGAACCTCCCCGAGGTCTGCCGCGAGCGGTTCCCGAGGGCCGTCACCCTGTTCCTGTGGGTGCAGGCGGAAGTAATCGCCATGGCCACGGACCTCGCGGAGTTCATCGGGGCGGCGCTCGCCCTCAACCTCCTGTTCGGCATACCCCTTTTCCCGGCAGGTCTCCTGACGGCGGTCGCGGCCTTCGGGATACTGGAGTTGCAGCGGCGAGGCTTCAGGCCGCTCGAGGCCGCGATCAGCGCCTTCGTCGGGGTCATAGTCCTCTCGTTTGCCTTCCAGATGTTCTACGCCCAGCCGGAGGCCGACCGCATCCTCGCGGGCTTGTTCACCCCACAGTTCGCCGGCACCGACAGCGTCCTCTTGGCGGCGGGCATCCTGGGAGCGACGGTTATGCCGCACGTCATCTACCTCCACTCGGCCCTGACGCAGCGCAGGGTGGTGGGACGCAACGACGAGGAGAGGAAGAAGATCTTCCGCTTCGAGCTCGTGGACGTGATCATAGCCATGGCCATAGCGGGCACCATCAACGCCAGCATGCTCATCATGGCCGCCGCCCTTTTCAACGCTGAAGGTCTCACGGGAGTGGGCGACATAGACCTCGCCTTCGAGGCCCTGGGCGAGCAGGTCGGCGGCTTCTCGGCGACCATCTTCGGAGTGGCTCTCCTAGCCTCCGGCTTCTCGAGCTCCTCTGTGGGTACCTTGAGCGGGCAGGTCGTCATGCAGGGGTTCATCAACCGCCGCATCCCGCTGTGGCTCAGACGCCTCATCACGATGCTCCCGGCCCTGGTCGTCTTGGCCATCGGCCTCAACCCAAGTCGCTCTCTGGTCATAAGCCAGGTGGTGCTCTCATTCGGCATCCCCTTCGCCCTGATACCGCTCCTGATCCACTGCCGCAACCGGGACGTGATGGGGGCCTTGGTCAATCACCGCATCACCACGGCTATCGCCACTGTGGTAGTCACGCTGATCGTCTCGCTCAACGTGTTCTTGCTCTACCAGACCTTCTTCGCCTAGCTCACGCTTCGTCCTGCAAATGTCCTTATGCACCCGAGTGCGTAGAAGGGGAATTCTCGGAAGTAGCGCCATCCTCGTAGTTTTGATAACGTGTGTACAAGTGCTCCAGTGGGGAGCGAGGGGAAAGGGGCACAAGGGATGCACGTTCTTCAGATCGAACACCCAATCCGCGACTTCGACACCTGGAAGGGAGCCTTCGACCGCTTCTCTGGCAAGAGGCAACACGCGGGCGTGCGCCGCCACCAAGTCCTCCGACCCACCGACGATCCGAACTACGTCGTTATCGAGCTTGGATTCGACAGCCCCAGCGAGGCGCAGTCCTTTCTCGGCTGGCTTCGGCGGGAGGTGTGGTCGTCGCGGGAAGCAGCGCCGGCCCTGATGGGCGACCCGCAGACGCGCATCGTCGAGGTGGTAGAGGCCAAGGAGTACTGACCCCAGCCTTCAGCGGCTCGCTTATTCACCCGAGTGCGTGCAAGTAGAATTCTGCGAACTTCGCCGTGACGGAGTTCTACCCAGTTCGTCCCGTTAACCGTGCGTGGGGAACTCAGGAGCCTCACCGAGACGCTTGCCCAGATCTTCTACCCGTTCTTGGCTCGCTCCCGCGCCATGCCTACCTGCCACTCTTCTACGCTTTCTTCGTCGTGGGGAACGTCCCTCAATTCCCTGAGTTGAGTGCCTGCCTCTGTGTTCAGTACGGCCTCCAGCGCTTCTTCTATGGGCTCCCCACTCCGGTCGGCCCGGGCCTTCGCCTGGCGCATCAGGACCTCGTTGGCCATCTCCTCGACACTTCGATCTTCGCTCACGGTGCTCTCCTCTTCCTTGCGGAAACCCTCCCCCAGGGGTTAAGGTGAATTCTCCGAAGTTGGCTAGAACTCTCTGCTTTAGCGAAGCGGAGTCTCTATCTGAGAACTAGCTGATACTCTGGTTGTCTTAAGCGGAACTCGTGGCCCACCAAAACTAGCGCTTGCTCGATCGGTGTCCCCGAGCGGCGTAACTGGCAGTACTCCTCTATGAACTCTGCAGAGTCCTGAGTGCCTGCAAGCATCTGTGTGGCTTGGGAGTCGTTGGAAGGAGCCGCTACCTTCTCAGAAGTACGGCTCTTAGGGTTGTACCAGTACATCTCTTTGTGTCCTCCTTTCCAAAGGACGCTGTCTCAGATGTACCCGATGCTACGAGCACCAAAACGCTAGCTGAGGTTCTGGAGACCCTTTCTGCCCTTATTCACCGAGGTGCGTGGAAGTGGAATTCTCGGAAGTTCGGATGCACGATCCTATTCGGCAGGTTTTCTTATGTACGGATAGAGGTGCTTCGTGGTCCGGCGTACATAAGGCACAATAATAACTGCCTGTATATGGCCCTCACAGATTAGGCCCTCCGGGGCGGGGCGGAGCGCTATTCACCGTAGTTCGTGGAAGTGGAATTCTGCGAACTCCGCCTTT
>DASQWQ010000406.1:0-7872 GCA_035640175.1 Rubrobacter sp. | reverse complement strand
GAGTATTCAACGCTCTCCCCCACGCCGCCGACTCGCTCTCCGTTGAAGTAAACCGTGGGGTCAAATCCGCCACCGAACCGCGAAAACCGCTTATCTATGGGCCTGGGCCGCCCCGTAAGCCGGATTCTGCTCTGTCCCGCCATCCATCTCCGGGGAGTCCCCGGGCTCCCTAAGGGGAGCTGCGCCTACCAGGTCCGTAGGGGCGACGCCCCTACGAGCCAATTTGGCTTGCTCGCACCGGTAGTTTACCTGGCCGGTCCCTCCGGCTTTCGCCTTGGGATACCGCCGGTGGGCTCTTACCCCACCCTTTCACCCATCACCTGTGATCGGTAGCGGAGCTATGCGATCCATCGGCTGGTCTGCTCTCTGTTGCACTTGACGTGACGGAGGGCTTGCGCCCTTCCGTCCCTCGGGTTGGTTTAGCCCGAGCGGCCTCTGCTACGAGTCCGGACTTTGCTCTACGCCCTGGGCGTAAGCCCCAGGACGCAGCGACGGGTCGGACGGCCCTGACCTGCCGGATTATACCTTACGAGCCGATCAACGAGCTCCTGGCGCCTCTGCGACGAACGAGCACCATCCTGGTCGGTGTTAGGCGCAGCTCGACCCTCTCGATGCTGTTCCAGCGTTTCTGCCAGCGCGGGTCGTTCCCGACTTCGGGATCGAACCAGACGCCGGGGCCCGCGGACTCGAGCACCCCTTCGTAGGAAGAGTAGTCTTGTGGTTCGTGCAGCGTCGAGCCGGCTCCGCGACGGTAGATGGCGTTGCGCGAGCGGAACGATTGCACCGACGAAGGGCTCGTCCCGAGGGCGCTGGCGATCCACTCGTCGCTCCTATCCTCGTCCACCCAACGGCGGATGTCGTCTATGAATTTCCTGAGCGAAACCCTCTGGTTGATTCCCATGCGCGCCACCGCCCCTATTTAATTGTACTAGCGCATAAGCGTACATACGGCGTGCACAATTTTCCAGTATCCCGGAACCTCTGGTGTAGACTTGGACCATGGAGACGATGCTTGACATAGGGGTTGGTATCCTGCGCCTGATTCCTTTGATCCTGGCTTTCTACATCCCCGCGCTGCTCGGGATGGCTACATGGAGCGAGGGAGACAGGGCCAAGGCGATACTGTGGTTCGCCCTCGGATTCGGCGCGATAGTCGCCGTGCAGGTCCTGTTCAGCAGCGTCTCGGCGGTACAGGTGGCCGGGGTAGTAGGGTTGTCTCTGGTCCAGATAGCGGTCGCCCTCTGCCTCGCCGCCCTCACCGTCCACAAGCTGGCCGACTAGAGCAGCATATCAGCCTTCAGCACGCTCCGGCTTCGCCTCCGCTTGTCAGCCAGCCAGAATTTCAGCTAGTACCTGCCAGCGAGTCTCCCATACGCAGCAAGGCTCCGTGGCAAACGATGCGGAGCCTTATACACCACAAAGAGCACGACCAACTCGAGCAGATCCCAATAAAGCTGACTAGCTGAAATGCTCGGCGTGCATAAGGCTCGAGCTTATGCACGACGTTGTCAGCCGCTGTTCAGAGCGCTCTTGACCTCTTGCTTACCCACGTTCAGGGCGTAAAAGGTCATGTCGGCCTTCGCCTGTTTGTAAGGCCTCTGGCGCACCTTGTTGAGATAATCCGCGTCGAGCATAGCGGTTATGACGTCCCCGATCTCCTCCCGCGAGAGCTCCAGTTCGCCGCGCTCGTCCAGATCGCGGATGCTGGAGAAGATCTCCACGAAGGTGGCAGGCTGTTCGAGGGAGGCGACGCTCGTGCAGACCGTCTTGAGCTCGTAGGGCGTGAGGTCTTCGAGGAGGTCGAAGCCGGGTTCCGGCTCTTGCTGGCGCTCTTCCCGCGCGGGCCTGCCGTTGCCTCTGTTCCGGTTTGCGGATTGGCTCTGTGAGGTGGGCTCCTCGGCTGCGAGGTCGGTCTCCTGCAGGTCGGGAACCTTCTCGTCTGGCAGATAGACCTGGAGCTCAAGGTCCTGGTCCACGGTGTTTACCAGGCCGCGGCGCTCCGCTTCGACCACGAAATCCTTGAACTTCTTGAAGCCTGCGTTCCGCTCGTCGAAAGAGCCGAGCTGCACGATCATCTGCTGTTTAACCTGTCCGAGGACCCGTGTCTTGCCGCCCTTCTTCAACGTCTGGACGGCCCTGACCAGCTCCTTGTAGGGGTCCGCGGGCTCCTTTTTCGGTTCCCTGTCCTGGGCGCGGGCGGCGCGGTCTTCCTCGAGCAGGGAGGCGTAGGAGATAAAGTGGTCTGCGGATTCGATCAGGTGGTACGAAGTCGCCTCGGAGACCCCGATCACGACCACGTTCTTCCCCTTGCTCCTAAGTAGGCTGACGAGCGGGATAAAGTCACCATCGCCCGTGACGAGGATGTAGGTGTCCACTTGCGGGTGGTTGTGCAAGAAGTCCGAGCACTCGACCGCGAGCATCACGTCTATGGAGTTGGTGCGGCGCTTCTGGGATTTGCCGCCGGGGAAGTACCTGGCCGATATGTAGCGCGGCGAGATGCCGTTCGAGTAGAGGGTCGGTGGTGCCTGACGGAAGTCTCCGTCGGTCCAGTCGGCGTAAGCCGTGGCCGCGACGATGCGCCCGTACTCGCGGGCCTTCTCCAGTATGGCCGAGACGTTCGGCTTGGATTTGTACTCCGTGACCGTGGAGATGTAGATGTTCTCCCAGTCGATGAATATTGCCAGATCTTCAGGCATGAATAGGTTTCCTAACGTAGACGAGAGGCCCGGAGATCCGGGCCTCTGTTGGTCTCTTATACACTGTAGCGGTCGTGGATCCTGACCACGGTCTGGGAGAGCGTCTCCTCGTCGAGGACGGCCTCGATCCAGAGTCGTTGCTCCCCGACCTCGAAGCCCTCGGGCAGGTCGAAGGCGGCTACTTTCGTTACAGGTTCTTCCGTTCCGTCGAGGTAGACGGAATACTCTGCCGACTCCATCAGGACCTCTCCGTCTTCGTCGGTGACGAGGATGCGGGCCCGGCGCTCCTTGTCCGAGGCGTGTTCGCAGCCCTCGAACTTGGTGTAGACAACGAAGGATGTCCCGCCGGCACCGTTAGGGCGGATCTCATCGAGTACCCCGAAGAGTGTCAGCCTACCTTCGTACTCCGTGCAGCTCTCGGCGAGGACGAGGGCAGTGCACTCGACCACGCCTTCGCACTCGCTATGCACCTGGCACCGCCCCGTTCTCGTCGGGTTCGGGAAGCCCTGCGGTAGAGGTGCCTGTCTGCCCATTCCCGGAGAGCTCATCCAGCGTCAGCTCGTCCGTGGCGCCGTCAGCGTCGGCGGAGCGGGAGGAAATGACTTTGGCTATGGCGCTCACCGAGTCGCCGCTCCTCAGGTTCATCACCCTGACACCCTGCGCCGCGCGGCCCTGTCGCGAGACCGAGTCGGCATCCATGCGGATGGTCGTCCCGAAGTTGGAGACGATCATGAGCTCGTGGAGTCCAGGACGGACGACCCGCACGCCGGCTAGTTTGCCGCGTTCTCCGTCGGTCTTCATAGCGATAACTCCCTGGCCGCCGCGTCCCTGGGCCCTGTACTGCGAGAGGGCTGTGCGCTTGCCGAAACCGCGCTCGGTGAGTATGAAAAGGTCCGCCGCGTCGTCGGAGATCACATCCATAGAGAGCACGACGTCGTCTCTACCGAGCGTGATGCCCTTCACTCCGGCCGTAGCGCGGCCCATCGGTCGTGCGTCGCTCTGCTTGAAGCGGATACCCTTCCCGTTGCGGCTCACGATAACGACCTCGTCGCCCTCTGAGGCGTAACGTACGGAGATCAACTCGTCCTCGCCGGCGAGGTTGATCGCGATAATCCCATCGTTCTTCAAAGGCGTGTTGTACTCGAGGAACCTCGTCTTCTTGACGATACCTCTCCTGGTCGCGAAGAGCAGGTACTCGGCCTCCTCGAACTCTCTGGTAGCGAGGACGGAAGCGATGTGCTCGCCCTGGGCGAGGGGGAGCATATTGGCGATGTGCCTGCCCTTCGCCGCGCGGCCCATGCGCGGTAGCTGGTGGACCTTGAGCCGGTAGACCTTGCCCTTGTTGGTAAAGAAGAGCATGTAGTGGTGCGTCGTCGTGATAAAGAGGTGGTCGATGTAGTCGCCCTCTTTGAGCTCCATCCCGGCGACGCCGACCCCGCCGCGGCCCTGCTTGCGGAAAGAGTTGACGGGGACGCTCTTCAGGTAACCACCGTTGGAGATGGAGATCACCATCTCCTCCTCGGCTATGAGGTCCTCTATCTCGAAGTCGACGCCCTCCTCGGCCGTGATCGCCGTCCTGCGTTCGTCCGCGTAAGCCGCCCTGACCTCGCCCAGCTCTTCCTTGACGATCCCGTAGACCTTGGACTCATCGGCCAGGATGCTATCGAGGTACTCGATCTTCTCGCGCAGGTCCCTGTGCTCCTGCTGGACCTTCTGGCGCTCCATCGCGGTGAGCCTCTGCAGCCTGAGGTCGAGGATCGCCTGCGCCTGGCGCTCGGAGAGCCCGAACCCCTTCATCAGGTTCTTGCGCGCCGTCTCCACACTGCGCGAGCGGCGAATGGTCGCCACGGCCTCGTCGAGGTCCTTAAGCGCGAGGAGCAGGCCTTCGAGGATGTGCGCCCGTGCCTTGGCCCGCCCGAGCTCGTAGCGCGTCCTGCGCGTTACCACGTCGAACTGGTGGGCAACGTAGTGCTTGAGGGCCTGCCTGTAGGAGAGCGTCCTCGGCACGCCGTCGACGAGCGCCACCAGGTTCACCCCGAAGCTCTGCTGCATCTGGGTGTGCTTGTAGAGGTTGTTCAGGACGACCTTGGGCACGGCCTCGCGCTTCAGTTCGATCACTATTCGCATACCGTTCCGGTCCGACTCGTCGCGCAGGTCGGAGATGTCCTGAAGCTTGCGGTCCTTGACGAGCTCGGCGATCTTCTGGAGCAGGTAGCTCTTGTTGACCTGGTAAGGGATCTCAGTGACGACTATCTGGGTCCTGTTGCCCTTGATCTGCTCGGTGTGGGCCTTGGCCTGCACCCGCACGGAGCCTCGCCCGGTCTGGATGGCGTCGCGTATGCCGCGCAGGCCGACGATAACACCCCCCGTCGGGAAGTCGGGCCCCTTGATGTGTTTGGCGATCTCCTCGTCGTCGAGATTAGGGTCGTCTATCAGGGCCACCGTCGCATCAACGACCTCGCCGAGGTTGTGAGGTGGGATCTTGGTGGCCATGCCGACGGCGATGCCATCGGAGCCGTTGACGAGCAGGTTCGGGAACCTCGCGGGCAAAACCTCAGGCTGGCGCTGGCTCTCGTCGAAGTTGGGGACGAAGTCGACGGTGTCAGACCCGATGTCCCTGAGCATCTCGGTCGCCATGCGCGTCAGACGCGCTTCTGTGTATCTCATAGCGGCCGGTGGATCCCCGTCTACACTCCCGAAGTTCCCCTGGCCATCCACCAGCGGGTAGCGCATCGAGAAGTCCTGGGCGAGCCTGGTAAGCGTATCGTAGACTGCGGAGTCGCCGTGCGGATGGTACTTTCCGATCACTTCGCCCACGACCGTCGCGCTCTTGCGGTAGGGCCTGTTGGGCTGCAGTCCGAGGTCGTGCATCGCGTAGAGAACTCTGCGGTGTACGGGCTTCAGACCGTCTCTCGCGTCGGGTAGGGCGCGAGAGACGATCACGCTCATCGCGTAGGAGAGGAAAGAGTCCTTTATCTCGTCTTCTATGGAGTGGGGACGTATGTTCCCCGAGAAAGTGTCAAGCATCCAGGTTCTTCACCTCTCTGGCATTCTCCTCTATAAATTCCTTGCGCGGCTCGACCTTGTCGCCCATGAGCGCCGTGAACAGCTCGTCTGCGACTGCGGCCGACTCGACCGCGACCTGAAGCAGAGTCCTGTTCTGCGGGTCCATTGTCGTCTCCCAGAGCTGGATCGGGTTCATCTCCCCGAGGCCCTTGAAGCGTCCGATGTTGGCGTTGCCGTTGGCGTTCAAGCGTGTCAAGATCTCTTGCAGTTCCCTGTCGTTGTAGACGTAAAAATCCTTGCGCTGGTGCGTCACCTTGTAGAGTGGCGGCTGCGCTATGTACACGTATCCGGCCTCGATCAACTCAGGCATGTTCCTGAACAGGAACGTCAGGACCAGCGTTCGAATATGGCTTCCGTCCACGTCGGCGTCGGTCATGATCACGATCTTGTTGTAGCGGGCCTGCTCGATGTCGAAGGTCTCCCCCACGCCGGCGCCTATAGCGGAGATCATGGCCTGTATCTCGACGTTGGAGAGGACCTTGTTCATGTTGGCCTTCTCGACGTTGAGAATCTTGCCCCGCAGAGGCAGTATGGCTTGGAAATTCCGCTCCCTCCCCTGCTTGGCGCTGCCGCCCGCAGAGTCGCCCTCGACGATGTAGAGCTCGCTCCTGGCAGGGTCCTTGGAAGAGCAATCGGCGAGCTTGCCTGGCAGCGTCGAGCTCTCCAGGTAGCCCTTGCGGATCTTCTCCCTCACCGTCCTGGCCGCGAGCCGCGCCCGCGCGGCCTGCAACGCCTTGTTGACGATTGCCTTGGCTTCACCAGGACGCTCCTCCAGGAACTCGGCCAGGTAACGGTTGGTCACGCTCTCAACGAGACCTTTGACCTCCGTGTTCCCGAGCTTGGTCTTGGTCTGCCCCTCGAACTGGGGCTCTTGCAGCTTGACCGAGATGACCGCGGCCAGACCTTCCCTGATGTCGTCGCCGGTAAGGCTCTCCTCTTTCTCCCTGAGGAGGCCTTTCTGACGGGCGTAGGCGTTGATTGTCCGCGACAGCGCCGACCTGAAACCGGAGAGGTGCGCGCCGCCTTCATGCGTGTTGATGTTGTTGGCGAACGTGAAGACGGAGTCCTGGAAGCCGCTGTTCCACTGCATCGCGACCTCCACCTCCCCTACCTCCTCCTCGCGCTCGAGGTAGAAGATGGTCTTGTGGACAGGGTCCTTCGCCTCGTTGATGTGCTCCACGAAGTCCCTTATGCCACCCTCGTACTGGTACGTGACGTCCCTGTCTTCTTCCTGCTCGTCTACAAGCCGGATCTTGAGTCCCTTGTTGAGGAAAGCCCACTCGCGGAACCAGCGGCTCAAGGTATCAAAAGAGAAGTCCTGGGTCTCGGTAAAGACCTCGGGGTCGGGCATGAAGCTTACGATGGTGCCCGTCCCCTCGCCCTTTTTGAGCTTGCGGTCCTTTGTGAGAGCGCTCTTCGGGAACCCGCGCTCGTAGCGCTGGCTCCACACGTGTCCCTCGCGCCTGATCTCCAGCTCCAGCCACTCGGACAGCGCATTCACCACGGAGGCGCCGACGCCGTGCAACCCGCCGGAGACCTTGTAACCTTCCCCGCCGAACTTCCCGCCGGCGTGCAACGTCGTCATGATGACCTCGGCGGCGGGCTTGCCGTACTTCGCCATCTTGCCCACCGGCATGCCGCGCCCGTCGTCGGTGATCTTCACGGAGTTGTCAGGGTAGATCGTGACGAGTATCTCCGTACAGTACCCGGCTAGCGCCTCGTCTATGGAGTTGTCCATGATCTCCCGGACGAGGTGGTGAAGACCCCTCGGTCCCGTCGAGCCGATGTACATGCCAGGGCGCCGCTTGACGGCTTCGAGGCCTTCGAGGACCTGGATCGAACTTGCATCGTAAGCGCTCTTGGTATTCTTGGTCGTGGGGTTAGCCGCCAAAGAACCGGACCCTCCTCTTGGTTAGTCCGGCGAAGGTGCCGGAGACGTTCTTCTTATCGTAACTCTGCACCCGTAGATTGTAACACATTCGCCGCCGTTTCCAAACACTCCTTTAGCCCTTTTGCGGCTTAAATAAGCAGGTTTCGCAGGGTCGCGCTATCTCCTGGCACCATCCGTTGCGGTCTCCAAGATGGAACCACCAGATATGCGTATGATACG
>DASQWQ010000405.1:0-7207 GCA_035640175.1 Rubrobacter sp. | reverse complement strand
TTCCTACGGGGTTTGGACTACCGAGGCAGGGAAGGTCGGTGAGGGGCACCCCTCCAACGCTCCAAAGACCAAACACCACGACCAGATCACCTTCATCCCCCTGACCTAGAGGACCGCCTGCAACCCGCCGAGGCGGGGGTCTTCGACTTTTACGAGCACGTCTACCGGACCGATGACGAACCCTTGTACGCCGGAGAGATGGGCGAGAACTACCTCCGCAAGGACGATAGCACCGAGCGCACCGAGCGGGGACGCACCACGTACTACAGGACCTACTGGCGCACCCACCAGATGTCCGACCACCTGCCGATGTGGATTAGCTTGAAGACCGACTCCGGCGAAGAGTTCCTCGAGCGGAAAGCCGGGATGGAGTCGTGACTGCCGCGCGAGACGCGCCAAGGCAAGACTATCCGAGGGTAAAGGGGGCGGTGCGGGTTCGAAGGGTAGGGTCCGGCATCGGCTGTCGGTCCGGGTGAACCAAGCGTGCCTCTCTTATGTAGGTTGCTGCGAAGGCTGGTGACAACTTTAGAGGAGAAACGATCGTGGAAGCCAGGCTTGAAGCGCTGATGAACAACCTCGCCGTGGCCGTGATGCAGCGAACAACTTGGCAGCCGATTCGCCGGAGTACGAGGCGCTGGTCGAGACCTTGGTCTACGCGCTGAACCTCGCGGAGTTGCGGTTATGGAGCGAGCCGAACGCCTTCGGCTCGTTGCAAGCACCAAAGGCCCACTGACCGAACATTCGACGCTACCACAGCGGTTGCCAGGGCACGTACTCACGAACCTTACCCCGACTCCTAGACTCTCTCGCTACTTCGCGAAACACAGCCAATACCTCTTCCTTCCGGTCTTCCTCCCTGCCGGTGCTGGTCGTGCCCTCCCACAGCGACTCCATCCAGCGAAGGTTCCTCTTCCTGATAATCGTCCTATTGCTTTCGGCATTCCTCACGCCACGGCTTCCTAGTTCCTTGGCAACGGTGACCATCCCATGTTCGCCACCATCCTAACAGTTTGCGCCGGTTAATACATCAAATACTCCATGTAGCCTTCGTTTCACATAGGCCTCAAGATATTGGTGTTTCGTGCGTAAAGGTGAAGAAGGAAATGCAGCAGAGCCGCTGCCGATTGCGGCCTACTAAGAGCGTATTTCAGAACCACTTCACTGGCAACGGCGAACCTTAGGTCGGCGTATCGGTAGGCCAAGTCGCCCGGGCGGCTTCCGCGACGCGAGGGGCGGCTGACAAGTTTGAAACGTCCTCCACGGCAGGTTATCATTGTAACTTAATCATCGCCGCGCTACGGGAACAGTTTACGGCTGAGGCTCCCCAAGGACCTCCCCGACACGCTCGCATAAGGGTCAAATAAAGAACCGTAGGCTGCAGCGGTTCACCTGGAGGGTCTAAACAGGTCTATGTAGGCGTTCAACGACTGCTGTACCACCTGCTGGAAGGCCTGCTGTTGGGCCACGGCCTGCTCCATCCATTGTTGCGACATCTCCTGGAAGGTCTGCTGTTGTCCTTGTGCAAGCTGCATCCACTGCTCCGAGGCTAGATGGAAGCTCTGCCCCGTGGCCCGTTGGTCCTCCTCCTGCGGTTGCTGGGAGACGTAGAAAGGCGGGGTGTTCAGGAGTTGGACGTAGCTGCTCGTCTGCTCCTGCATCATCTACTGGAAGGTCTGCTGCTGCCTCTGTATCGATCGGCCATGGATTGCATCGTGGCGATCTATCTGCGAGCGATCTCTTCGGCCGTTTGCTGACCCCTGCTTATGTTATCGCTCACCTTCGCTGCCGTCTCGGCTGTCTGTTCGCCTCACAGACCACATGTTCCCGCGGAGGAGAGCTTGAAACCATCGGCCACAGATCACGTTGCCGCGAGCGTTCGATAATCCCGACAACCTTGCAGTATTCGAGGAGCAGCAACTATCGTAAGGGAAGCGCGTAATAGCAGAATGACCGAACCTATACAGGAAGGTTTCGATGGACCTGCTGCGAATCATTATCGCCATACTGCTCCCGCCTTTGGGGGTGTTCTTGCAGGTGGGGATCGGCAAACAGTTCTGGATCAACGTCTTGCTTACCATCCTCGGCTACATTCCCGGCATCATCCACGCGGTTTGGGTCATCGCCAAATACTAGATAGGACCACCAGAGCCGAAGCTTTGGCTAGGATGTCCTCCGCACACAGAGGCGGGGGTATGGGTGGCCATCACCGCCCCCTCATCGACGGGGCCGATGTTGCGCAACTTGCCGGCCCGCGTTCGGCTTAACGTTATCGCCCATCTTCTCCGCGATGCCTACACATCCTCTAGCTCCCTCTGGAACGGCTCGAAGGCCTCTGGGTAACGATTCTTTGAGTTCGTGAGCGCCATAATCATCTCCTGACACCTGTACCCTAGCTTGGACACGTAGTGATGAGGAGAGCGCGGCGGAGGACCGCGAACGTTAAGGCTTAAATCACCTGCAAATCGAGGGTTTTCACAGACTCGGCTTCTAGGAGCGGCGGGCCAGGGAGGCGAACTTCGTGTACTGCTGCATCCAGGCGAGCTGGACCTTGCCCGTAGGCCCGTTGCGGTGTTTGCCGACGATGACCTCGGCGATGCCTTTGTCGTCGGAGTCGGGGTTGTAGTACTCGTCGCGGTACAGGAACATCACCATATCTGCGTCCTGCTCGATGGCGCCTGAGTCGCGGAGGTCCGAGAGCATAGGGCGCTTGTCGTGGCGGGACTCGACGGCTCGCGAGAGCTGCGCTATCGCGAGGACCGGGACGTCGAGGTCGCGGGCCAGGACTTTGAGGCCGCGGCTGATCTCCGCGATCTCCTGCTGGCGATTCTCCTGACGATTGCCCTGCCCGATCATGAGCTGCAGGTAGTCCACGACGACGAGCGAGAGCGGCGTCTCGTCGGCGCTCTTGAGCTGGCTGGAGAGGCGGCGGACCTTGGCCCGGATCTCCATAAGCGTGACGCCCGCGGTGTCATCGATCCAGATGGGCGCGCGGCTGACCTCGGCCACCCCCCGCACCAACTTCGGCCAGTCCTCGGCCTTGACGTTGCCGCTCCTCAGAACCTGCGCCGGGATGCGCGTGGTCTGGGAGATGAGCCGCTGCACCAGCTGCTCCTTACTCATCTCCAACGAGAAGATCGCCACCGGCATGTTCTTCTCGCCTGCGGCGTGCCAGATGGCATTTAAAGCCATCGCCGTCTTTCCCATTGCGGGCCTCGCAGCGAGGATGACCAGGTCGCTTTTGTGGAAGCCGGTGGTGAGGCGGTCGAGGTCCTCGAAGCCGGTCTCGACGCCGGTTATTTCCCCCTCCTGCTCGTAGAGGCGTTGGATCATCTCAAGCGCCCCTGGCGCCAGCTCGGAGACGGGAGCCAAATGCTCCCTGAGCGTCTGGTTGGAGACGCCGTAGATGAGCTGCTCGGCCGAATCGAGCGCCTCGCTCACGTTCTCGGGCTCCCTGAAGGCATCCTCGGTGATGCGACTCCCGACGTCTATAACGGCTCGCAGAAGTGCCTTGCCGCGCACGATATCGGCGTACCTGCCGGCGTTTGCCGCCATCGGAACGCTCTCGACTATCTGAAAGACGTAGGGCCTGCCCCCCACTCTGTCGAACTCGTTGACGCTCCTGAGCTCGTTGGTGAGCGTAAGCTGGTCTATGGGGTCCCCGCGCGAATACAGGCGCATCATGGCGCCGTAGATGATGCGGTGTACCTCCGAGTAGAAATCCCTCGCGGCCAACCTCTCGGCAACCGCGGCAACCGCCGTCTCGGAGACCAGCATCGCGCCAATGACAGCCCGCTCGGCGTCCAGGTCGTGCGGCGGAACCCGGGTCGCCTCCGACCCGGTCTCTACGCTGCGCACTCTCCCCCGCCGCTCCATAACCAAATAGGATGCAGCAAAAGGGCCCCCGTTACAAGATGGGAGCCTTCACTTTCTGGTGCAGGTTGTGTCTAAAGCTGCAGTTTAGATGCAGGGCGGTGAAGGGGCGGTTCGCGAACCGCCCCTTCACCGCCCCTACGTCAGAGTTACGGCCCGTTTCTACAGTTTGGGGACTACGATCACCTTGATGCTCGCCTCGACATCGCCGTGGACCTGGATGGGTACCTGGTGGGTACCAAGGGACTTTATGGGCTCCTCCAAGCGTACGCGACGCCTGTCTAGGCGGATGCTGCGGGCCCTCTCTACGGCGTCGGCGATGTTGGCGGCGGTGACGGAGCCGAAGAGCCTCTCGTCCTCACCCGTGCGGGCCTCGATGGTTATGACGCTCCTGCTGAGTATGCCGGCGATCTCCTCCGCCCTCTCGGCGAGGCGGCGGTCCCTCTCCTCGGTCTCCTCCATCTGGCGGCGGGCTTCCTCGAGCTTGCCCGGGGTCGCCACTTCAGCGAGCCCGCGGGGGACGAGGAAGTTGCGCACGTAACCACGGCTAACGTCGACGATGTCGCCGCGCTGCCCGATCTTCTCGACGTCTTGGTTCAATATCACCTGCACGAGTTACCTCCTACCGTCCCACCACGTAAGGTAGCAGCGCCATCTCGCGGGCGCGCTTTATCGCCGAGGCGGCCTCCCTCTGGTGCTGCGGGCAGAGCCCCGTCACCCTACGGGCCCGCACCTTGCCGCGGTCCGAGATAAAACGCCGCAGCACGTTGTAGTTCTTGTAGTCCACGTACGCCACGTTCTCCTTGCAGAACACGCAAGGCTTGCTCTTTACCGGGCGCCCCCCGCGGGGCGGCCCACTCCTTCTCCTACCCATTCGGTACCTCCAAGATCAGTTGGGTTAAGCTGGGACCTCTTCGGGTTCCGGCAGCGGCTCGTGGGTGTAGCTCGGCGGGAGCTTTACGACCATGTGACGCAGCACGTCGTCGGAGACGCGCAGGATGCGTTTGAGCTCCACAAGGGTACGCTCGCCGACTGTGAACTCCATGACCACGTAGAAACCGTCCGTCCTGTGGCCTATCTCATAGGCTAGCTTGCGGCGGCCCCAGTGGTTCGGCTCTCTAACCTTGCCCCCTGTGCGCTCGATGACCGTCCGAAAACGGCCGACGGTGTTCTCTACCTGATCCTCGTCGAGCTCGGGAATGACTATGAGCATGGCTTCGTAAGTGTCGATCTTTGCCTCCTCCGGTCTAGAATCGGCTCCTCCACACCGGAGGAGCAGGGGCTTATTGGGTTACCGGGATAGTTTAGCAGTGGGCTCGTGTTGTTACAAACTCTGGGGCTCGGGTCCGCTTCGGCAAACCGGTACAGGTTTTGCGGCCGCGCCCAGTACGCTTACGCAAGGTGTCGGAAGCCCGCTCCGCCGGCGAAGGGGAGCCGGTTTCTCGGGAAGGGAGGGACAATGGAGCTGAAGAGTCTATACCCGTTATTGCTGACCGACGATGTGGCGGGGTGCAGCGGGTTTTCGTCGAGCACGTGGGTTTCGAGGAGAGGTTCAGGAGCGACTGGCGCGTGAGCCTCGTCCCCGGCGAGAACGAGGCGTACGATCTGGCGATCATCGCGCACGAGCACGAGACGATCCCCGAAAACGACCGGCGGCCAACCTCTGCTCGGCTGCTCAACTTCGAGGTTCCCGGCGTTCAGCACGCCTTTGATGGGCTCAGGGCCTAAGGGGTAGAGATTCTCCGACCTTTGGAAGACCTACCTGCCGGACAGCGGCACTTTATCTGCCGCGCCCGGGCGGTGTGAGGGTCGACGTGATCGCGGTCATCCCAACTTCCGAGGAGTACGCCGACAACTACGGCTCGGAGGGGCCCCCTCAACAGTGTCACCCCTTTCACCCAACCTCACCCGGGGGAGGGCTATACTCCGTCCGTGAAGAACGAGGCCGGGACTGCCGTGGAGACCGAGGGCCTGGAAAAGGTCTACGGCGAGGGCTCGACGGCGGTGCGGGCGCTCAAGGCCGTGTCGCTCGGGTTTCCGAACGGCGAGTTTGCGGCGATCATGGGTCCCTCGGGTTCAGGGAAGAGCACGCTGTTGCACATTTTGGGCGCGCTGGACAAGCCCTCCTCCGGGCGGGTGGTCGTCGGCGGGACGGAGCTTTCGGGATTATCGGACAAGAAGCTGACGCTCCTCAGGCGCGAGCGGATGGGCTTCGTGTTCCAGTTCTTTAACCTAATCCCAACGCTCTCGGCAGAGGAGAACGTTCTGTTGCCGGTGCTCATCGCCGGCAAGAAGCCTGCGGAGTTCGAGAAGAGGCTGGACGAGTTGTTGGAACTGGTGGGCCTCACCGGGCGGCGGACGCACAGGCCGGACGAGCTCTCGGGGGGCGAGCAGCAGCGGGTCGCGATAGCGCGAGCCCTGATCACGCGTCCCGACATCATCCTCGCCGACGAGCCAACAGGGAACCTCGATTCCACGACCGGCGCCGAGGTGCTGCAGCTCCTCAGGGAGTCGGCGGCCCGCTACGAGCAGACCATACTCATGGTCACCCACGACCCCCGCGCCGCCGCCACTGCCGACCGGGCCGTCTTTCTCTCCGACGGCAGGGTGGTAGACGAGGCCCGCGATCCTAGCGCGGACGAGATCTTGGAGCGAATCAAGACCCTGGAGTCGGCCGGCTAAGACGATGCCAGGCTACCTCTTCAGGCCGATAAGCGACGAGGAAGCCAGGGAGATCTCCGGCTGGCGCTACGAGCCGCCCTACGACTTCTACGACTGGATGAGCGACCCCGACGACCTGGAAGAGTCGCTCGACCCCAAGCGCCGCAAGGGTGCCTCCTTCTCGATCTTGGACGACGAGGAGGCGTTGGTCGGCTTCTTCAGGATCGAAGCAAAGTACCGAACCGTGGACGTGGGGCTTGGGCTCGACTACTCGTTGGCGGGTCTGGAGTTCGCGCGGCAGCGCCACTCCCCCACCCGCTTCACCCTGACCGTCGCGACGTTCAGCGAGCGCGCGATCCGGGTCTACCAGCGAGCCGGCTTCCGCCGCGAAAGAATCTATACGCACCACACAACGGCGGCGATTTACCCTTCCTGGCTATGGCGCGGGAAGCGTGAAGCCAGGCCTGGCTACGCGCCGACTACCCAGCCGAGCGCGAATAGGGCGACCACAGCTACGAGGACCAGGCCGTTGAGCGCGGTCCCGAGGACCGAGAAGAGCCTCTTGCGGGTGCGCTGCATCAGGCCGGCCACACCCATCCCGAGCCCGACGACGTACAGGACCAGGCACCCGAAAACGCCGATGCCGATCAGCGCAAGCCCCGCGAACGCGGGCGAG
>DASQWQ010000404.1:0-5815 GCA_035640175.1 Rubrobacter sp. | reverse complement strand
AAAAAGGGAGTACCTGCCAAAGATAGCGAGGGGCGATCTGAGACTGCAGGCCTTCGCCGTCACCGAGCCAGAGGCGGGTACGGACACCACCTCCATAAAGACTACAGCAACGCGCGAGGGCGCCCATTACGTGGTGGACGGGCGCAAGATCTACATCTCCAGGGTCGAGCAGTCTGATCTGATGATCCTGCTTGCCCGCACTACACCCGTCGATGAGGTCGAAAAACGCTCCAGCGGGCTCTCCGTCTTCCTCGTTGACCTGAGGAAGGCCGAAGGCCTCACCGTGAGACCAAGGCGCGTGATGATGAACAACGCGACCAGCGAGCTAGTGTTCGAAAGCCTACAGCTTCCTGCGGAGAACATCATCGGCGAAGAGGGAGAAGGTTTCCGCTACCTCATCGACGGCATGAACGCTGAGCGTATCCTCATCGCCGCTGAGTGCGTGGGCGACGGAAGGTGGTTCACAGAGAAGGCCATAGCACGTGCCGGAGCGCGCGAGGTGTTCGGGCGCAGGATCGGCGAGAACCAGGGCGTTCAGTTCCCCATAGCGAGGGCCTACGCGAACGTCGAGGCCGCCTCGCTGATGGTGGAGAAGGCAGCCTCCCTCTTCGACCGGGGGGAGCCGTGCGGCGCCGAGGCGAACCTGGCTAAGCTCCTGGCCGCCGAGGCCTCGTGGGAGGCTGCCAACGCCGCCCTCCAGACCTTCGGTGACTACGGCTTCGACGCCGAGTACGACGTAGAGCGCAAGTTCCGTGAGACGCGCCTCTACCAGGTCGCCCCGATCTCGACGAACCTCATCCTCTCATACGTCGCCGAGCACGTGCTCGGCCTCCCGAGGTCCTTCTGAGGATCAATGTTTATGTCAGGCGCATGAGAGTAGGGTTTATTGGTAAGCCCGGTGGTCCACAGAGTGAGATATCGTTATGTATGCTCCTTCGGAGCCGCCAGGCGATCGCCTAGTATCTAAATTATTCGAGTTCGGAGAGCACCCTCTCGTGGGCTTCGAGGTCGGAGGCGCTGTGGAGGACGAACCTGACCAGGCGCACGCCCTCCAAACTGTCGGCCTCCTCCCGTATCGTTCCGAGCGCCACCCCCGCCGCTTCCTCGACCTGGTAGCCGAAGATCCCGGTCGAGATGGCAGGGAAGGCGATGGACTCCACGCTGTTCTCCTCGGCGAGCACGAGTGAGTTGCGGTAGCAGCCCTCCAGGAGCTCCGCCTCTGGACGGTCCTGGCCATAGACTGGTCCCAGGGTATGGACGACGTAACGGTTCGGAAGCCCGTGCGCACCGGTTATGACCGCCTCGCCAGGCTGTATGGGCCCGAGCGGCCTGGCTTCCTCGGCGAGTCCAGGTCCGGCGGCGCGGTGGATGGCCCCTGCGACCCCTCCGCCAGGTTCGAGCCGCGCGTTCGCCGCGTTGACCACGGCCTCAACGTCGTCCTGGGAGGTTATGTCTCCCTGGACGCACTCGACCGTAACGGCCTCGAACGTACGTCTCATCCGCCGCCCCAGGAATAGGCCAGCTTGCCGCCCCGCCATACCGTCTCCACGGAGAGGTCGGGCGTCAGGACCGTCACGTCGGCATCGTAGCCGGGGGCGAGGCGACCCTTGCGGCGGCCCTCGCCGAGGAGCTTCGCGGGGGAGGTAGAGATCATGCGCGCGGCCTCGGGGAAGGTGCAGCCGGTGAAGGCTAGGATGTTCATAAACGCCTCTCTCATGGTAAGCACGCTTCCGGCGATGGCCCCGCTCCCTAGCCTGGGGACGCCGCCGTCGGTGTACACGGTGCGGGTAGCCAGACGATACTCACCATCCTCCATGCCCGTTGCGGCTATGGCGTCGGTGACGAGGCAGAGGCGGTCAGGACCGAGCATACGGAAGGCGAGCCCGACCATCTCGGGATGGACGTGCAGCCCGTCGGCGATCAGACCGCATAAGGCCCTCGGGTGGGCGAAGGCGGCCCCAGGCAACCCGGGTTCGCGGTGGTGCATCGCGCTCATCGCGTTGAAGAGGTGAGTGACGCCGGCGACCTGCCCATCCAGAGCATCGTAAGCCTCTTCGAAGGCGACATCGGAGTGGCCGGCCGAGACAACCACCCCACGGTTCGCGGCGAGGGAAATCAGCCTGTCAGCATCCTCCAGCTCGGGGGCCAGCGTGATCATACGCACCGGCCCGAGGTCGAGGAGATCGGCTAGCAACTCCGTATCAGGCCTTGCGACGTGGGCAGCAGCGTGCGCACCCCTCTTCTCCAGGCTTATAAAGGGACCTTCGAGGTGGACGCCCAACACCTCGGCACCTGACCCGGTGGGGATCCCAATCGCCGGCAGGGACTCCTCGTAGAGGCCCTCCGGCGATGAGATGACCGTAGGCAGGTATGAGGTGGTCCCCGTCGAGAGCAGGGCTTCAGAGAGTTCGGGCAGGCGCTGGCTCTCCGAGGCCACGTCGATACCGAAGGCCCCGTTCACCTGCAGGTCGACGAAGCCTGGCAGTATCAGGGACCCGGCGTGGTCGTGGACCTCATGCGCTTCGGCGAGGAGAGAGTCGTCCGGGCTCACGTCCGCGATGGACCCTTCACCGAGGAGGACCGTGCCATCGGGCCAGACTTCGTAGTCCGTAACGATCCGCCCCCTCAGCGCGATGAGCCTCATGTTGCGCCCCTCCGACTATCCTTCCCCCTCATGGCGTACATCTTCCGCTCACGGGGCCGGCGAATCAAGGGTGGTGCCCGTCTTCGGGGCGAACTCGTCGACGTTGCGTTCGGGGCGGGTGTCGGGGACGCGGAGGAGGAAGAAGAGGCCGGCGGCCATTATGATGGCGAGCGAGCCTGTGGAGATCCTGTAGCCGTAGGCGCCTCCCCCTAAGACGAAGAGCAGCACGGCCGTGAGCGCGGGTCCGAAGACCGCAGAGACCTTCCCGGCCAGGGAGAAGAGCCCGAAGAACTCCCCTAGCTTCTCGGGCGGCGAGAGGGCGACGAGCATCACCCGCCCCACCGTCCACATCCCTCCTAGCGAGATCCCCACGATGGGTCCTGCGAGAAAGAGCATCCACGCTCCCAGGGCCGCGGCAGCGAGCACGATCGCGACGAGCCACAGAACGAGTACGCCGACGAGTGACCTCTTGGGCCCTACCCTGTCCGTCAGGAGACCGAAGCCGGCCGAGCCGACAGCGGCGAAGACCGTGGAGAAGAGGAGCAGGTTCCTGACCTGCGTGCCGTCCATTTTGAAGACCACCCGAGCATAGAGCGCCATGTTTGCGATGGCGGTATTCGCCGCGTCCGTGTAGAGGACCGTAGACAGGATGAACGTCCCCACCCCCACGTAATCACGCAGGTTCTTCACGGTGCGGACCACGTCGCGGTAGGCCGTTCCGAGGGCCACGGGGCGCCTGGCCCGCACCGCCGGGTCGGGCACGAGGAAGAAAGCGGGCAGGGAGAAGACGAGGTAGATGACAGCCGTCGGTACGAAGGCGTTGGAGTAGACTTCGTCACCGGTCTGGAGCCATCCTCCAAAAGGCCCGAGCAGCGGGCGTACAGCCTCTCCGTTCTCGACGAAGTACGTCAGTACAACGAGGCCAAGGATGGTCCCGACGTAGCCCGCCGCAGTGCCGTAACCGCTGACCCTGCCGGCCCCGCGCCCCGCCGAGACAACGGGCAGCAACGCGTTGTAGAAGACGAGCGCAGACTGGTAAGCGAGGTCGGCCGCGACGAAGAGCGCGAGCCCCACCAAGACCCCGCCGGCCGCGTCCAGCGCGGCGGTGAGCGCGACCGCGATGACGGTCAGCACGATCAGGTAAGGCACCCGCCGCTGCCTGAGATCGGCTACGGCCCCGAGAACGGGCGCCGTGAATACGACGAGCAGCGCGGAGACGGCCGTCGCCGAGTTGACGAGCCCGGCCCCGGAGAGGAAACCTCCGCTCCCGACCTGCTCTTCGACCCAGAGCGGGAAGTAAAAGGAGAGGATGGTGACCGAGAAGATGGTATTCGAGAAGTCGTAGAGGATCCAGGAAAAAGCCGCCAGCCGCGAGGTCTTGGCGCCGGATAACCTCCCCTCTCTCATCTCGGCGGCAGTATAGAGCACGCGGCAGTCGGCCGACGTTGGCCTGGACCATCTCCGGCAGTTGCCCCCTAGGACCGTTCACTGGCGCCACACCGGGCAGACAAGACTCGAGCCTTAAGCAGGACGAGCTATCAGCCCCGGATCATGCACTGAAAAAGGTCTGGTACAGGAGAAAGACGTTGAGTGAGACGATGAGGAAGACGACGACCGTCGCGATGGCCGTGGTGAGCCGGTGGTTGACGAGCGTGCCCATAACGTCCCTGTTGCGGCAGAAGATGAGCAGCGGAACGAGCGCGAACGGGATGCCGAAGGAGAGCACCACCTGGCTTATGATCAGCGAACGGCTGGGGTTGAGGCCAATGGCGAGGATGATCAGGGCAGGCATCATAGTGATCAGGCGGCGCAAGAACAGCGGTATCTGCCGGCTTATGAACCCCTGCATGACGACCTGCCCGCTCAGGGTACCGACGGAAGAGCTCGACAGCCCGGAGGCGAGCAGGGCGACCCCGAACAGGATGGCCGGGGTGTTACCCTCCAGAATGCGCAACTGCTCGAAAGCCTTGTCTATGTCGCCGACGCCTGTCAGGCCGGCCGAGTGGAAGAGCGCGGCGGCCATGAACGCGAGCATGCTCGCGTTGATGGTCCCCGCGATGGCCATGGCGATGACCACGTCGACCAGCTCGAAGCGGAAGATCTTCCGCTTCTCCTCTTCGGTCTTGCCTACCACCCTGCGCTGCGTGAGGGCCGAGTGCAAATAGATGACGTGCGGATGACCGTGGCCCCGAGGATTCCCGCGACCAGCAAGACGCTCTTGGTTCCGGCGAACCTAGGCGTGAAGAGCCCTGCGAGTATCCTGCTTCCCTCTGGCTCGGCGTAGAACATCTGGAAGGTGAAGGCGACGACGATGACCCCGACCATGGCTGTGATGACCGCCTCGAGCGGCCTGAAGCCCCTTCGCTGCAACTCGAGTATCCTGAAGGCCCCGACGGCCGTAAGCAGGCCAGCAGGGAAGAGCGGTATTCCGAAGAGCAGGTTCAAAGCCAGTGCAGCCCCTATAAACTCAGCCAGGTCCGTCGCCATCGCTATGACTTCGGCCTGAACCCAGAGCCCCAGTGTAACCGGGCTCGGGAACCGCTCGCGGCAGACCTCAGGCAGGTTCTTTCCAGTGGCAATGCCGAGCTTCGCCGACATGGACTGAATCAACATCGCCATCAGGTTCGAGGTCAGTATCACCCATAACAGCAGATACCCGAACTGCGCTCCGCCCGAGATATTCGTCGCGAAGTTGCCCGGGTCCACGTAGGCCACCGCCGCAATGAACGCAGGCCCGAGGAATGGCCAGAGCCTGCGCAAGCCCCTGCGGTCTCCCTTGAGCGATTCGTGCGCAGCCCGCGTCGTCGCGCTCTCTCCAGGCAGTACTCCTTCGATCCCTTCGACAAGGTCTTCGTGACGTTCTTTTACATAATCCTCTTCACAGTCGTAATGAGATATTCTTAGCCTTGGCTAATCGCGGAGCCTACCAGAACTAAAGGAAGTCTATAGACGCTCCAACGCACAGGTTCGCGTCTACCATGGCGCCAGCGAGGGCAGGGCGTACGGGCACTCTACTTTGTCCGGCCTGCGTATAGGCCATTCTACGCCGAAGAGAGCTCGAACCTCTACCCGGCAGCCTACACGCTCACCAGCAGGGCGGTTACGTACATGATCGCTATCCCGGCGGTGAGTCCTCCGAGGTTCGTGCCTGAGAGGGCGGGCGTCTTCGAG
>DASQWQ010000403.1:0-3032 GCA_035640175.1 Rubrobacter sp. | reverse complement strand
TCTCCTCGGCCAGCTTGCGCTCGGTGGTGTTTTCGTGGGCGACCACCGCTCGTGGGGGACCACCGGCCGCAAATTGCGTCACCCTTCCAATGTACCAGCGCCGTTCCCTGGGTGAATGGCAGGGATACTCTAGCTCGAATTCTTCGCGCTGGCCGGTGAGAACCGAGCGGATCCCCTCTGCAAAGGGAGCAGCCTCGTCGGAATATGCACCCGCTGCCGAATCGCATGCCCGGAGGTAGTTGGCGCCTTCGGCGTAGTTCTGCGCGGCTACTCCATTTGCCCTGGCAAAGTCTCGCCAGGCTTTGTTGACGCTGACGATGGTCCCCGTCTCGTCGATAATCGCTATGTGCGCGGAGAGGCTGTCCAAGGTCCGTTGACGGTCCTCGCTGCGTAGGGCTTCCTCTTGCCTGGCGGCTTGCTCGCGTCCTAGCGCGCCGAGCAGCTCGAGTCTCCCGACCACCGCCTGGGCGAAACCCCCAAGCACCCTCATCTGGTCCTGACCAAACTCGATGGGCTGGACGTTTAGCAGGCAGAGGGTGCCGATGACATGATTGTCGGAGGTGATCAGCGGTATCCCCGCGTAAAAGTGGATGCCGTAGTTCACGCACCAGTGTTGTTCCCTAAACTCTTCGGTAGCCGAGAAGTCTTTCACGACGAGCGGCATCTCGCTGTTCACCACGTACTGGCACATGCTGTTCTCGATGGCGTCTTGCCTGGCTTCGGCCAGGTCCGGGTCTAAATCTCCCGACCAAGCCCGAAAGTATTGCACCTCGGAAAGGTTCAGGTTCACCATGCATAGATCCGTGCCGAATATGCCACGCACCTCATCGACCAGTTGCTGAAGGATGTGATCAGTCTCGGGTCGTATTGCATTCAGGTGATCCAGCGCCGCGAGGCGCTCCGCTTCGCGACCATCATTATCAGATGCGGGATTGTCAAGCTGTTCCTTGTTTAGTCCAGATCTTGGGGACACGTAAAGTAGCTTCTTTCCGCGGGTACTCACCCAATGAAGATTATCATACAAACGGCGGCGTCAGAGAGGAACCAAAGCGGCCGGACGCTTCATCTACCAACCGCGTATCCGGGGTAGGAACTCTAAATAGGGTCTACTGAGGGAAGAAGCAACTAATCATGTTTAGCAATGACTACAGAGTCTTCACTATCCCTTAATAAAAGCTAGATACAAAGGGAGCGTAGGTATATCCCTTTATGAAGGAGGAAAGCAGTGGAGGAACGCAGCGACAGGTTTACGGCAATCGAAGACCAGTACGCGGGCTACACCGTGGTGGACCAGAGCGGCTCGAAGATCGGTAAGGTAGACGACCTGTTTTTGGACGAGAACGACCAGCCGGAGTACTTCGGCGTGAAGATGGGCTTCCTGGGCACCAGCTCCACCCTCATCCCGGCGGACATCGCCACCATAAACGACGAGCAGAGCTTCATCGAGGTCTCCCACACCAAGGACACCGTCAAAGATGGCCCAGCCTTCGATGACGATAGGGAGATAACCCCCGAGTACGAGAATGAGGTCCGCTCCTACTACGGCCTGAGCGCCACCACGGGCACAGAGGATCGTGGGACCTACGCCGACTACTCTTCCGGAGACCCCGGTGTCGTGGGTCCGGGCATGCGCGAGGGCGACACCGAATCGGGCGAGTTTCGAGGCCACTCAGAGGACGACGAGGGCGTCAATCAGAGCGCGGGCTCCGACCTTGAAGACCGCGACGAGTTGAGGGTGCAGAGGACAGAGGAAGAGCTCGCCGCTGGCACCCGCGAGGTCGAGGCCGGCTCCATGAGGGTCCGCAAGCGCGTCCGCACCGACCGCGAGCAGATAGAGGTGCCCACCCGCCACGAGGAGGTATCGGTGGAGAGGGTGCCAGTCGAAGGCGACGCCTCCGAGGCCGAGATAGGCGAGGACGAGGTAGTGGTGCCGGTCACTGAGGAAGAGGTAGTGGTCTCTAAGAGGGCTGTCGCCAAGGAAGAGGTTAGGGTCAAGAAGGACGTGGTCTCCGACACGGAGGTTGTGGAGGAGGACGTAAGGCGCGAGGAGATAGACATAGAGGATGAGACCTCCTCCCGCCGCGGCGTCTAAACGTCTCTAGGGAGACCGAACGTCGAAGGGCGAGCCTGGGGATCACCCGGGTCCACCCTTCGTTCGAGGATCTGGAGCCCTTTGAGAAACGTGGAAAATCTCCACAATGTGACGCGTGTTAGGAGGCATGAGTATGGACTCCAAGAGGGACAAGCGGCAAGCTGAGCAGAGGCGGGAGGCCGAACGGGGCCTGCCGACTGATCCTCGTGTGGGCGACCATAGGTACGGAGCGGACGACGCGCGATCCCTGACCACACACTTTAGCTAGAAGGAGCGACGAATGAGCGAGAGACAAGGCGCAGACGGGAACACCGACGCGCCGAAGGTGGACACGGAGTACGGTGAGCGTAGCTCGACCGGCAGCGAAGGGTCAGGCCCCCGCAGGGTCAGCGAGGTACGAGAGGAGCGGGCATCGAGCCTCGACTCGGGCGCGACCAGCTCTGCCTCCGGCAGCAACACGCACCGGAGCACGGACACCGACAGGGATGCCGACCGGGGCACGAGCTGGGTGAGTGTTGTGTTGGGCTGGTTGGCGGCGCTCGGGGCCGGCCTGATCCTGAGCGGCATAGTCGGCGGCATAGTGGGAGCTATCCTCGGAACCGGGAGCGCCAGACAATCCGCCACTGAGGGTGGAACGGCGGGCTTGATCGGGCTCCTCATAACGCTGCTTTTGGCCTTTATAATCGGTGGCTACGTGGCGGGGCGTCTCGCGAGCCGCTCCGGTCTCAAGCATGGCCTGCTCGTGCCGCTGCTCGCGCTGCTGGTGACCATTGTTCTGGCGGGCATCGGGGCGCTGATTGGCGTCAGCTTCATAGACCAGCTCTCTGGGGTGACCCTCCCCGGCCTTCCGCAGGATGCCCCGCAGAGCCTCGGTACGATCGCGACGGTTGCGGGGATCCTGGCGCTGCTGGTGCCGTTTATCGGCGGAGCGATAGGCGGC
>DASQWQ010000402.1:0-4677 GCA_035640175.1 Rubrobacter sp. | reverse complement strand
CGTGGCCGGTTTCGTGTTGCGTGGGACCTACGAACAGATAATCTACCCGAGCAAGCCGACCGTGGCGCAAGCGACCAGTGCGACTGCGCCAGCTTCGGCTCTCAAGAATCGGCGCAGGTCGAGCTCGACAGCGACCCCAGCGACCCTAACAACCTGGATTTCGACGGCAACGGAAGAGCCTGTGATAACTACCCCCCTACAGCACCAGCGGCAGCGTAGCGGCCAGCAGCGTATCGCCCAGCACTGCGGCGCCAATCAGCACACTGCCGAACAAGCCTTCGGCCAGCGCGTCACCAAGCGGTAACGCATCCGCATCACCCAAACCACAGCCACCACAAAAGAGCCGCAATCTGTTCGCCTCAGGCGGCCCAACATACGGACCAGTACCGTAGATGGCGGATGGAGGGTGTCCGGCAGTGTTTCCGGCAAAATGCATCGGCCTCTGCCAAAGGCGTAAATAGCACTTCAGCTTTGGTGCGCGCAAGGGTCTTGGCTGAATTGCCAACCGGCGGCGCAGCCGCCGTGCTGACAAGCGAAGGCGAAGCCGAAGCGTGCTGAAATGCTACTCTACAGGCGTCCGGATCTGATGATGCCGACGAGCAGCAGGAGCCCCAGGATCGCGGCAAAGACGAAGCCGATAAGGCCGAACACGCTCACGCCGAGGAAACTGATGCCGCTATCGACGAAGATCCCAAGCATCGCAGAACCTATTATGAGGGCGGCTATGAGGAAGGCGAAGACCAGGCGGTTGGCGAGGATGTCCACCTTCGAAATGAGCTCATCCAGCCCGGCGTGTCTGAAACGAACCTCGACCTCGCCGTCTTTGAGCTCATCAAGAAGGGCGTGGACCTGGCGCGGGTAATCCGCGAGGGCATCGGGTTGGGTGACCCTGCGCGCCAGGCGGGCCGCGACGTAGGCAGGGTTCCTGTAGCGGGAGATGAGGACCTTGGCCGCCTCCGCCGCCGTTACTATCCGCGTCTGTCGTTCTCCCCCGAGCCTCTCTACCTCGACCAGAAAATCCACCATCTGGACGACTTCGACGTGCAGCCGCGCGCCTCCTCTACGGATGGCTTCGAGTCCCCTGTCCCTGACCTCCTCCAGGGAGTGTTCGCGCCACAGAGGACCGCCCAGTGCGCCCATGGCCTCGCGCAACTCACGCCGGAGGTCCGAGGCGTCGTGGGGGACAAAGCTCCCTGCGAGCGGCAGCGCGCGCACCACACCCTCCACGTCCCCGCGCCGCACCGCGGCCAGGGTCTCGGCCACCCCCCGCAGCCTCTCCGGGTCCAACCCAAACGCCTCCGTCGGGTCAGCGAGCCAGAGTCTTTCTGCGGGGAAGTCAAGGACGAAACGCACCTGTGCCGGGTCGGCGAGGAGAACTCCGTGCGTCAGCGCGAGCCACACGAGTGCTTCCGAGACCTGCACGTAGTGCTGTTCTTCCAGGGGCGCAGAGTTCGCGGGCTCCTCGAACGTCACGCAGCGGCCTGTCGAGTAGTCCCTGTAGACGTCAGGAACGAGGAGCCGGAAATCCTCTAGCTCTCTCAGGCGGCGGGAGATCTGGGCCGAAGAGTACATGTCGCGGCGGTGGGTAACGTGCGCGGTGAACTCGGCCACGATCGCGGAGGGATCGAGGGGCAAACGGTCGCCGAGCCTCCGGCGCGTCAGGTCGGCCACAGGTCGCATCGCCAGGAGGTCCCTGCGTACGCCCGTGCGGTCGACGACCACGAGTGCAGGACGCCCACCCGGCAGCACAGCCCGGTGCGACTGGGTAAACGGTCCGACCCGGACCGGTACCTCCTCGAACTCGACGAACAGTCGCTCCCGCGTGTTGCCTAGCTCCCTCTCCACGAAAGCCCGCACCTCGGCGAAGCCCATCGGCTTCGCCCCCACCCTCGCGTGCCCCAACTCGGCGGCCACATCGGGTGGGATCAGGTCGCGGCGGATAGAGAGGAAACGTCCCAACTCCGCGAACGTCGGGCCCAACTCTTCGAGGGAGAAGCGCAGCCTCGTGCCCACCCTCCCAGGTTCTTCCCTGCGCCGACCAGGCAGCAGGCGGCTCTTGAACACGAAGCCGAAGCCGTAGCGCGCCGCGACACGGGCGATCCTGGCCACCCTGCGGGCCGGACTCTCAGGCAGATCCCGTGAGACCTTCTCCATGAGTAAAGCTTATCAGCTTGCTCGCACGCTACGCCCTCCGGGCTTCGCTTGTCAGCATGTCAGGACTTCAGCACGCCGCCTGGCGAAGCCCGGCGGCTTGTCAGCTAGCCAGCAGGTCAACTACGTGTGGTGAGAGGCTTGTGCGCTTGAGAGAATCCCAGAGGAGCATCTACTCGTTGGGAGTCGTCCCCGACCGCGAACCCTGAAATGCTGACAAGCGGAGGCCGCGGGCCGGAGCGTGCTGAAGTGCTGAAGTGCTGATAAGCTGAAATGCTGAGAGACTGAAAGGAGCAACCATGCGCTACGTGCACACCTGCTACAGGGTCCTGGATCTCGACCGGAGCATAGATTTCTACGTGAATAAGCTTGGGCTGGAGCTCGCCCGCAAGACGCCTATCGGCGACGACGCGACCAACGCCTTCTTCAGCGTACCCGGCGACCCCGAGTCCCGACTGGAGCTCACCCTCAACCACGACCAGAAGGAGCCCTACGAGCTCGGGACCGGCTACAGTCACGTCGCCTTCGCCGTCGAAGACCTCGACGCCCTGGCGGACAGGCTCGAAGAAGCAGGCGGTGTGGACTTCGAGAGCAAGCCGCACGCCATGGGCAGCGGGACCAGGATCTTCTTCGTCAAAGATCCCGACGGCTACCGGATAGAGTTCATCGAGCGCCCGTAACGACCCCTTCGGGCTCGTGAGAGCCCGTTAAAGTCCGCCCGTATCCGCGTCGACAAGTAGGTCATGCGCGCGATACGGCCGAACATTGCCCGCGTCTGTGGAGACGAGCGTGGCTATACCCTGCCCGAGATCCTGACGGCCGTATCCATCATGAGCATCATTCTCGCCATCGGGATCATCGTCTTGCTTGTCCTGCTGGAGCGCTGGCGGGTCGAGGCCGCCGCCGACCAGTTCGCTGCCGACCTGCGGCTCGCCCACACCAGGGCCACCGAGCAACTGACGGACTGGCGGGTCGTGTTCATGCACGATGGCACCCCCCTCAGCCGTTGCGCCTCAGCAGACTACTGCATGGTCAAACCGAACTTCCCCTATGGTGCCGGCAGCCCCACTCCCGCGCTGGCTGACGACACCCTGCAGGTGCGGCGAGAACTGCCCGACAGGACGAAGATCAAGGAGGTCACCTTCGATCCCGACTGCTCGCACGGGGACAAGGACGCCGTCGTTCCGCCAAGCTCCTGCGGGTCCGACGCCGCACAGAACGGCGCCACGCGCACCCTCGAGTTCAACTCTAACGGCACCGTCAGAACCCTCAGACCCGGCCAGAGCGGTACCGTCGTGATCAGCTCGGAAGATGGTATCCCGACGTGCCCGGTCGTCTTCAACGCCCCGACTTCGAGGATAAGGATCGGCGATATCTCCTACTAAGAGCACCGCGGGTTACTCGCTTGTAGAGGTGATGGTGGCGATGGTAGTCCTCACCGTCGCCGTCGTACCCATGGTAGGCATGTTCGACGCAGCGATCGGGGCCGCTGACGCGAGCGCCGACTACGACAAGGCGCGGACGTGCGCCGTACAGAGGCTGGAACAGTTGAAGAGCCTTCCATACGAGGCCGTCGAGGGAGGCCCGCAGGGCGGCGTCTGCAACCCTTCCGGTTTCGGATACACGATAGCCGCTCAGTCCATCGGTACCGACCTCGGCGACGGTTCCGGGGAGGAGGGGCTGATGATGGTCACCGTTCGACTGGGACGGCGATAACTCCTACGTCGTTTCAGGGGTCGTGTCCAGATGGTGAACCTGGCAGAGAGAACCAGCCGTGGAAGGAGGAAACGGGTTTCACGCTCGTGGAGGTTCTCGTCTCCGCGATGATGATGTTCGGCGTGCTCTTCGCTCTGTATGCGATCTTCGACGTGAGCGTAAGGGCCTTTGGTTATGGCGGCGACAGGCTGGAGGCCGTCGGGAATACCAGGCTTGCCCTTGGCAGGATGGAACGTGAGATCAGGGCCGCCTATCCGTACGACCTGACTTCGAACCCCCAGGAGATACCTGTTTCTGAACCCACGGATCCCACAAGGCCGGCCGTACCTACGGCAACCCGCATCGCGTTCGGCAACGAGACCGGGGAGACCGCAGTATCGAGGGCTCCGAAGTCATAAGCTATTACCTCAGCGGCCACGATCTGAAACGTTCCAAGGCAGCAGTGCCCAGACGCTCGTGGATTCGGTTCCCGCGGACGGACTGCGGTTTACTCCGTGCAGGAGGAGTGCTGACGACTGTCCTCCGGCTCTCGCTATCACGGATGAGGCGGGATCAGGCTCCTGCGCATAGCTGGCCGTCGAAGTCAGGCCCCGGGGTCAAGACCCCGCCAGGCAGACGCTCGCGACCGACGTCTACCTCAGAAACCGTGGAGGCCAACCATGATCTGGCGTCTCTTGCGCGAGGAAAGGGGTATGGCTCTAGGGCTCGCGTTCATCGTAGTGTGGACGTCGGCGTCATAATGGGAGCCGGCCTTCTGACCTTCGTCGCCACGGACCTAGAGGCCGTTGTGGCAGTCAACAGGGGAGAGCA
>DASQWQ010000401.1:0-2420 GCA_035640175.1 Rubrobacter sp. | reverse complement strand
AACCCTCGGGCCGCCGCGGACCAAAGCAAGCCTCTACTATTGCTTTATGCACTATCGCCTAGCGCCTCATCGAGCCTCGGGCGCAGCCAAAGCCTGGTAAGGTGCGAGCGAGATCGGGACTCAGAAGGAAGCAGAACCTGGTCCTGCCTCCTCGACTATAATGCCTTGCGTAAACACGCGTTAATCACCGGCACACAACGGGTTCGAGCAAGCGCCCGCACAGTTCCTCGCTCAGAGCCCATAGCCTGTTCCTAACCCTCGGGTCGTAAGCCTGCCGGTTTGCGCGCGCCTCGCGCGTCCCGTCGAAGTAGCGGCCCGTGACCCCTCCGATCTCCGGCGAGATGGCCAGGCGGACGACGGCCTCCGTCCCCTCCTCGACCGTGCTCATGGTGTAGCCGAAGGTGCTCTGGACCATCTTGGTATCCATCAAGGAGGCCGGGTGCAAAGCGTTCACGGTCACGCCGGTGTCCCGCAGGTGCTCGGCCAGCTCGAAGGTGAACATGACCTGGGCTAGCTTGCTCTGTGAGTAGGCTTTCATGGCATCGTAGCCCCGCTCCAGCATGAGATTCGAGAAGTCCACTGGGCTTTGCCCCGCAGAGGCGACGTTGACTATCCGCGCCGGGGCGGAGTCCTTTAGGAGTGGCAGGAGTAGTCTCGTGAGCAAGAAGTGGGAGAGGTAGTTGACGGCGAAGGTGAGCTCGTAACCATCCTCGCTCTCCCTACGCTCTCGGACGATTATGCCAGCGTTGTTGACGAGGACGTCGAGGCGATCGTGCTCCGAGAGGATACGGTCCGCCAGGTCACGCACGGCCGCCAGCGAGGAGAGGTCTGCCAGATATGAGTTTGCCTTCTCGCTGCCCACCTGGCTCATCAGCTCCTCGAGCGTAGCTTCGAGGCGTTCCGGGTTGCGTCCGTGCAGCAGCACCGTAGCGCCCTTCGCCGCCAGCTCTCGAGCGACGCGCCTGCCCAAGCCGTCGGTGGCGCCCGTCACGAGTATCGTCGCTTGTGCCGCGTCTCTCATGGTCGATCCCCTCTCTCCATGAGGTCACAGTTGGCCTGCAGCACAGAGTCGATCCTAGAGTAGGGCACGGACGAGAGATGCCACGCCTGTCCAACGAGCCCACGCATCCTTCCCGGCAGGGTTAACACGCGGTCCTTAGGCACCTCGCAGCACGGGCACCCCGGTTCCCTGTAGGAGTACGATCCCCTCACCTCTCGGAGCGGGCACCTGGTCAGGCGCAGGATACCCTCGGGGGCCTGCAGGCCGCATACGGCGGGGCCGCCTCGCAGCAGCCCCGCCTCTCCCTCGCCTTCTCCACGAGGCCTTAGCCGCTCGAGCCCTCTATCTCGACGCGCTTCGGGGCCTGCTCTATAGCAGCTCCCTCCACGGTGACCTCGAGCACACCATCCTCGAAGCGGGCGTGGACCTTGCTCTCGTCTGTGCCCTCAGGCAGCGTCATGCTGCGGCGGAAGGAACCGTAGCGGCGCTCCTTGACGTGGTAGCCACCGCGCTCCTCTTCCTGGTCGGCCTTGTGCTCGCCGGAGATGGTCAAGACCCCGTTCTGCAGGGTGATGTCCACATCCTCCTGCTTGACCCCAGGAAGCTCGGCACGGATCACCAAGTCGTCGTCCTTGGTGAGCACGTCCACAGCTGGCGCCCACTGGGTGAGCTGCTGACCTCCCTGGCGTCCTCGCCCGCGGCTCAGGCCGCCTAGCATCTCGTTGAAGAGGCGATCGACCTCACTCTGCGCATCGTAAAACCCGCGGAAAGGACTCAACATGATCCTTGCACCTCCTTCTCTTCCTGGGTCCCCTAGCCGGGACCGACCTCCCTTCTGCACGACCATTATATACCCTCTCATACAGTTTTCAAACATATTTTCCCATACTTCTTACGGTATACTGGCTCGTATTACAACTACAATAGCCTTTTCATACAGTTTATGGTATGCTTTCACTGGTTGACAGAGACGAGGAGCGAGCATGCCCGACATAGGCGAGCGTGTGGAAAACCTACGTCGCTTGCGGATGTGGACCCAGGCTAGGTTGGCCCGGAAGGCTGGCCTAAGTCCCACCACGGTCTCCGGCATCGAGACCGGCAAGATCGGGCGTCCGCACTTCGGTACCCTCGGCAAGCTGGCTCGAGCCTTGGGCGTGGCACCCGAAGAACTCCTCGATTCGCGCGAGCCCGTCGAGCAGCAAGGTCCGGCGCACCTGTCGCTGGGGTGGGCCAGAGAGACCGCAGAAGGCGAGTTCGAGCGCGGGCTCGAAGGCGCTTCGCTCGGAAGTCTGGACTCCCTCTCTCGCGGGCTGGACGCCGAGCAGGGGCGCCTCCAGAGACTCTATGGGGAGTTTCCCGAGGGTTCCGAGCAGGGGCGGTTCATAAAGAGTCAGATCCGCGAGGTAGCGGGGCGGTCGGG
>DASQWQ010000400.1:0-6588 GCA_035640175.1 Rubrobacter sp. | reverse complement strand
CAGAAGAGCTATCACGTCCGCTTCGAACGAATCGTTGCCAGCTCGCGCTGGACCAGGCGCGACGACCTGCTAAGGTACCGCATAACCGCCGACTCGTTCCTGTACGGCATGGTCCGCTCCCTGGTCGGCACCATGCTGGAGATTGCAGGCGGGAAGAGGGACCTGACGGAGTTCGACCGGCTGCTCTCGGGAGAAAAACGCAGCGAGGCAGGGCCCGCCGTAACCAGCCGTGGGCTCACGCTGATCGGCGTGAGCTACGACGACCCGAATCTGTGGAGGAGTGAGCGATGAACACAGACGATACGAGAGAGCTCTTGCGGGAGATCGACACCTACGTCGAGGACCTGTTCTCCTCATCGAATGAGGCCCTCGAAGCCGCCCTGCGGGACTCGCGGCGGGCCGGACTACCGGAGATAAACGTCTCGCCCAATGAAGGAAGGCTGCTGCAGTTGCTCACCGAGATAGCCGGGTCGCGGCGCATACTGGAGATAGGTACCCTGGGCGGCTACAGTGCCATCCACTTCGCCCGCGCCCTGCCCGACGATGGAGCCCTGATCTCCCTGGAGATAGACGAGCATCACGCCGGAGTCGCCCGCAACAACGTCGAACGGGCCGGCTTCTCCGAAAAGGTCGAGATCCGGGTCGGCGACGCCCACGAACTCCTCGCCGCCCTCATCGAAGACGACGAAGGTCCCTTCGACGTAATCTTCATAGACGCTGACAAAGAGAGCTACCCCGAGTACCTGGACGCGTCCCTACGCCTCGTAAGACCAGGCTCTCTCATACTCGGCGACAACACCATAAGAGGCGGCACCGTGCTCGACCCCACGGACGCAACGGTGCGGGCGACGCGCGAGTTCAACGAGCGGATAGCCAGAGACCCCAGGCTCTCCAGCATCGCGTTACCCCTGATCCGGGAGCGCATAGACGGCCTGACAATAGCACGGGTCCTGTAAGGGCGGTTCGCGAACCGCCCTTGCAAATCCTGTTGCCTGAGGCCTGAAACAGCGGCACGCGGAAGGCCCGAGGCCTTCCGCGTGCCGCTCTACGCTGGTCCTTTTGCTGATGTATGCTACTATTTGATCCGTTCGAAGCCTTTGAAGTTCGCACAAGCTCCGGAGGATGATGAAGAGTTACATGGCGCGACCCCTCGAGGTCGAGCGTAAGTGGTATGTCGTTGACGCGGAGGGGAAACACCTCGGGCGTCTGGCGACAGAGATCGTGCGCGTTTTGCGCGGCAAGAACAAGCCGCAGTACACGCCGCACGTCGATGTGGGCGACTTCGTTGTCGTGGTGAACACAGACAGGGTTGCCGTCACGGGCAGGAAGGCGGAGCAGAAGGTCTATAGGCGGCACTCGGGTTATCCCGGCGGCATGAAAGAGACCAGCTACGAGCAGATGCTCGCGCGCAAGCCGACGGAGGTCCTGCGCAAGGCTGTCTACGGGATGATGCCGAAGACCCGCCTCGCCAGAAAGCAGTTCAAGAAGTTGAAGATCTACGCGGGACCCGAGCACCCACACGCCGCTCAGGACCCGCAGACGCTCGAGGTGAAGTGAATGGCAGAGGCTCTATATATCGGGACGGGAAGGCGCAAGACCGCCGTTGCAAGGGTAAGGGTGCTACCGGGTGAGGGTAAGATCACCGTGAACGGCCGCGACGTGGACGAGTACTTCCCGCGGCCGGCCTACCGTACTGTGGTGCGCTCGCCGCTCGAGCTCCTCGGTTCGGCCGGCCGCTACGAGGTCGTAGCCAAGATCGAAGGCGGCGGTCCCACCGGGCAGGCAGAGGCCCTGCGCCACGGTATAGCGCGGGCCCTCGCCGAAGAATCGCAGGAGGCCCGTAGCGAGCTGAAGGCTGCAGGGATGCTCACCCGTGATTCCAGGGCCGTCGAGCGCAAGAAGTACGGCCTCAAGAAGGCCCGCAAGCGTCCGCAGTTCTCCAAGCGCTAGAGCCACTAGAGCGGATCGTCATGTCGGGCTCCTTTCGCACGGCGGAAGGGGCCCATTCTACGTCGAGACGGGAGAAGGAACCGGTATGAGTCCGGACGATCACATCGAGTATGCGCCCTTTGAGGCCCAAGGGTTCTACGAGTCCTTTCTGCACGAGAGGCACCCAGCGTTCAGGATCTACCCAGGCATGCTTGGGGAGGCCGACTGAAGAGCGGAACCATAGCGTTCGGCACCGACGGGGTGCGCGGGGTCGCCAACAAGGACCTCCTGCCAGAAGACGCCCTGCGCCTCGGGCTCGCAGCCTCCCGGGTGTTCGGAGGCAAGATCCTCGTCGGACGCGACACGCGCCTCTCCGGAGAGATGCTCGCCAGCGCCCTGTGTGCCGGCGCAGCGAGCGGTGGCGCCGACGTCGTGGACCTCGGTGTCCTGCCTACGCCTGGCGTCGCGGCGCTCGCGCCGCGTCTAGGGGCCTCGGCCGCGGGCATCGTAAGCGCCTCGCATAACCCCTACCCCGATAACGGCATCAAGTTCTTCTCAGGAGAAGGCTGCAAGCTCTCCCCTGAGAAAGAGCGTGAGATCGAAGACCTGCTGCGTCACGACACTCCGCGCCCGACCGGAAGCGGGGTCGGAAGGGTCGAAGTGCTCGGCGACGCCACACGTATGTACGCGGAGTGGGTGCTCCAGCGGCTGCGTCCGTCGGCTGAGGGTGTCAAAGTGCTCCTCGACTGCGCCAACGGGGCGGCCTATGAGGTGGCACCGCTGGTCTTCGGGGAGGTAGGGGTGGATCTCACCCTGACCGGAGCTGATCCCACGGGTACCAACATAAACGAGGGCTGCGGCTCGACGCACATCGAGGAACTCGACACCTCCGGGCACGACGTGGCTTTCGCCTTCGACGGGGACGCGGACAGGGTACTCGCGGTCGACGAGCAGGGGAACGTCGTCGACGGGGACAGGATCATCACCATTCTCGCCCGCGACAAAGTGGAACGCGGAGTCCTGTCTGGCGAGGTCGTGGTCACGGTGATGAGCAACCTCGGCTTCTTCAAGGCGATGGAGGCCATGGAGATACCCTACGAAGTGACTGACGTGGGGGACAGGCACGTCGCCGAGGCGATGGGCCGGCTCGGTGCTTCACTGGGCGGGGAGCAGTCAGGGCATGTGATCCTCGCCGAGCACACCACCACAGGAGACGGCATCGTTACGGCCCTCGCGCTCCTTGACGTGATGGTCCGCAGCGGCAGGCCGCTCTCCGAGCTGGCCGCGGCTGTGGAGGTGTGTCCGCAGACGCTCATCAACGTGACGGTCGAGGAGCCTGGGGCCGCGAAGGCCGTCGCGGCCTCGGAGGCGGTCCGGCTGGCTGTCTCTGAGGCGGAGAGCACCCTTGGCGAGGAAGGACGCGTCCTTTTGAGGCCGAGCGGGACGGAGCCGGTCGTGCGGGTGATGGTCGAGCATACTGACGAGACGGTGTGCCGGGAGGTCTGCGAGGAGATCTCTCGGGCCGTATACGACGCGGGTAAGGAGGGAACTTGAGATTTGTAGGCTGCGCGCTGGCGTGGAGGCCGGGAGAGGCGCGGGAGAAGGTCTCGTGCCTGGTCGTGCTGGACGAGCGGGGGAGCATCATAGCCAACTCGTTCGTGGGGGACGCGGAGGAGATAGCAGGGACGGTCGAGAGCTACGGCTCGGAGCGGCGGGGGACCGTCGTCGGCGTCGACGCGCCGCTCGCGGTCCCTAACGACAGGGGGACACGCAGGATCGAACGCATTCTCTCGAAGTTGGCGCTCCCGGCCTACTCGGCGAGCCGCAGGATGTTCGACGGCGAGCCTTACGCAGAGGAGTTGCTCTCCGAGCTGGAGAAGGCCGGCGTCGAGTACACAGACTACCCTTTCCCGAGGGAGAGGGGCCAGAGCGTGGTCGTGGAGGTAGACTCCGCGGCGACACTGAAGGTCCTCTCCCTGGAGCGCTCGGGAGCGGCGGACAACGGCGAGCTCGCAAAGCGGTTCCGGGCGATGGATGACCCCAAGTTCCGTAAAGGCAACAAGGAGAGCAGGGCGGCGGCGCTCAAGGGTGCCATCGAGGTCCTCTGGGACACGCCGGGCCTCAGGCTAAGGACGGGCAACCTCTCTGCGGACATCTCCGCGTCCGAGAACGTGGACGTCTCCAAGCTCGACGTCTCCGCCTCGATGTCCCACGCAGAGCTCGACAGGATGGTCGGCCTGGTGGAAGGGACGCTCGCCGCCTACACGGTCCACCGTCACTGGAGGGGAAGGGACGGCTCGATCGTAGTGGGCGCAGGAGATGAAGGCTCCGTGCTGCTGCCGGCGAGGAACGCCCTGCGCAAGCGCCTGGCCGAAGAATGTGGCAACGCCAGTGTGCCCTACGTGTAGTCCCGAACGCTGGCGTGTTTCTAGGCCGTACACTACCCTGTAATGAGCTACCAGGAAGGGACAGCGGTGAAGGTCGTTTCGTCGAACGTAGCCCTGCCATCGAGGCAGCGCCACATACGCGCCCTCTTTGCTGAGCACCTGGCTCGTCTTCGGCACAGGCGGGAGAAGAGCCCCCGGTGAGCCTCAAAGTCCGCATCATCCCATGCCTCGACGTGGACGCCGGGCGGGTTGTAAAGGGGACGAACTTCACCAACCTGAGGGACGCCGGAGACCCGGTGGAACTCGCGGCCCTCTACGACAGGGAGGGGGCAGATGAGATCGTCTTCTACGACATCACCGCCTCCCACGAACAGAGGGACACGGCCGCCACGCTCGCCCGCCGCGCTGCCGAGGAGGTCTTCGTACCCTACACGATCGGCGGCGGCGTAAGGACGGCCGACGACATGCGCGCCATGCTGCGCGCAGGGGCCGACAAGGTCTCCATAAACAGCGCCGCCGTGGGGAACCCGGATCTCATCACCGAAGGAGCGGAACGCTTCGGGAGCCAGTGCGTCGTGTTGAGCGTCGACGTAAAGCGGCGCGGCCTCTCTCCTGGCTGGGAGGTCTACCTGAACGGCGGGCGGGTCAACACGGGGATGGACACCGTCGGGTGGCTAGTCGAGGGAGAGAGGCGGGGGGCAGGGGAGTTCGTGCTCAACAGCATGGACGCAGACGGGACGGAGACCGGTTACGACCTCGATCTGATCTCCACCGTCGCCGAGAAGACGACCCTCCCCATAGTCGCGTCCGGCGGGGCGGGGAGCCCAGAGCATATGATCGCAGCCGTAAACGCCGGAGCGGGCGCGGTGCTCGCCGCGAGTATCTTCCACTTCGGCGAATACAGCATAGCCGAGGTCAAGGAGCACATGATGCAGGCAGGTATTCCGATCCGGCTCGTTGACCCTGAGAAGGAGGTCAGGCATGGCAGGTAGAACGGCACTGGTAATCATCGACGTCCAGCTCGGAATGTTCGATGTATCCGAAGAACCTCCGGTTCCCGGCGGGGAGCGTCTGCTGGAGAACATCAGGAGCCTGATCGACGAGGCCCGCGAGGCTGGGGACCCTGTGATCTACGTGCAGCACTGCGAAGCGGGGGGCACGCTGGAAGAGGGCACCGAAGGATGGAAGATACCCCCGAGCATAGCCCCGCTAGAAGGCGATCTGGTCGTCAAGAAGCGGACTCCTGACTCTTTCCTAGACACGGTCCTCCGCGAGGAGCTGGGATCCAGGAACATCGAGGATCTGGTTCTCACGGGGTTGCAAACCGAGTGCTGCATCGATACGACATGCCGGCGGGCCTTCAGCCTTGGCTACGACGTTACACTCGTGAAGGACGCGCACGGCACCTGGGACAAAGACCACATCTCGGCGGCCCGGATCATTGCCCACCATAACGAGGTACTCGGCAGTTGGTTCGCGACGGCGATGAACGCGGACGATATCTGGTTCGAAGAGCCGGCGACGAAGTGACCCCGGCAGTCGACAGGGTTGAGTTCGACGAGAGTGGTCTCGTCCCCGTTATCGCCCAGGATGTGGCGACGGGCGACGTGCTTACGCTGGCGTACGCGAACCGCGAGGCCGTGGAGAAGACGCTCTCCAGCGGCGAGGCCCACTACTACTCCCGCTCGCGCTCCGAGCTCTGGCGCAAGGGCGCGACGAGCGGCAATACGCAGAGGGTCGTCGATGTGAAGCTGGACTGCGACGGAGATGCACTCCTCTACAGGGTCGAGCCGCGCGGGCCAGCCTGCCATACAGGCCAGAAGAGCTGCTTCTTCACCACCTTGGTAGGGGAACGAGTCGGGGTAGGGCCCGCAGGCGATAGGGAGGTCCCTTTCGGGACGATGGTCGAGCGGCTGGCGGGGACGATAACGCAGCGCCACAGGTCGATGCCCGAGGGCTCGTATACTGCCTCCCTGATCCAGGGCGGAAAGGAGCGGCTGGCCCAGAAGGTGGGGGAGGAGGCGGTGGAGGTCGTTGTGGCCGCACTCTCCGATGAGAGGCTGAGCGAGGAGGCGGCCGACCTCGTCTACCACCTGCTGGTGCTGCTCGAGGAAAGGGACGTGGGAATAGAGGACGTGGCGAAGGTACTGCATGACCGCCACGGTTAACCTCAACCTGGTACCTTCGCTGAGCGAGGCTCGCAGACTCGCCCGTTCCTACGACGTGGTGCCGCTCTACGCCGAGTTTATAGGGGACCTCGAGACGCCGATCT
>DASQWQ010000399.1:0-8984 GCA_035640175.1 Rubrobacter sp. | reverse complement strand
GTCTTCGAGGGCTCCGAGGAGTCGCCGGGAGTGGCGGGGCTTGGGATCTTGGAGGGGAAGGTGGTGCGGTTCGAGGGGGAAGGACTCAAAGTTCCGCACATTGGATGGAACGAGCTCTCTCTGGTGCGGGAGCACCCGGCCCTCAACGGTCTCGACGGTGAGGCGTTCTACTTCGTCCACTCCTACTACCCCATACCTGAGGATACAGATGACCTCATCGGCGAGACGGACTACGGGACGCGCTTCTGTTCTGCGGCCGGAAGGGAGAACCTCCTCGCCGTCCAGTTTCATCCCGAAAAGAGCAGCAGGGCAGGCCTGAAGTTGTACGAGAATTTCCTGGCCTGGGCGGGATCGGTTTGAGTGACTTTACCGTCTATCCTGCGATCGACCTGCGCGGCGGTCGATGCGTGCGTCTGAAGCAGGGGGACTTCGGGCGGGCCAAAGAGTACGATGCCGACCCCATCGAGCGCGCCCGCGAGTGGGTGAGACAAGGGGCTCAGGCGATCCACGTCGTCGACCTCGACGGCGCCGAGGAGGGCAGACCAGTCCAGCTCGAGCTCATCCGCCGTATCGCAAGGGCGGTTGGTGTGCCGCTCCAGGTAGGGGGGGGAGTCCGCTCCATCGAAGACTTGCGCGCCGTGCAGGGTGCAGGCGCCCAGCGTGTCATAATGGGGACCGCGGCGATCGAGGACAGGGACCTGCGGCTGAGGGCGGTCGAGGAGGCGGGCGACTCTGTGGTCTTGGCCGTCGACGCCCGCGAGGGGGTCGTCGCGACGCACGGTTGGCGCAGGTCGAGCGGGGTCTCGGTCCTGGATCTCTCGAAAGAACTGGTCGCTGACGGTGTCGCCTCGGTTCTCTACACCGATGTCGAGCGCGACGGCATGGACGCAGGGGTGGGCCTCCAAAGCACCGCAGCGCTCGCGAGGATAATCCCCACCATCGCTAGCGGTGGCGTCCGCGGGAACGAGGACGTGGCCATGCTGTCAAAGACGCCCGGTGTTGCCGGCGTGGTGGTCGGCACCGCGCTCTACGAGGGTAAGACCACGCTCCGGGACCTGATAGCAAGGGTTCAGGATCCTCAAAGCAGTATGTGGAAGACCTGAGCCTTACGATCTACGGGTTCATCAGCTTGTAAGCACGTCAGCATTCGCGCGTGCGAGACTTGGCTGCTTTGCCAACTGGCGGCGGAGCCGCCGTGCTGAAATCCTGACAAGCGAAGACCGCAGGCCGAAGCGTGCTGACTTGCTCTCAGTATTCGAGGCTGGACGATCTGGGTTCGCCCCTTTCGTACTTGGCGGATTGAATCGCACGCCAGGAGAACTTGGAGAGGGCTTCGTCTGTAGGACCTCTCTGGTCGGGGTCCGTCTCGGCGATGGCTTCCCTTGCCACCTCCACCGCGGCGTCGATGGCGGCGTTTATCTCGTAAGCCCTGGCGGCCTGGTACTTGATGTGCAACCCGTGCGGGGTCGCCCGCCCTACCGTGTAGGTGACCTCGTACTCCTCCGTGCGGCTCTCGTGGTCGCCGACGCGCCTGACCGTGCAACTCAACTGTGGCATGTACGCATCCTACCATCTGTATGGCCGCCCCTGGCCCCGCGTCGATCACCCCAGACACGATTGGGGTAGACTACGTCCGGAGGGTCGTGAACGAGTTCTTCGAGACAAGCAACAAGAAGTCGAAGAGGCGTCCGTCTGGACGCTTCGTTAAAGGGCTACGCGCCCTCTTCAACCTCGTTCTCGTCCTCAGCGTGTCCGCCGTGGTAATCCTTGCCTGCCTCTACGTGGTCGTCGTGAGGGAGTATGAGGACAGGCTCGACCGGACATACCCAGAGCTCGCCGAGAACTCTTACGTCTACGACGTGGACGGGAACAAAATAGGCGAGATCCCCGTCACCGAGAGGCGGGAGACCGTCGGTTTCGAAGGTCTCGGCGCGCACCTACTCGAGGCCGCCGTCGCCGTCGAGGACCGGCGCTTCTACGGCCACTTCGGTGTCGACTTCGAGGGGCTCGCCCGCGCGGCCTGGACGGACCTGAGATTCTGGGAGGTGCAGGAGGGTGGCTCCACGATCACGGAGCAGCTCATGAAGAACCTCTATGTTCCCGAGGGCCAGCGCCTCGACACCTCTTTTCGCAGACGCTTTGTGCAGTCTGCGCTCGCTTTCGCCTACGAGCGCAAGCACACCAAGAACGAGGTCCTGACCGCCTACCTGAACACCGTGTACTTCGGGGACGGCGCCTACGGCGCTGAGGAGGCGGCGCAACGCTTCTTCAGCAAGAGCGCCCGAGACCTCGACCTCTCGGAGTCAGCAATGCTCGCCGGTCTGCTCCATGCCCCTTCGACCTACATGACCTGGGAAGGTGACGTTATCGAGGGGCAAGTCCGAGAGCGCCGCAACAGCGTCCTAGGGTTGATGCAGGAACAGGGTATGATCTCCTCCCGGGAGCGTGAGGAAGCCGAGGCCCAACCCCTGAAGTTCGTCCCGGACCCGCCGCCGGAAGATCCAGCGTACACACCTTTCCTCGAGAAGGTCGGACGCGAGATGGAGGAGCAGCTAGGGCCGCGGGCGCTACAGCTCGGAGGTCTGAGGATCCACACGACGATGGACACCGACCTCCAGCACGCGGCCGTCGAGACCTCGAAGGACGTGCTCACGGAACCGGACGACCCTTCTGCCGCCGTAGTGACCATAGAACCTCAGAGCGGCGCCATACGGTCTCTGGCCGGCCAGGATGGCGATTTCAACCTTGCGCTCGACGCCAGGCGTCAACCCGGCAGCTCGTTCAAGCCCCTAGTGCTCGCCGCGGCCATCAAGGAAGACATCTCCCCAGAAAGCACCTACATATCCCAGGATCTGGCCTTCGACTTCCAGGACGAGTATTACGAGGTACACAACTACGACTACGTCGAGCGGGGAGAGATCTCCATTTCCGACGCCATGGCGGAGTCGGACAACACGGTGTTCGTCCAGCTTGCCGTCGACGTGGGATTGGACGACGTCGTGAAGACTGCCGAAAACTTAGGCATTACCACGCCCGTCGAGCCCTACCCGTCGACCGCTATAGGCGGCCTGGGGTCAGGCGTCAGTCCGCTTGACATGGCCTCTGCCTACTCGACCTTCGCCGGTGGCGGTATCCACCGCGAGCCTTACTCAATCGAGAGAATCGACAGGAACAGCTACGGCCAGGGCGAGACGGTCTACGACCACCAGATCAGCGGTCGGCGCGTGCTCACGGGCAACGAGGCTGCGGTCGCGACCCAGGTCCTCAGGGGCGTTGTGGAGGACGGGACGGCGACGCTGTTCCACGACCTGGACGAAGAGATAGGACATCCCTCAGCGGGCAAGACGGGGACCACGGACGACTTCGTTGACGCCTGGTACGTTGGCTACACCCCCCTTCTTTGCACCTCCGTGTGGGTCGGTTATGCGGAAGGCCGGCGCTCCCTCGTCGGCGTCCACGACTTACAGGAGCCGAACGGAGAGACCCTGCCCATGGATATCTGGTCCGGTTACATGGCCAGTGCTACGGCCGGGGATCTGGCGCTCGAGTTCCCCGAAGCCGATGCGGACGAGCTCTACACCGTCGAGGGCGGCTCTTCGAGCGGTTTCTGAGTTTTAGCATTTCAGCAAGTCAGCACTTCAGCAAGTCAGCTTTTAGTTTTCGCTTTTGGTCGAATGCGCGGTTCGCGGTAGGTTACATACTCGGCGAGAATCGTTTTAGAATGACTCTATGGACCTGCAGAGGCTCTATGCTGGATCCTTCATAGACTGGGAGGCGGTCGCCGCCTCCTGGAACAAACGCACCGTTCCCTCACGGCTACTGCTCTTCGCCGCCCGTCGCTACCTCGACGAACAGAGCCGTAGCACCGATTCCGGACGTTACGAGGTGCTGGCATCGGCTCAGCTCCCTGAGGAGATCAAACAGGCCTTCGCCTCGCCGCCAGAACTCGACGCGCCCGCCTCGCGCCGCTGGGGCGAGTTCGTCGACGCCGCCGTCGTCGCCGAGCTGGAGATGGTTTCATATGGCGAGAGACCGCCGCTCTTACACGAGTTGCGAACCGGCCTGGAACAGGCCGCAGCGGAGGCAGGTCCTCTGACCGAGAAGGGCAGATGGTTCCTCGCCCGGCGCGACGTCCTCCCCGGGACCGACCTTCCCGACGACCCCGGATATTTGCCGATTTGAGGTATCAGCAAGTCAGCAAGCGCCCTGTCGGGCGCTCGTCAGCACTTCAGCTAGTCAGCCTTCGCGAGACCGGGCTGACCGGCTGACAAGCGGAGGCGTCAGCCGGAGCGTGCTGGAATGCTGACTAGGCCGAAGGCTGGCAGCCTGTTATACAATCATCCTCATTGGGCTCCGCGTGGGGCGGGCTGACGAGGGAGAGGGGTTATATAGATGGAATCGATACCCAGTGCGAGCTACAGCCTCACCTTACGGGTCGAGTTTCCGCACGAGGCGGGAGCCCTCGGGAAGATTCTGACGACCATAGGGGATGCTGACGGAATGGTCGGCGCCGTCGACATCGTGCGGATGCGCCAGGACAGGACCACCCGCGATATTACCGTCAACGCCCGGGACTCCGAGCATGGTCAGCAGGTAGTCCAAGTCGTCGAGGACCTGCCCCAGGTCAACGTCATCAACGTCTCGGACAGGACGTTCCTCATGCACCTTGGGGGTAAGATCGAAGTCCGCTCCAAGCTCCAGATCCGCACCCGCGACGACCTCTCTATGGTCTACACGCCAGGTGTAGCGCGCGTCTGCAGGGCGATAGCCAGCGAACCCGAGAGAGCTTTCAACCTTACCATCAAGCGCAATACGGTCGCTGTCGTCTCTGACGGTACGGCCGTCCTCGGCCTTGGGGACATAGGGCCGCGGGCCGCAATGCCCGTGATGGAGGGCAAGGCGGCGCTCTTCAAGCAGTTCGCGAACGTGGACGCGTTCCCGATCTGCCTCGACACCAAGGACACGGACGCGATAGTCGAGACCGTCAAGAACCTGTCGCCCGCGTTCGGCGGCATAAACCTGGAGGACATCTCGGCCCCGCGGTGCTTCGAGGTCGAAGAGCGTCTGAAGAAGGATCTAGACATCCCTGTCTTCCACGACGACCAGCACGGCACGGCTGTGGTGGTGCTGGCTGCCCTGATCAACTCCCTCAGGATCGTGGATAAGGACATCGAAGACCTCCGCATAGTCGTGAACGGCGTCGGTGCCTCGGGGGTTGCGTGCGCCAAGATCATCATGGCGGCGGGCGCGAAGAACATCGTCGGCTGCGACTCGAAGGGTATCGTCCACGAGGGCCGCGAGGACCTCAACGAGTCCAAGCGTTGGTTCGCCGAGAACACCAACCCCGAGGGAAGAACCGGCGACCTCCCTGACGCCGTCGCAGGGGCCGACCTCTTCCTCGGGCTATCCGCGCCCGACGTCCTCACCGTCGAGCACGTCGAGAGCATGAACCCTGACCCGATCATCTTCGCCATGGCCAATCCCGACCCGGAGATAAGGCCCGAAGTCGCGATGGGGAAGGCGAGAATCATCGCCACGGGACGCAGCGACTACCCGAACCAGATCAACAACGTTCTCTGCTTCCCCGGTATCTTCAGGGGAGCCCTCGATGTCAGGGCCCGCGAGATAGACGAGCCGATGAAGCTCGCCGCCGCCGAGGCGATAGCCGGCGTGATCGCCGCGGAAGATCTCTCGGAGGACTACATCATCCCTTCCGTCTTCGACGAGCGGGTCGCCCCCGCCGTCGCGGAGGCGGTCGCCAACAGGGCCAAGGAGACGGGTACGGCCAGGCGCATCCAGGAGCGCGCTGAGACCGGCCTGACGGTGACCAGCTTCTAGAAGCCACCGCCTCTCTGGACTTCTCCTGGCTGCGGCATAGAATCTGGACATGAGCAAGCTGTGCCAGATCTTCGTTTGCGCCACGGCGGGCGAGGGACGCTGCGGCGCGAAGGGCGGCGGCGAGCTGTTCGAGATGTTTCGGGAGGAGGTGGAGCTGCGCGGCATACCGCCGTCAGCCGTGCTCCGCAACGTCTGCACCCGCCGCCACGAGGAAGGTCCTGTCGTGTTCGTCTACCCTGACGACGTCTGGTACACCCGCGTAACATCCGAGGACGTGCCCAGAATAGTGGAGCGTCACCTGGCGCCAATGCGGGTCGAGAGGTAGAACAGCTAGTCGGCTAGTCAACACGCTCCAGCCTCCGGCTTCCGCTTGTCAGCACTTCAGCTGATTTGGAATCGATAAGATCACTTGCGCGCTGCAGAACCTGAGCGAGCAAAACTGTTACCCCCTTGCTCTTGCTCCGAGCATTACCGTCATTCCCGTGCAAGCGGGAATCCACGGCGGTAGGATCTCCACGCCTCCAACTACAAGCGATCTACTGGATTGCGCATTAGTGGGTTGCATCACGGCTCATCTTTGGTCTTGCTACCGGTTGGTGGCTTATAGGTCCCGAAGCCGAGCCGTCCGAGAGTCCGCTCCATCGCCCAGTCTGCACCGGTGAGTATCCTGTCGCGCCGGCTCTTCATATAGTAGAGGAGGACGCTTCTGTAGAGAGCCTGTGCCGCAGGGCCCCGCAACCTGAGGCCGACGGCGTCGGCCACGGCGCTCTCTGGGCCGAGGCTCACGACGTAGCCCCGGTCGAAGAAGCGGAAAGGTGGCCTGCCGCGCTTGCTCTCTGCCCCACGCAACCGGCGCTTGAGGTCGCGTGCGACCCACGGCCCCTGCTGCACGGCGACGGAGGCGGTGGGGGGCAGGGGACCGAGGCGCGGATCGGTGTATACCCCGGCGTCACCGAGCACGTAGACCTCAGGGTGATCCGGCAAGGTAAGGTGCTTGCCCACGTGCGAGCGGCCCGCCGCATCGTGCTCCCCAGGCAAGCTCCTCACCAGGGGTGAGGCCTCGACGCCGGCCGTCCATACCCGGGTAGTCGCCTTCAGCCAGTCTTCGCCGGCGAGGACGCCCTCGGCGCTCGCCATTTCTACGGGGGTGTTCAGGCGCACTTCGACGCCGAGGCCAGAGAGCGTCTTCCTCGCGACGCTGTCGAAGTAGGGGTCTAGCCAATCCATCAGCCGGTGCCTAGCCTCCAACAGCACGACCCGCGGTTTTTCCGACGGCCTGCGATGGGAGCGTTTCCCGAGATAGTCGAAGAGGGTGGCCACCTCGGCGGCGACCTCCACGCCCGTCGCCCCACCGCCAACGATGGCCACGGTCAGAATGCCCTGTGGCGGCTGAGGCCCTGGGCTCGTGGCACGGCGCCAGGCATCGCCAAGGGCGCCGCGTAGGCGCAGCGCATCGTCCAGGCTCCAGAAGGAGTGGAAGTGATCCTGCAGCAGCGGTCCCGGCTCGGCAGCGACGCTGCCGGGGTTGAGAACCAGATACTCGTAGCCGACGGGGCCTTCCGGGGTTTCGAGGGTCTTCTGGGTGAGGTCTATAGCTGAGACTTCCGAGTGGAGGAACTCGCAGGCGCCGGCGCCGATCGGGGCGATGGGTGAGCTTACGGTTCTCGGATGCACGCGGCCGACTGCGACCTCGTGGATCAGGGGCACGAACGTGTACTCTTCCCTGCGGTCGATCAGCAGGGTCTCCCCGGGTCTTCGCAGAACCGCAGAGAGGTGCCTGAGCAGGGAGGCACCGGCGAACCCGGCGCCGAGGACGACCACGCGCGCACTGCGCCGAACGTTCACTTTACGGGCCATACCCGCGAGTGTCCTTCCGGCACGTCCCTATTACCTTCGCTACATCCGTCATCTTCCGGGAGTATATCGTTCGGGGAGCCCCTCTCGGCGAGACGCTTTACAAAACGCGCGCCCGAACGTAGACTGCACGGATCGCCTGCGGATGGGGTGCCGGCGGTGTAAGGGGTGTCAGGAAAATGGGGAAAGACCCCTCCGGGGGCTAGAAAGGGACTGTCTTGGTGATGAAGGAGGGAATGGGACTGGGGGACATCGCCCCTGGGCTCATCGTGAGGCACACCAACCGCCGTCTGGGAAAGCTTGACCCCTACGAGGCGTGCGAGCGTTTGATCTCGGGCCGCATCTCGTTCTCGGAGTTCGTGGATCAGGTCGGCGAAGAGTACAGGGAGCTCCTCGATTTCATGATGGACAACGACCTGCACCCTGGCCGTCCTGAGGAGGTGCTCTTCTGCATCGACTGTCAAGCAGGTCTCTACGATCGTACTCTCCTTCGCTCGCAACTGGAATGCCTCTACAGCCGCGACAGGCGTGAGAGGATCGGCTGACAGGAACATAGACAAGACGGGGTAGAATCTTCGCCACGGCTCCAGCGTGTGGGGAGAGCGAGGAGGTACCGTACTATGAACGACGAGACGCAGAAGCGTGTGATCTCGATCCTGTCTACGGGGATCGCCTACGTACTTGCGAGTCAACTTGCAGACAGGCTGATACAGGAACCGGAGGTTCGCGGCGTCAGGGACGACGTGAAGGAAGCAGTGCTCCAGGCAGGGTTCTCGCTGGCTTCGACGATCATCGCCTCCTTCATTATCCGGCGGGTCGTGAGTAGGCGCTGGGGCCCATAAGGAGAATCGCAGCACACCCGCAGAACATGCGAGAGCCCCCGTTCTTGCGTTATCATGGCCTCCATGAGCATCACATTGATAGTCTTGTTCGTCGTGGTTGCTGTGATCCTCGCCGCCTCCATCGTGCTCGGGCGTGACGCCAGGGAGGTGGAGAGTGCCCGTGACACGGAGTACCTGGAGCTCGAAGGGGTCTGGATCCGCTATGATGTCATCGGCGGGGGGCCTGCGGTCGTACTCGTACACGGATGGTTATCCTCGTCTCGCATCTGGGAGCAACTCGCAGCGCGTCTGGCCCAGCGCTTCACCGTGTATACTCTCGACCTGCCCGGTTTCGGGGAGTCAGACAAGCCACTCTCCGGATACGGGATACGAAACGGGAGCAGGCTTCTCTACGCTTTCTGTGCCCACTTCGGCCTGACCCGCGCCAACGTCATCGGCCACGACCTAGGC
>DASQWQ010000398.1:0-2483 GCA_035640175.1 Rubrobacter sp. | reverse complement strand
GCACGTGGTTCACGCCTTTGGCATCGCTCCCGTAGGACCTCCGGTCTATCCCGAAGCCACCGACCTCCAGAGTGTAGAGTACGAGGCGGAGAGTGAGCAACGCCAGCGGATCTCCGAGCAACGAGCAAGGGAGGTGCTCGAAGCGGAGGTGCAGAAGGTACGCTCTTTCGGGGACACGGTAGCTCAAGGGCACCTGATAGAGGGAAGGGTTGCCCCGGGGATCGTTGGGTTAGCCGAAGAGCTAGGGGCAGGGCTGATAGTGATGGGCAGCCGGGGCTTAGGAGGGATCAGGAGAGCGTTGATGGGCAGCGTCTCTGACTCGGTTGTGCGGCATGCCCACTGCCCTGTGATGGTAGTGCGCGAGTAAGGCGCTCTCGAGGGCCTTACGCACCGTCCTCTATTCACCAAAGTGCCCAGAAGGTGGATTCTGCGAACTTCGCCTGTGGCGCGTTCTCAGAAGTTCGCTTGTAGGGGGTCTCCGATGTTGGTGCTGGACTGCGTCAGGGGTGTATGATGTCTTTGTTGCGTGGGCAACAAGGGTGGAGGGTCCCTCGTGTCAGCAGAAGAGAACAAGGTCCTAGTCCTCCGCATCTTGGACCTCCTTATCACGGGGGAGAACCCGGAAACGGCCGGGGGGTAGTTCTTATGGTAGCAGTGGTTCGCCAACGCCTACACTCGGGCGCCCTCCGCCTCAGGAGCAGTTGGCTGCAGATCCTCCAGACGGCGTTGGCAGCCTGCCTCGCCTGGTTTCTGGCCGTCCTCATCCTCGGACTGGAGCGGCCCACGTTCGCCCCGATAGCGGCGGTTATCGTGCTGGGGCTGGCGGTGGGCGAACGCGCCCGGCGGGCGGTCGAGCTGACGCTCGGGGTGGCTTTCGGAGTCGCGTTGGCCGACCTCCTCCTGTCCGTCGTAGGTGTCGGAGCATTGCAGGCTGGGGTCCTCGTGGTGCTGGCGATGGCGGTGGCCGTGTTTTTGGGCGGGGGAGACCTCGGGGTGAAGGAGGCCGCCATCTCGGCGATGATCATCATGTTCACCTTCACGCCCTCGGCTGCCAGCTTCCCGATCGAACGCTTCCTGGAGGCTCTGATCGGCGGTAGTACCGCCTTGCTTATCAACGCGCTGTTCCCGGTCAACCCCGAGCGCATGGTCGAGGATGCCGCGTTCCCCGTCTTCGCCGAGTCGGCAGCCGTGCTCGAAGAGGTAGCGGATGCCCTCGAGGACGGCGACGCCAGGCGGGTTCAGAGGGCGTACGTGAAGGCCAGGGAGATCGATGCGCGGGTGAGCGGGTTGAAAGAGGCCGTCGCGGCCGGACGGGAGACCGCCCGCCTCGCCCCGACCCGGCGGAAAAGTCTCGGGCACATGGAGCTCTACACCAGGGCGGCCGACCAGATAGACCTGACAGTGCGCGACGTGAGGGCGCTGGCCCGCGCCGCGCTCTCCGTGGTCCAACCCGAAGATCCCGCCCCCCAACGCCTCCTAGCTGCGATCCGCGGCCTGGCCAGGGCGACGAAGTCCCTAGCCGCATACCTGCAGACCTCCGGAGATCCTCCCGACGAGACGCGCCGGCTGGCCCTGGAGGCCGCCACTGAGGCCAGCACGCTCTTGGAGGAGCACGAGGACCTGGCGAGCAACCTGGGCATCAACGCGCTCGTCGACCAGATCCACTCCTCGGCGGTCGACCTCATAGGGGGCACCGGCATGGATCGTTCGGAGGCCCTGCAAGCCCTAGAAGAGGCCACCGGACGCGCGTCGTGGTAGCGAGCGGGCTATGGGCGAGCTGGCCGCTGGGAGCGCATCTCCAAGGTCGGGACTGCCCCGGCATCGGGCCCTAGCCCTTATTCACCCGAGTGTGTGGAAGGAGAGTTCTGCGAACTTTCGCTTTGACGGAGTTCTCCGAAGTTCGACTCACTGCCCGGCGTCCCTCTTGGTGGCGTAAGATGTTCGTAGGTTCGGACGAACTCTAAAGGAGGACCATTATCATGGCTCAGGCAAAGAGCGCCAGGCTGCAGCTGCTTCGGGCCATCAACGCAAACCAAGCCCACGACCAAGGGGGGCCAGGGTGGACCCGACCAGGGTGGCGCACGAGGCCGGGCTAGACGTACGCGATGGCGGCTCAGATCGTTACCACCACGCCTTGGGTTATCTCCTCGAAGAGGGCGCGTTGCTAGGAGACGAACACACGGCAACCGAGGCGGGCGCGTAAGGAACCTCAGGGCTACCCGCTCTACTTCTTCATTCGGTGGGCTGTGAAGCTGTTGGAGGGGTAGCAAGAGGAGCGTGGAGTTCGACGCTAGGGAAGAGAGAGAACGCATGCCAGAGAAGGTGCTCTTGGCGACGGACGCTTCGAAAGACGCAGCTTTGGCGGCCCGGGCTGCGGTAGAGGTGTGCCAGGGAACGGGTGCAGAGCTGCACGTCGTCCACGCCTGGCACTCGGTACCAACCGCCCGCTTCAGGCCCTTCATGCGGGCCGAGTTGAAGAAGCT
>DASQWQ010000397.1:0-6591 GCA_035640175.1 Rubrobacter sp. | reverse complement strand
TCTTTATGGCACTTTACTGGGGTGGTTCAGCCAGTGATCCGGCTACTAGGAGGTAACTTGAGGGGATTACATCGGGTGATTAGTCTTATGCTATTGGGCGTGGCAGCGGCCCTGGTCGCTGGTTGTGGTGGCGGCGGAGATCAGGGCGGCGGGGGCGGCGGTGGAGGCCAGACGGTAAAGATAGTCAGCGACCTGCCGCGCCAGGGCGCCAACCGGGCCCAGACGACCACGATGGTCAACGCTATAGAGATGGCCATAGAGGAGCGCGGCGGCAAGGCCGGCGACGTTAGCATTGAGTACGAGTCGCTGGACGACGCCACGGCCCAGGCCGGCCAGTGGGACGAGGCCAAGTGCGCCGAGAACGCCCAGACGGCCGCCCAGGATGAGGAGATAGTCGGCTGGATCGGGCCGTTCAACTCCGGCTGCGCGTCGGTAGAGATTCCCATCCTCAACGAGGCGGGACTCGGCATGATCAGCCCGGCCAACACCTACATCGGCCTGACCAAGCCCGGCGGCGAGCCCGACGAGCCGGAGAAGTACTACCCGACGGGCGAGCGCAACTACACCCGCGTGATCGTGGCCGACGACGAGCAGGGCCAGGCTGGCGCCCTCCTCATGGAAGAGGAAGGCGTGGAGTCCGTTTACATCCTCGACGACAAGGAGACCTACGGCAAGGGCCTCGCCGATCAGGTCCAAAAGAGCGCCGAAGAACTCGGTATACAGGTCATCGGACGTGAGGGTGTCGATACCACCGCGGCCAACTTCCGCTCGGTGATGAACAAGATCGCCGAGGAGGACCCAGACGCCATCTACTTCGGTGGCATTATAGAGAACAACGCCGCCCAGCTCATCAAGGACAAGGTCGGGGCTGGCATGAGCAACGACGACGTCCTCTTTATCGGACCCGACGGCATCTTCCTCGACGCACTCCTCTCCCAGGCCGGAGCGGCTGCAGAGGGAGCCTACGTCACCTTCGGAGGACTGCCGGAGAGCGAGCTCTCCGCGAAGGGTCAGCAGTTCGTCCAGGAATACGAGAGCCGGTACGACGATGATATCCAGCCCTACACCGCATACGCCTACGAGGCGGCCAACGTGATGCTCGACGCCATAGAGCGGGCCTCCAAGGATGGCGAGGTCACCCGCGAGACGGTGCTGAAGGAGATCTTCGCCACCGAGGACTACAACGGCGTCCTCGGCACGTGGAGCTTCGACGAGGACGGCGACACCACCCTTACGGAGCTCTCGGTCCAACAGGTCGAGAATGGTGAGTTCGAGTACCAGCGCACCATCGATGCCGCCGAGATGTAGCGGGTCGACGGGAACGAGCATCGAGCGGGGGACCGGATCTTGTCCGGTCCCCCGCGCCGGACTGAGGACGGTAGATGACGACGGGTGAGGCTACCAAGACCCGTTCAGCGGTCCTGATCGACGGCATAAAGTCCTCGACCTGGAGCTCCCGGATCGCGGTAGCGCTCGCGGCGCTCCTGCTCGTCCTGCTCCTGGTGCAGGCCGTCCAGGAACCGGCGCAGTTCACCTCCCAGCTGCTCATCGGGTTGACCAACGGCGCGATCCTGGCGCTCGTGGCCCTGGGTTACACGCTCGTGTACGGGATCATCGAGCTTATCAACTTCGCCCACGGCGACAACTTCATGATCGGCTCCTTCGTCGGCCTGACCGTCCTCTCCGGTACGATCTTCGGCCTTGGACTCTTCTCCCCCATAACGGACGGTTCGGGAACGCTCTTGAGGATCTTTGGCGTCCTGTTAGCCCTCTTCGTCGCGATGGTAGCCTGCGGCCTCCTGAACGTCGGGATCGAGCGGGTGGCGTACAAGCCCTTGCGCAACGCGCCACGGCTGGCCGTCCTGATCACCGCCATCGGCATGTCCTTTGTCCTGCAGAACGTGGGGCTCGTGTGGAAGGGACCAATCCAGGTGCCGTTCCCGGAGCTCATCTCCAGCGCCAACATCCTGTCGAGCGACGCGATCGTTTTCCGGTGGAAGGATCTCTTCGTGGTCCTGGTTACCGTGCCGCTGCTCGTCGCCCTCTCCTACTTCATCGGCAGCACAAAGCAGGGCAAGGCGATGCGGGCCGTGGCCCAGGATAAGGAGGCTGCCGCGATGGTCGGCATCAACGTCAACCGCACCATCTCCATCACGTTCCTGCTGGGGGGCATCCTGGCCGGGGCTTCGGGCGTGATGTACGGCCTCTTCAACGGCATTACCATCTTCAACGTGGGCTTCACCCAGGGACTCTTTGCGTTCACCGCGGCGGTCCTGGGCGGTATCGGGAACCTCACGGGAGCTGTGGTCGGCGGGCTCCTGATCGGGGTCATCAGCGCAATGTCCGACCAGTACATAGGAACCACCTGGACGCCGATAGTGATCTTCAGCGTCCTGATACTGGTGCTCGTCTTCCGGCCCCGCGGCCTGCTTGGCGACCGCTCGGCGGTGCAGGGAGGGGGCGAGTAGCGGTGGCGCGGCTCAGGAAGTTCGCGCTCCCGGCGATCCTGATCGTGGTCGCGTTCCTGTTCCCGGCCATCAACGTCTTTCTGGAGAACACGGTGAACGTAAACCTGATGTATCCGGTGATAATCGTCGCCGTGTACATCATGCTGGCCCTCGGCCTGAACATCGTGGTCGGGTTCGCCGGCCTCCTGGACCTTGGCTTCGTGGCGTTCTACGCCCTGGGCGCCTACGTAGTCGGCTGGCTCGCTTCGACCCACTTCCGGCAGGTAAGCATCTCGTTCGGTTCGACCGCGACCTCCCTGACCGGGGGCGAAATCCCGGGCATACACCTCTCGTTCTGGCTGATCCTGATAATCGCCGGGGCGTTCACCGGCCTGTGCGGCATGATCATCGGCGCCCCGACCCTCAGGCTGCGCGGCGATTACCTGGCGATAGTGACCCTTGGCTTCGGGGAGATCATCCCGCGCTTTTTCCAGAACGCTGGAGACCTCGGCGGCTTCAACCTGACCAACGGCACCATCGGCATCAAGGCCATAGACTCGCCAGGCATCCCGTTCGTGCCTGAGTCCATGATCGCCTGGCAGCGGTTCGGTACACTGGACCTGAACCCGTGGTACTACACGATTCTGGTCCTCGTGCTCATCACGGTCTACGTGAACATACGCCTCAGGGACTCCAGACTCGGACGGGCCTGGATCTCCGTGCGCGAGGATGAGACGGCGGCCGCCGCAATGGGCATCAACCCGGTGACGACCAAGCTCTGGGCCTACGCCATGGGGGCCGTGTTCGGAGGCATGGCGGGCGCGTACTACGGGGCGTTCATAAAGAATATCTTTCCGACGAGCTTCTCGTTCAATATCTCGATTCTGATCCTCTGCATGGTCATCCTGGGCGGCATGGGAAGCATTTACGGCGTCATCCTGGGCGCGGTCGCCTTGCAGGGCCTCAACTTCTACCTCCTGCCCCAGATCAACGAGTGGGTCCACGCCATAGGCGACGCGGTCGGGAGCGCGGCCCTCAGCAACGCGGACGTCCCCAAGTACAACTTTTTCCTGTTTGGCATCCTGCTCGTGGTCATGATGCTCCTGAGGCCGGAGGGGATCATCCCCAACCGCCAGCGGGCCGAGGAACTGCACGAGGGTGACCCCGCGAGCGGCGACGCGATCGGGGGCCGGGCCCGTGCCTGAGATCGACCGCGTGCCGGCCAACATCCTGGAGGCCCGCGGCATCACCAAGATCTTCGGCGGTCTGGTGGCGGTCAACTCGGTCGATTTCGACATCCCTGAGCGCTCTATCGTCAGCCTGATCGGGCCGAACGGCGCCGGCAAGACGACGTTCTTCAACATGGTGAGCGGACTCTACGAAGTCTCCTCGGGCAACTTCGCGTTTCTCGGCCGCGACATAACGCGCTACGGAGCCCACCGCAGGGCCCAGATGGGCATCGGTCGCACCTTCCAGAACATCCGGCTCTTCGGCACCATGAGCGCGCTGGACAATGTGCTCGCCGGGATGCACACGCGCCTGAAGGGCAGCATCCTCGGGTTCATCTTCGGCACGCCGGGAACGCGGCGCGAGGAACGCGAAGCCCGCGAGAGGGCCGTCGAGCTGCTGGACTTCGTCGGTATCCAGGGACGGGAGGTATTCGCAAAGAACCTCTCGTACGGGGACCAGCGGAGGCTGGAGATCGCGCGGGCTCTTGCCTCCGAACCAAGGCTGCTCCTTCTCGACGAGCCGACGGCGGGGATGAACCCGCAAGAGACGGCGCGCCTGACGGAGCTCATCGGGAGGTTAAGGGAGGAGCGGGGGTTAGCCGTGCTGCTCATCGAGCACGAGATGCGGGTCGTCATGAGCATCTCCGACAGGGTGACGGTGCTGGATCATGGGGAGAAGATCTCCGAGGGTTCACCATCCGAGGTGCGCCAGGATCCGAAAGTGATAGAAGCCTACCTCGGAACGGCCAGGACGGGCTAGCATGCCCCTCCTCGAACTGGAGAACGTCCACAGCTACTACGGGCATATCCAGGCTCTCCGTGGGATCTCGCTGACCGTCGATGAGGGCGAGGTCGTCACCCTCATCGGCTCCAACGGGGCCGGCAAGACAACGACGCTGCGCTCCATCCACGGTGTATTGCCGCCAAGGGAAGGCAAGATCCTCTTCTCCGGCGAGGAGATCCAGGGGATGCCAGCCCACGGCATGATCTCGAAGGGTATTTCCCAGAGCCCGGAGGGGCGCAAGATCTTCCACCGCATGACGGTCCTCGAGAACCTGGAGATGGGCGCCTACCAACGCAAAGATCGTGCCGGTGTCCGCGAGGATATGGCCCGGGTCTTCGACCTGTTCCCACGTCTGAAAGAGCGCATCAAACAGGAGTCGGGCACACTGAGCGGCGGCGAGCAGCAGATGCTCGCGATCGGCCGCGCCCTGATGAGCCGCCCGAAACTGCTTCTACTGGACGAGCCCTCGATGGGCCTCGCTCCCGTTCTCGTGGAACGCATCTTCCAGACCATCGAAGAGATCAACCATCAGGGAATGACCATACTCTTGGTCGAGCAAAACGCCAACGTCGCACTCGAGATCGCCACCCGCGGCTACGTCCTGGAGACAGGTACCATTGTCAACGCCGCACCCGCGAGCGAACTCCGCGAAGACCCGAAGGTCCGCGAAGCGTACCTGGGCGAGATCTAGAGTCGGTTCTTCACAAAGTAACTATGCTTTGGATTGCGGTGCTGTATACTGCGAGCATGCACGTTGTGTACTCAGGGTCAGATCGCTAGTCATGGATCTCTCGTTATACGCACCTTCTTTCAGGCTCAAGCGGTTCGCGTGGAGTGGCTACGGGTTCGGGCACACGACGCGCAGGGAGCCTGGGGACGTGCGTGGGACCGTTGTTGGTAAACAGGGCCGGTTCCGGGGTCTTGGGACAACGAAAGGAGGTGATGATTAGAGAAAGATCCGGAAAGGTGATCCATGACCCTCGACCTCACGGCGGACCTGTACGAGGCCAGCCTGCAAATCTCCCCTAGACGTTCAGACTACGCGACTCTATCCATCGAGGACGGCTTTGACTGGTCCTCCCTCTCCCGCTGCCTCTTCGAGAGGCTTTACCTGGTAGTCTTCCGTTCCGTATGGCAGCCAGAGGCGGATCTCGACCTCCTGCGGGAGTACGACGACCGCGCCTTTGAGGAGGCCCTCGTGTCAGGCGGCCTCCTCCGCTACTTCAAAGGCCACGCGAACGAACTGGGCGAGTGCCTGTCGTTCTGCCTCTGGGAGACGCGCGAGCAGGCCAGGGAGGCCGCAGGCGCCCCATCGCACCGCTCCGCCGCCGGCGTTAGCGCGCAGATGTACCTCTCATACTCGCTCGACCGCTACTGGATAGAGAAGGTCAGGGAGAAGCTGGTCTTCGAGCCGATGCAGATGTAAGGCCTGGCAGTACTATCGGGGCGGGAAACGGCCCTGACCCTCCGGTATAATCGGGGAAGTGCGAGTTTATCTTATCGACGGCTACTCACTCCTGTACAGGGCGTTCTACGCGCTGCCGCAGAGCATAAGCACATCGAGCGGCCTGCCGACGAACGCCCTGTATGGCTTTACGAGCATGCTGCTCAAGCTGCTCGACACCGAGGAAGAAGTGGGTCTCGGGGTCGTATGGGACGGGGGGATGCCGGAGTTCAGGCTGGAGATCTTCCCCCAGTACAAGGCGCAGCGTTCGGCCATGCCTGAGGAGCTCAGGTCGCAGCTCGACCACCTCGATGAGATCCTGGAGGCCATGAACATCCCGGCTATCAGGGCCGAAGGCTTCGAGGCCGACGACGCCCTTGCCACGATGTCGCGCCAGGTGCCTGAAGACGTGGAGCTTTTCATAGTTACCGGCGACCAGGACGCCATGCAGCTCGTGGACGGAAGGGTCAAGGTGTTGCGTACCACCCGCGGTGTCTCTGAGACCAAAGCGTACGGCAGGGATGAGGTCGTCGAAGAGTACGGCGTGACGCCGGAGCAGATCCCTGATTACAAGGCCCTCACGGGAGACTCCTCGGACAACATTCCCGGCGTGCGGGGTATAGGCCCCAAGGGCGCGGCAAACCTGCTCGGGGAGTTCGGCTCCCTGGATGGCGTCTACGGGAACCT
>DASQWQ010000396.1:0-9676 GCA_035640175.1 Rubrobacter sp. | reverse complement strand
TGGGCGTCTTGGACATAATCGACTAGCTTCTGTTGGAGCTTGTCGTCGGGCATGGGTCTCATACCTCTTGTTGGAGTCTAGTTCCCTTCCCTAGAATTCCCTTTCCTAGAAAGGAGATACCCAGCACCCGCATGACGGCGGACGAGGAGCTGGCCACCATACAGGGCCAGAAGTAAATTCTAGTGGACCTTGAGCGGGTCAGGGACGCTCTGCTTGAATCCTACACCGAGATCACGCCGGAGGCGCTCGACGCCCTCACGCTAGAGGAGCGTCGGCAAGTATATGGGATGTTGCGCTTGAGGATCGAGGTGGCTGCCGACGGTACGATAGAAGCGCGAGGCATCCTGGGCGAATGTGTCCACGTCCAGCGCGAGAACGGACGTCTGGTGAGCGAAGAAGTTCTCTGTGAAAACGGCCTTGCGTCTCGATACAACTCCCAAAACACAAAAACACTCGGTGTACGCTTTAGCGCCCTGCTGACTGAGGGCGGCGCCGAGCGGTTGGAATTGGCTAGAGCCTAGAGAGTCCTGAGGGCACGTTTGCAGAATAGCGCGGGTACGCTGACATCCATGCGAAACTGCAAAACGCTGGAGGTCAGATTTCACGCCTTACTGAACCAGGTTGAGATTCGGCAACTGGAAGTAGTGCGTGCCTAAAGAATAGTGGGGGCGCTATGCGTGTCTTGCTACATCGGTGAGTAGGAGCGACAACCAGCCCTCCATTCAGTGTGGCTTCCGTGCTTGCGTTAGGGGGATAAGGTCGCAGTTCGGCTAGTAAGCCGTTCGGTCGCACCCAGAGGGCGAGCAGCACACTCGTAGCTGGAGCAGGAAAGCGGTTCGAGTCCGCTCGTCGGTTCTTTGTTTTCGTAGCCTTCCGTTCATCATTTCCACGATCCCCGATGAGCCGAAAGGAAGGGCAGCACCCACTGGAATTTGACTTACCTATCGGTAAGTAATATGATATGGCGGTCGTGAGTAGTAAACGCAAGAGCGCAGCTTCGAATGGACGCAAGCGATCAGCGGGCTTTGAGACTCGGGAGCGGATCATGGACGTCGCTGAGACGCACCTGGGTGGAGGCGGGTACCTGGGAGTTTCGCTGGAGGAAGTCGCCAAGGAGGTCGGCGTCAGCAAGCCCGCTCTGTATTATCACTTCCCTCAGGGCAAAGAGGAGCTTTTCATCGCGATTGCGGACCGCGCCCTGGAGCATCACCGCGAGGGCATCGAGCGTGCAATCGCCGACCACGACTCTGGGGCGGCCAAGCTGCGTGCGGTAGCTCGCTGGCTTATGAGCGAGAGCAACCAGGATCACCCCATGGATGAGCTCCGCGATCTCACGAGGTTCGTCAGTGAGCAGCACCAGGTCAAGCTCGCGGAAGGGTTCTTCGGTTCGCTCTACGGGCCGATACACCGAGCCATCTTGTCGGCGGTCGAGTCAGGCGAGTTCTCCGAGAACAGCCCCGAGCTCTTGACCTGGGCCTTCCTTAGCCTCCTCTCCGGTATGCTCCAAGTCAACAACATACCAGCCGGACCAAGCTTACCGGAGGCCACCCGAACAGCCGAGGGAATGGCGGACCGTACCGTAGACCTGTTTCTCAACGGGGTACTGCCATGAGAAGAGGTTCTCTCTTTTAAAGCTGCTACTTACTAATCGGTAGGTATATCAGATTACTAAAGGGTGTAGTGAAGTTTGGTGAGCTAGGCGGAGATGCTGCGGAGAAGACGAAGGAGCTATGAGGAGGTCGAGCATGAACAAGGGTGCGCGGGCAGACATTGCAAGGCAGGTCGCTGTCACATTAGGGGCAATCTTCCAGATCGCAGTCCCGATCTTCACGGGGCCGGCGGTGGGACGGGTGTCCGGGGAGAACCCGACGCTCGTCGTACCGACTGACTACGCGTTCGTCATCTGGACCCCCATCTTCCTTTTGGCCCTGATCTACGCGGTGTATCAAGCGTTACCGTCCAACCGGGAGAGCCAGCTCCTGCGGAAAATCGGGTGGTTCTCCGCCCTGGCTTACTTCTCGAACGGGATCTGGGAGATCGTGTTCCCCGCGCGTGGGTTCGTGCTCTCCCAGATAGTATTCGTGGGGATCTCTACTGGCGCCGTCGTCGCTTTCGTCCTGGTACAGCGTGGGGCCGGCTCGGGCAGCCGCTTCGACCGCTGGCTCGTCGCGCCGGCCTTTGGGCTACTAGCCGGCTGGGTCACGGCCGCGTTCTTCATCGGCTTCGTCACGGTCCTCGTGGCCACGGGTGTGTTGAGCGGCGGCATCGAGGAGGCCAACTTCGGGGCGCTCATGCTGATCGTCGGCGGCGCGGTCGCCTGCGCTGTGATACTGGCCGGGAGGACCGGCCCCGTACAGGGCTACCTAGCGTACGGGGGTGCGGTGCTGTGGGCCCTTGCGGGGGTGGTGGCCAATCAGTACCAGAACTCCTTGATCACCTCCTTCACCGCCATCGTCTGTGCCCTGCTGGTCGCGGCTATCCTCTTCATCGCGCTGCGCCGGTCGGGCGTCCGCGGGGGTGCCAGTCAGCCCTCGAGCCCGAGGGTCGTCTGAGGTGCTCGACGAGCCTGTACATGACGGCCACTTGCGGGTGCGGAGACAAGCGGGTGGCAAGCGCGAGAATATCGAGGAGGTAGATCGTGGGTGACGAAATCAGGCGGGACGTGGCGCGACAGGCGGCTATGAGAGCATAGGATGAACCTGCCATAGAAGCGAGTGCCGCGGTAACTTGAGAAAGGAGACGGCGTATGGAGACCAACCGAGGCGTGGAGACGCAGAGGTCACTCGCGCCGGGCGACCTGTTCGACCTGTCAGGGAAAGTAGCTATCGTAACCGGGTCCGGTCGTGGGCTGGGTAAGGCGATGGCCATGGGTCTCGCTGCCGCTGGGGCCACGGTAGTCACCTGCTCTAGGACCCTCGAGCAGGCCGAGCAGACGGCGGATGAGATAGTCAATGCTGGCGGCGAGGCCGCAGCGACCAGGGTCGACACCTCCGACCGGCAGAGCTGCGAGGACCTTGTTGGCTTCGGGATCGAGCGGTTCGGTAGATTGGACGTGCTCGTCAACAACGCCGGCATAGACATAATCAAGCCTGTCGAGGAGTACGGTGAGGATGAGTGGGACCAGGTGATCGACATCAACCTCAAGGGCTACTTCTTGTGCGCTCAGTTGGCCGGGCGACGGATGTTGGACCAGGGTACTGGAGGCTCGATCATCAACAACTCGTCCATCGCCTCGGAAGTGGGTGTCTACGGCCTGATTGCCTACAGTGCGGCTAAGGGAGGCGTTAACCAGCTCACCCGCGTGATGGCGGTGGAGTGGGCGCAGCGCGGTGTCAGGGTCAACGCCGTCGCGCCCGGATACTTTGAAAACATAATGGGCGGAGCCGCCGAGGAGCATAACCGTGCCGAGAAGCAAGAGCAGGTAATCACCTTCACCCCGATGGCTCGCCGCGGCAAGCCCGAGGAGCTGGTAGGACCCGTGGTCTTCCTGGCATCCGATGCCTCCTCTTACGTCACGGGAGCGGTTCTCTACGTCGACGGTGGCTACTCGGCGATGTGAAGTGACCACGAGAACGAACCGGTAATCAGGTCAACGGGAAAGGAGAGATGATGGAAGCCAGCTCGGTTGGGACGGCACCCATGACGGTACCCATCTTCGACTACCTCAGGCGCTACAGATTCAAGAAGGTAGTTTTGTGTAACGATACGGACATCGGACTGCGCGCGGTGATTGCTATCCACTCCACCGCGCTCGGCCCGGCCGCCGGAGGCTTGCGTATGTGGACCTATTCCTCCGAGGAAGAGGCCATCATGGATGCCCTCAGGCTCGGTCGAGGCATGACCTACAAGTATGCCGCGGCCGGGGTCAACCTCGGCGGCGGTAAGGCGGTAATCATCGGCGACCCCAAGAAGGACAAGAGCGAGGCGCTCTTGCGCGCCATGGGGCGCATGATCGATCAGCTCGGCGGCGAATACATAACGGGGGAGGACGTCGGCACGACGCTTGAAGATATGGAGACCATCTACAGCGAGACGGACCACGTTGTGACTCTCCCCGAGCACGCGGGAGGCGCGGGCGACATCTCGCCGGCTACCGCGTTGGGTTCCATCCAGGCCATGCGGGCCTGCGCCAAGCGAGTGTGGGGCACGCCGGAACTTGAGGGTAAGAGCGTGGCGCTCCAGGGACTTGGGATGGTGGGCGGCAAAGCGCTCCCGATGCTCGTGAAGGCCGGCGCCGAGGTGGTCGTCAGCGACATCGACGAGGAGAAAGTAGAGAAAGCAGTCAAGGAATTCGGCGTGAAGGTGGTCGATCCGGAAGAGATATATAGCCAGGAGGTCGATATCTTCGCGCCGTATGCGCTCGGGGCAGTCATCAATGACGACACCATCCCGCAGCTCAAGGCCAAGGTCGTCGCCGGTGCCGCCAACAACATCCTTGCCGAAGAAAGGCATGGGGAAGAGCTGGAGCGGCGTGACATCGTCTACGCGGTCGACTTCGTCGCCAACTCCGGCGGCACTATCTTCGACACCGACCGCTACCGCAAGGGTGGCTTCCAGCCGGAACGAGCGATGACTAATGTGCGTCGCATCTTCGAGCGTATTGAGGAGATCTTCGACATCTCCGAGCGCGATGGGGTAGCGTACTACCGCGCCGCGGAGCGCTTGGCTGAGGAGCGCATCGAGGCCATGAACAAGGTGCGCCTGCTCGGGCAGCCCGACACGGCACACTACTAGTCGACGCCGTCAAGGCAGCAAGAAAGGACCCACGTCACATGCACACGATGGCCGTATTCGGCAGCGGGGATGTCGGAGAAGCGGTTCTGCGCTTCTCCGCCGCCGATCCTGGGATCAGCAAACTGTGGGCGCTCGACTTGGATGAGCGGCGCGCTGAGGTCGCCGTCAACGAGGCAGCGGCGATAGCGGCGCACCGCGGCCGTGCTCCTGAGTTTAACTGGCGCACCGTGGATATGACCAGCCGCGAACAGATCGGCGAGGCGCTGACGCATATCCAGCCCGACGTCGTTGTACAGACGGCGACCCTGCAATCCTGGTGGGTACTAAGCCAGCTCCCGAGCGAACAGTACCGGCGGCTCGCGTTCGAGGCGCGCTTCGGACCGTGGCTCCCGCTACACTTGCTCCCGGCGATGCGCCTCATGGAGGCCTGCGCCGAGGTAGGCATCGAGGTGCCGGTCGTCAACGTCGCGTTCCCGGACGGTGTCAACCCGGTCCTCGGGGGTCTCGGGCTCACTCCGGCGACCGGGGCCGGCAACTCCGACCTCCTGCACCCGGGCATCCGTTGTTTGGTCGCGCGCAGGCTCGGTGTTCCGGTCACCGACGTCGACGTGCGGCTCCTCGCGCATCACAACCACGTAGACCTCTTCTGGACTGGCCTAGAGGAAGTGGAGGACCTAAATCCGTCAACCTTTTGGTTGCGCGTTGCGATCGGTGGCGAAGATCGCACGGATGAGGTGGACCCGTCCGAGCTGCTGCGCGAGGCTGGGCGCCTCCTGCCAAAGGGGAGGGCCATCGCACAGCGGACCGCTTCTTCGGCGGCGAAGAACGCCCTGCTGCTGCTCGGCGAGACCCCCGTGCGCACACACACGTCCGCGCCCGTTGGAATGGTCGGGGGTTACGACGTACTCCTGAGCAAGGCAGGGGTGGAGATCCTCTGGCCAGAGCCGCTCTCACCCGACGAGGCGAAGGCGATCAACGAGCGCGCCCAGGTCGGAGACAGCATCGAGCGCATCGAGGACGATGGCACCGTCCACTTCACCGAGACGGCCGCGAGTGTGATGCACGAGGTCCTTGGATACGACTGCAAGGTCCTGCATCCCGAAGATGCCGAAGCTCGGGCAACAGAATTGAGGGAACGACTAGCAACCTTGACCACTAGCCATACGTACTAGGCGCGTCGCCTGGCGTCCACCCACGCGCTACGACACCTAAGTACGCGAGCAGGCAGAGAAATCTCCCACCTGCTTGCCCGTTTGTCCGATCTACGCTAGCTCGGCGCGCCTCAGGATCATGGGGGCCGGCTACCTCCTGCTCACGCGTCTGGGGTACGGCTCGTCGCAGACCGACCTCACGCTAGACATGGTCGTTGTCGGCTTGGGGCTCGGGGCCGTCCTGCTGACCTACACTCTGGTGGTGCAGAACGCCACCTCGCGTGAGGACCTCGGTGTCGCCACCTCTACCACGCAGCTCTCGCGCTCGCTGGGGGCTACCCTTGGCACGGCGATCTTCGGGATCATCATGACCAACGGCATAAAGACCGAGATCCCCAAGCACCTTCCCCCGCAGGCACTCGAGGGCCCACAGGCGGCCGAGCTCTCCGAAGGGGGCGGGGTCGGGACGGTGCTCGACCCCAATACCCTAGGTCAGCTCCCGGAGGCCGTGACGACGGGCATCCGGGAGGGACTCGCCGCGGCGATGCACCCCGTGTTCGTCGCCGGGCTTCCGATTATAGCGATCGCCTTCGTTGCCACCCTCTTTATAAAGGAGCTGCCACTTCGCACCGTCGCCTTCGCCGACATAGAAGGAGACGCGACGCAGCCAGACGACGCCGACGCACGAGATTCTGACTCGATTGACACCACTCTGACACCACCGGGAACGCAATACGGTGCAACACTAGGCAATGCAGAGAAAAGAGAACCCTTTGGAAATGCGGGATTTGCAACCATCTGCAAACCCCTGCAACACGTGAATTATCACTCGTAATGAGCAGTAAAGCGGTTTGAGTCCGCTCGTCGGCTCTCACGGAATCGGTATAGGTAAGGCGAATTCTCCCCGCAGGATAAGGTACGGTTCTGCGTTCGGGGCCTTTTGACCCTAATTTGACCCTAACCAGCATCGGAAGAGGGAGTATTGAGCGAAGCAGAATACATCGCCCCGAAAGTCTCCGTTTCCTACTCATGGGAAAACGAAGCACACATGCAATGGGTCGGCGAGTTTGCTGCTCGGCTTCGTGGCGACAGCGTCGACGCGTCGCTGGATCAATGGATCGTGCAACTCAGTAAACCGTTGCCCGAGTTCATGGAGAAGCTTGTCAGGGAGAACGAGCGAGTCCTCGTGATCTGCACGCCCACGTACAAAGAAAAATCCGACGGCCGCATCGGCGGCGTTGGTTACGAGGGGGACCTGATGACCGGGGAGATGCTAACGCAAAGCAAGCGTGAGAAATTCATACTTTCTTGCAGCGACGTGCAATAACCTTGCACCCTCAATCTATCGGCGGGCATGAGTCGGTCGATTTCACTCCCGACCTTCCTATTGGCGCAAGCTCTAAGTCCTGGAACTTTGTAGATAGCACCTAAGACGAAGCTCAAAAAAATGGCCTCCAGGCGGTTGGTCGAATAGCGATCATCCCGGACCTTGTGCGGATGCAGCCTTACCGTCTGTGCAGCAACCGTGCAGCAACCCGAGTAACTTTCCTGAAATGTTGAGAAATGTGTTATAGGCAAAATACGTCTATTTGCAGGTATTTTGCAAGCTCTAGAACACTCTAGCAAACTATCACACCGCCTTTGCACGGCGGAGGTCAGGGGTTCGAATCCCCTCGGCTCCACTCGAGAAATGTACTGTTCTGCAGGTAAAACATGTAAAGGACAAAGGGGCCGAATTCCACTTTGGCCCTTTGCCCACCAGTAATACACCAACGCGTGTCGCTCGACCTCAGTCCAAGAGTCTAGCGTTGAATGCAGACATCCGAGAACCCCTTACACGTACTCCGGTGGGATATCCTCTAAACTAGCCCATATTGGGGATGCACCGCCCTTGATGGGGGTGTAAGGTGTCGCCGGGAGCACCGCCGAGACGCTGGACTAGAAGGGATGGGAGCGCATGAGGGTACTAGTGGCCTACGAGGAGACGTACCGCTCTTACCGTGATGCCATAGTCCGGGCAATAAGGGACCACCGTCCCCACTTTACGGTGTTAGGCACCACGCCACATGAGTTCGGCCCTCCTTCTTACTCTTATTCACCCAACCTCGTAGAAGGGGAGTTCTCCGAAGTTCGAGGCCTAATACCATACCTGTGCCCTAGTCTCAGTTGTCCCTGTCCTGTCTGAGGCTAAACCACACGGCCCGATACTGTTTGACACCACTGCTGACACCACTCGGAGCGCAACACCCAGAAACAGCGGGCAACCGCGAGCAAAGAAATCCCCCTAGATAAGCGGTTTATGCAACACCCGGCAACGCCCAGAAACCGGTGTCGGCGGATTGTGGCTCCGAAGGGCGCGGGATTCGAGGCCTGTCGGTCACGCGGGGGCGACTGTGTGGAGGATCACCGATGCCCAGCCTGCTCATCTATAGGGTCATGACGTACGCGATTATCCGACAGTATTTGAGATAGAGACAGGAGTTAGATCACCGTGAGCACTGTACCCGGCATCATCTTAAATGACGGCAACACCATCCCGCAGCTCGGTTTCGGGGTCTTCCAGATCGAGCCCAAGAACACCACGGAGGCGGTGGGCGAGGCGCTCGAGATCGGCTACCGTCACATCGACACCGCGGAGATGTACGGCAACGAGAGGGAGGTAGGCGAGGCCGTCCGTGCCTCCGGCCTTGACCGCTCCGACATCTTCGTCACCAGCAAGCTGAGCAACGCCTCCCACGAACCCGATGCCGCCCGCGAGGCGTTCGATACCACGCTCTCCGAGCTTGGCTTCGACTACGTGGACCTGTTCCTCATCCACTGGCCGCTGCCCACGCTCTACGGCGGCGACTACGTCTCCACCTGGAAGGTCTTGGAGGAGTTCCACGGCGACGGCCGCGCCCGCTCGATCGGCGTGTCAAACTTCCAGATCGGGCACCTGAAGCGACTCGCTTCGGAGACAGACACTGTGCCTGCGGTGAACCAGATCGAGGTTCACCCCTACCTCGCCAACGAGGCGGTACGCTCCTACGGCCAAGAGCACGGGATCGCCACCGAGGCTTGGTCCCCGATCGCCCAGGGCGGGGTCCTGGAAGACTCCACCATCACCCGGATCGCCGAAAAGGTCGGCAAGACGCCGGCGCAGGTGGTCTTGCGGTGGCACGTCCAGCGCGGCGACATCGTGTTCCCGAAGTCGGTTACGCCCTCGCGCATGAGGGAGAACTTCGAGCTCTTTGACTTCGAGCTAGGGCAAGACGACATGGATAGGATCACGGCGCTCGACAAGGGCGAGGATGGGCGCACAGGTCCGCACCCGGACACGTTCGACCACGTCCCCAGCTGAACCTTCGCCGACACGACTCGCAGCGGAGCACAAAGCATGCCTCACGTATAAGGGCTCGTCGGGTGGACCAAGTGGCCTACCTCGGGCATACCGTTGCTCTTGTTCATCCGAATGCGTGGAATCAATATCCTCCGAGGTTCGGGTAGGCGAATTGTGGAAAGTCCACGAGAAGGGTCTAGGCGCGAGACGTGTCTGTGATGAAGGCCTCCAAGTCCCGCACCACCCACTCGGGCCGCTCCCAGTGCACCAGGTGGCCCGTATGAGGGTACACCCTCAAGGTGGCATCGGGTATCACCGCCGCGCGCCTCTCTTGTTCCTTGCGCGGCAATACGGTGTCCTGCTCGCCCCACAAGATCAGCGTCGGTGCACCGATCTCGCCTAGGCGGGTCGTGTCATCGATCGTGAGCACCCCCTCGTAGTAGTCGCGCCAGACGCGGGCAGGAACCTTGAG
>DASQWQ010000395.1:0-2268 GCA_035640175.1 Rubrobacter sp. | reverse complement strand
ATCGTACTCTTTGGCCCGCCCGAAGTCCCCCTGCTTCAGACGCACGCATCGACCGCCGCGCAGGTCGATCGCAGGATAGACGGTAAAGTCACTCAAACCGATCCCGCCCAGGCCAGGAAATTCTCGTACAACTTCAGACCTGCCCTGCTGCTCTTTTCGGGATGAAACTGGACGGCGAGGAGGTTCTCCCTTCCGGCCGCAGAACAGAAGCGCGTCCCGTAGTCCGTCTCGCCGAGGAGGTCATCTGTATCCTCAGGCATGGGGTAGTAGGAGTGGACGAAGTAGAACGCCTCACCGTCGAGGCCGTCGAGAACGGGGTGATCCCGCACCAGAGAGATCTCGTTCCACCCGATGTGCGGGATCTTGAGCCCGTGCCCCCCAAAGCGCACCACCTCCCCCTCCAAGATCCCAAGCCCCTCCACCCCTGGCGACTCCTCGGAGCCCTCGAAGATTACCTGCAGCGCGACGCAGACCCCGAGAAAGGGTTTGCCTGACCGGAAAGCCTCCCCGCACGCCTCGTCCATCCCGCGCTCCCGCAACTTCCTCATGCAGTCGCCAAAAGCCCCCACACCAGGAAGCACGACCGCGTCTGCGAAAGCTATCCGCTCGGGATCCTGCGTAAGCTCCACGCCAGCACCGACCTTCTCCAGCGCCCGCATGACGGAGAGCGTATTCCCAGCATCGTAGTCGACGATCGCTACATTCAAGCATTTCAGCATTTCAGCTTTCGCCTGGGCAAACCCTGGCTGACTGGCTGACAAGCCGCCTGGCGAAGCCTGGCGGCTTGCTGACTTGCTGACCAGCTCAATCGACTACCCCTTTCGTTGATGCGCTGCCTGACAGGCGCGGGGCGATACCCTCCTTCAGGGCAACGGCCAGCGCCTTGACGCCTGACTCTATCTTATGGTGCGCGTTCTCGCCGTAGTGGCAGTTAAGGTGGAGTGTGAAGCGTCCGTACTGGGTGAAGGCACGCAGGAATTCAGGGAACAGCTCTACGTCGAAGGTCCCGACTTTCTCCGGCATCGGGCCGAGGTTGCACGTGAGATGGCTCCTGGCAGCGAAGTCGACGACGGCAGTCGAGAGCGCCTCGATGAGGGGTGCGCTCGCGTCGGCGAAGCGCGTGATGCCACTCCTCTCGCCGAGCGCCTCGTCGAAGGCGCGTCCCAGCACGAGCCCTGTGTCCTCGACCGTGTGGTGGTCATCCACCCACGTATCGCCCTTGGCCTCTACCGTGAGGTCCATGCCGGAATGGTGGGCGAGCAGGTGCAGGAGATGGTCCAGAAATCCTACCCCCGTCGCGACCTCGGCCTTCCCCCCGCCGTCGAGTTCCAGGCTCACCCTGACGAAAGTCTCCGCCGTCTCTCGCTCAGCACTACCTTTACGCGCCATCTCCCTCCCGGATCTCTAGAGCCAAAGCATTCTATCTGACAACCTCTACCCTATCCGAGTCGTGACGCTCGCGGCGTGGTTCTCGAAGCGTTCGAGGCGGGCCAGGCGTTCCACGTGTGGCCCGAGGTCTCGCAGGGCGTCGCTGGTGAAGTGAATGTAGTTCGTCCTGGCGAGGAAGTCGTGGGTACCGAGGGCGGAGGCCCAGGTAGCGGTTCCGCCGGAGGGCAGGGCGTGGGAAGAACCGGCCGCATAGTCGCCGAGCGCGACGGGGCTGAAGTCGCCCAAGGCAACCATGCCGACGGCGTCGAGGTCCCGCATGACGGCCTCGTGGTCGTCCGAGATCACGTGCGCGTGCTCGGGGGCGTAGCGGTTGGAGATCTCGACGGCCTGCGCCAGGTCCTCGACGCGCGCCAGGCAGATGTATTCTGCCGGCTCGCCGGAGAGAAGCGGCTCGACGCCAGAGATCAAATCCTCGCTCGGCGTGAGCAACACGGCCGACGCCCCGGAGAGGTGCTCGGCCTGGGCCATCAGGTCGGTGGCAACGCGCTCCGGTACGGCGCCAGCGTCGGCGATGACTAGCACCTCGCTCGGCCCCTGCGGCGCGTCGATGCCCACGATCCCGAAGACTTCGAGCTTCGCCGCCGTGACGTAGTCGTTGCCTGGACCTACGACCTTGTCCACAGCCGCCACGCTCTCTGTGCCGTAGGCCAGTGCGGCTATGGCCTGCGCGCCCCCGACGGCATAGACCTGTTCGAGACCGAGCAGGCCGGCGACGGCGAGCACGTTGGAGTCAGGCAGTCCATCCGGCCCCGGTGGGACGCAGATCCTGATCTCCTGCACCCCTGCTACCTGGGCCGGCACCGCTAACATGAGAAGCGT
>DASQWQ010000394.1:0-5696 GCA_035640175.1 Rubrobacter sp. | reverse complement strand
CGCAGCACCAGCGGGAGGCCGCCTCGGCGATAAAACGCGCCCGTGAGATGGCGCTGCTGCCCTACGTGGTGGGGAGGTAGGAGCCGTGCAGGTAATACTGAACCAGGACGTCGAGAAGATCGGGCAGCGCGGCGACATCGTCGACGTTAGCCGTGGCTACGTGCGCAACTTCCTGGTCCCGCGCGGCCTTGCCGAGGTGGCGACCCCCGGCAAGCTGGAGGAAGCCCGCCGCAGCATGGAGGAGTCGGAGGAGAGGGATAGGCGTCTGGCCGAGAGGGCCGAGGAGATCTCCGGTATCCTCAACAAGAGCGTGATCACGATAGAAGCCCGAACGGGCGAAGACGAGCGCCTTTTCGGTTCGGTCACGGCAGCCAACATCGCTGACGCGGTCGAGAGGGCCCGCGGTATCCGCCTCGACAGACGCCGTATCCGCCTCGAAGAGCCCATAAAGGCCCTGGGTACGCACCAGGTGCCCATCCAGGTCCACGGCGAAGTCGAAGCGAGCGTCAAGGTGATCGTGGTCCCCAAGTTGTAGGGCGTAGCGGCGGTTCGCGAACCGCCCCCGTTACTGCGGTCCTCTTCACCTCAACCGTACCTTTAGGCACAATCTGAACCAGAAGGTTAAGGCTCCCGTCTTGTAACGGGGGCCTTTTTACTGCATGCGGGTAGGTCATGGAACGCCGGGGGAGGATGCGCAGCGTAGAGACCGGGGCAGAGGCGGCCCGTGTACCGCCTCACGACCTGGATGCGGAGCGGGCTGTCATTGGTGCGATGCTGGTTTCGGAGACGGCTGTCGCGGCGGTTGCCGAGCGGCTCGCCGCCGAGGACTTCTATTCCGAGGTGCACAGGATCATCTACGGGGCCATGATGCGTCTGTACTCGCGCGGCGAGCCCATAGACCAACTCACGCTCACAAACGAGCTGAGGAGCGTCAACGAGTTCGAGAGGATCGGCGGCAGGCCCTACGTCTTCCAGATCGTCGAGAGCGTCCCGACGGCTGCGAACGCGGGCAGGTACGCCGACATCGTGCGCGGCAAGGCGCTCTTGCGAGCAATTATAGATGTCGGGAGCCGCATCACCGAGAATGCTTTCAGGGAGCCCGAGGACGTGAGCGAGGCGCTCGACTCGGCTGAGCAGCTCGTCTACGGCGTCTCCAACAGGACGCTCAGGGAACATCTCGCGCCCATCTCCGAGCTCGCGCCCGGTGCTCTGGAGATGATCCAACGCCTCTACGAGCAGGAGGGCGAGGTAACGGGCGTCGAGACAGGCTTCGAAGACCTCGACCGCCTCACCACGGGCTTCCACAAGAGCGACCTGATCATACTCGCGGCGAGACCGGCGATGGGCAAAACAGCCATGGCTCTCAATGCTATCTGGCACGCTTCTGGCGAGAAGAAGATGCCCGTTGCGATCTTCTCCCTGGAGATGAGTAAAGAGCAGCTCGTGCAGAGGCTCATCTCGCAGACCACGCGCATCCCTGCGCAGGCTTTAAGGAGCGGCAACGTCAAGGCCGAGGACTGGCCGAAGCTGGTAAGGGGGGTGGCGGAGGTCAGCCGAGCCCCGATCTGGATCGACGACACGGCAGGCGTAACGCTGATGGAGATTAGGGCCAAGGTCAGACGTCTCGCCAGCCAGCTCAACGTAGCCGGTGAGATGCCTCTCTCGCTCGTTGTTGTTGACTACCTGCAGCTGATGGTTGGGCAGGGCAATCGCGCGGAGAACCGCCAGCAGGAGATCGCCGAGATCAGCCGCGGTCTTAAAGTCCTCGCCCGCGATCTCGACGTTCCCGTCCTCGCCATAGCGCAGCTGAGCCGCGCCGTAGAAGCCCGCCACGACAAACGTCCGCTCCTGTCAGACCTCCGAGATTCCGGAGCAATCGAGCAAGACGCAGACATGGTAATGTTTTTATATAGAGACGAATATTACAATTCTGAGTCTGATGACAAGGGCATAGCCGAGGTCATTGTGGGTAAGCACAGGAACGGGCCTACAGGTAAAGTCCAGCTCGCCTGGATGGAGCAATACACAAAGTTCGCCTCCCTCGCCCGTCACTAGCCTCGACTGGCTCTGATAAAGTTTCTTATCGTACAAAGAGATAATGGCGCCGAGCCGTTAGGCGCAGACAGAAATCCGCATGCGCCGCGCCGTCATACTCGCAACCCTCGCCTGTATCCTATTCGCGGTCGGGGGCGTCACCGCCGCCAGGGAAAACTCGTTCACGTCCAGCTCGCAAGACGGAGACCAGACAGGATCCACGGTTCCTGAGCCCAGGGGGACCCGGGCGCACCGCTCCCGAGGCTACCGCTCCCGAGACGACCGTACCTGAAGACGTTGGAAAGCCGGACGAGGGGACGGTAGAGGCGACCGTCGTGGTGTCCGAAGAACCGAAGGAGCCCGGCAAGGGAGATTCCGGCGCGGGGCATTACGGCCGGATCCAGGTCGATAACGGGATCGAAGAGGCGGGCCAGCCTGCCGGTAAGCCCGGCTAGCCGGAGCCCGCGCAGGGCGGCAAGAAATACGGCAAACTGCGAGTCGCGGGCAAGCCGCCCGGCAAGAGCAGGCCCGACACTTGCAGACCCGACGATGCCGAAGCGAAAGGGTTTGACGGCAATCCGGACAAGATCACCCTTTGTCACAAGAACAAGGTGACGATCTCGGTCGGTGCGCCCGCGAAGCCCGCGCACCCGCGCCACGGCGACAGCCTCAGGGCCTGCTGACGCCGACGGACGCGCAGCGCGTGCCGGGTCCGGCGCCTTGCTCGCCCCGGCTGCGGGGCCGAGCCGGTCACGACTTGGCCCTGGGGTTTGGGGTCGCCTAGGGGTTCTCCCGTTCGCTACGGCAGTTTCCGAAGAGGGTCAGCCTCTTCGAAGCTGCGTCAGCGGCTGGCACTCGGCGTCCGGCTTCTTGTCCTTGCTGGCCGCCAACCGCTGATGGCTGAAAGCTACTTTATCGGGGCCCCCATCGCGTGGTAGCCGCCGTCCACGTGTATCAACTCCCCTGTCGTGGCCGGCCACCAGTCCGAGAGCAGGCTCACCACGGCCCTTCCGACGGGTTCGGGGTCAGTCGTTTGCCAGCCGAGCGGAGCCTGACGGGTCCACTCGCCTTCGATCTCCTCGAAGCCGCTGATGCCTTTCGCGGCGAGGGTCTTGACCGGGCCCGCCGAGACCAGGTTGACCCTGATGCCGCGCTGTCCGAGGTCGCGAGCCAGATAACGTGATGTGCTCTCCAGGGCGGCCTTGGCTACGCCCATCCAGTCGTAGGCGGGCCAGGCGATACGGGCGTCGAAGTCCAGGCCGACGACCGAGGCTCCTGGTTTGAGGAGATCGACGAGGCCGACGGCGAGCGCCTTCAGGGAGTAGGCCGAGGTCTGGAGGGCCGTGGCGACGGAGGGCCATTGTGCGGTGAGGAAGTTGCCCCCCAGGGCGTCCTCAGGGGCGAAAGCGATGGCGTGGACGATCCCGTCGAGTTCCCCCCAGCGTTCTCCGAGGTCCTCAGCGACCGCTTTGATGTCCTCCGGCTTGTTTACATCGAGTTCGAGGATAGGGGGTTCAGGGTCGAGGCGTCTGGCCGTTCGCTCCGTGAGACTTCTGGCGCGGCCGAAGCCGCTGAGGACGATCTCCGCCCCCTGCTCCTGGGCTAGCCGGGCCACCGAGTAGGCTATCGAGCGCCGGTCCAGGACACCGGTAACCAGTACCTTCTTACCTTCCAGCAATCCGCCCATCGCGCCTCCTAATCTCTTACCTCCGCCAGGTCCGGCACAGTCTAGGGAAGGAGTGGGGCCGTCGCCAGAGGTGCGAAGGTAGTCGTGACGCGTCGAGGAAGAGTCTCGAAAGCTTCAGGTACGAGGGAGCCTTCTCCGGGTGGCCCGCAGAAGCGGACCGGTGATTAAGTGGGGCGAGAGCGGGTAAGAGCAATACTGGATAATATACGGGTAAACGTGGAGAGGGAACCCGTTTTCAGAGTAGGCCAGACGTAAACTCTTCGTGCGCCTTCCGCTGTGAGAATGGCGCAGAGATAGAAGACACGTAAGGGAAGGGAGTAGAGATGGCAGAAGAGACACAGGTTCGCACGTATGAGCCACCGGAAGACTTTGCCCGGCAGGCGAACGTGGATGATTCTTCGATCTACGAGGAGGCCGAGAGAGATTACGAGCATTTCTGGGCCGAGCGGGCCAGGGAACTGCACTGGTTCAGGGAGTGGGACCAGGTCCTCGACTGGGACCCGCCCGAGGCCCAATGGTTCGTTGGCGGAAAGCTCAACGTCGCGTACAACTGCCTGGACTCCCAGGTCGAGCAGGGCAGGGGCAACAAGACCGCAATCCTCTGGCAGGGTGATGAGCCTGGCGACAGTAGGACCTTCACCTACTCCGAGCTGAAGGCTGAGGTCGAGAGGTTCGCCAACGTCCTCAAGGGCCTTGGGGTCCAGAAGGGCGACCCTGTTGCGATCTACCTGCCCATGATCCCCGAGCTGCCGATCGCGATGCTGGCCTGCGCCCGCATCGGGGCCCCGCACTCGGTCGTCTTCGGCGCTTTCTCTGCCAATTCTCTGCGTGATCGCATCAACGACTGCGAGGCGAAGGTCCTCGTCACCGCCGACGGTGGGCCGAGGGGCGGCAAGGTGACACCGCTCAAGGCCAACGCTGACGAGGCCCTCGAGGACACGCCTTCGATCGAGAGCGTGGTCGTCGCGCAGCGCAGCGGCGAGGACGTGGACATGGTCGAGGGCCGCGACCGCTACTGGAGCGATCTGATGGGTGAGGCAGACGCCGAGTGCCCGGCTGAGGAGATGGACTCGGAGGATATCCTCTACATCCTCTACTCTTCGGGCTCGACGGGCAAGCCCAAGGGCATCGTTCACACCACGGGCGGCTACCTCACGCAGGTCAAGGCCACGACCAAGTGGGTCCTGGACGTCAAGGAGGACGATGTCTACTGGTGCCAGGCCGACATCGGCTGGGTCACAGGGCACTCCTACCTCGTCTACGGACCTTTGAGCAACGGGGCGACCACTGTCCAGTTCGAGGGTACGCCGAGCTACCCGGGTCCAGATCGGCACTGGGACGTGATCGAGCGAAACGGGGTTACGATATACTACTCGGCGCCGACCGTCATCCGGGCGTTCATGAAGCAGGGGACGGAGCCTATCGAGAAGCACGATCTCTCGTCCTTGAGGCTGCTGGGTACCGTAGGTGAGCCCATAAACCCGCGGGCGTGGGAGTGGTACCACGAGAACATCGGCAAGGGTCGGTGCCCTATCGTGGATACGTGGTGGCAGACGGAGACCGGAGGCATCATGATCGCGCCGCTCCCCGGCATCACCACAACCAAACCGGGCAGCGCCACCAGGCCTTTCCCCGGGATCTTCGTTGACATCTACGACGAGGACGATAACCCGATCGAAGGGGCCGGAAAGGGGAACCTGGTCGTCACCAAGCCGTGGCCCGGCATGCTCCGCACGATCTACAAGGATCCCGAGCGTTTCCGCAAGACCTACTGGGAGAGACTCGGGGACAAGTACTTCGTCGAGGACGGCGCCGAGCGGGATGAGGATGGTTACTACACGATCACAGGCAGGATAGACGACGTGATGAACGTCTCGGGGCACCGTATCGGCACCATGGAGGTCGAAAGCGCGCTCGTCTCCCACAAGGCCGTAGCAGAGTCCGCCGTTATCGGGCGGCACGACGAGGACAAGGG
>DASQWQ010000393.1:0-2421 GCA_035640175.1 Rubrobacter sp. | reverse complement strand
CTCCCTGATAATGGGCACAAAGCCTTCCTTGACCCGTCGGACCACCGATTCGATCGAATCGGGGTCCGTGCGGTAGTATCGTATAGCCGCAAACATCTGGCACTCCCTTCTCCTGTTCAGCCAACGAACCAGGGTGTCCAGCTCTAACCTTACCCGGTGAGGACGAAGAGCAACATCGGTTGGGCTCAAGCTCGACTCTAGATCGCTGCCACGTCTTCGCCGTCGAGTCCGAACTTTCGCACCAACGTCATCCGGACCAACTACCAAGGGGAGCTCCCCTAATCACATGAGTCCCTACGCATACAACCCCTCGCGTGATGCTTTCCTCCGACCCAGCCACTTCTCGACTTCCACGGCCCAGAAGATGATGGTGCTCAACGCGACAGCGATGGCGAGATCCGCGAGCGGCAGCGCCTCGGTCTCCAGAAATCGCTGAAAGAAGGGAGTGTAGATAGCCAAGAGCTGCAGCACGAACGTGAGGGCGACCGCCCCTAGGAGCGGCTTGTTCGAGAGCAGGCCCACCCTGAAGAGCGACTCGTCGCCGGAGCGGATGGCCATCACATGGCTCAGCTGGGAGAGAGTCAGGGTGGTGAACACCATCGTCTGCCAGATTTCGGGCGCAATTTGCGAGTACCACAAGCCCGTCGCCAGGGACACGAGCGCCATCAGGACCCCGACCCAGACGACGTGGCGGCCAAGGCCCCGGGCAAAGACGCTCTCGGCGGGAGGACGAGGCGGACGGCGCATGATACCCCGCTCGGCCGGCTCTGCGCTCAGGGCCAGGGCGGGTGGACCGTCGGTGACCAGGTTGATCCAGAGTATCTGTAGCGGCAGCAGCGGTAGCCCCAGACCCAGAAAGGGGCCTACGAGCATTACCAGGATCTCGGCTGAGTTGCTTGTAAGGAGGTACTTGATGAACTTGCGGATGTTGTCGTAGATAACCCGTCCCTGCTCGACCGCGGCGACGATAGTCGCAAAGTTGTCGTCGGTCAAGACCATATCGGCAGCCTCCTTGGAGACGTCAGTGCCCGTTACACCCATAGCCACGCCGATGTCTGCTCTCTTCAAGGCCGGGGCGTCGTTTACGCCGTCCCCTGTCATTGCGACGATATGACCTTTCTCTTGCAGGGCCTCGACTATGTCGAGCTTGTGCTCCGGCGAGACCCGCGCGTAGACAGGCACCTCCTCAACCAGGTCCACGAGATTCTCTCCCGGGAGTCTGACGAGATCTCTCTCCGTCAGGATGCGCTTGTCTTCGGCGATGCCGAGCTCGGTCGCGATGTGCCGGGCGGTCAGGGGATGGTCGCCCGTAATCATCACGGGACGGATGCCCGCTCGTTTGCAGATCTCTACGGCGTCCCTGGCCTCAGACCGGGGCGGATCGATCATACCAACAATGCCCAAGAATGTGAGGTTACGCTCCTGCTCTTCACCATCGCCATCGAACGACCGCAGGCGCCTCAACCCCACGCCCAAGACGCGGATGCCGTCCCCTGCCAGCCGCTCGTTTGCGTCCGAGATCCTCTCTCGCCATCCTTCCGTCAAAGGCTCGACCTGCCCGTCGCCGCTCCAAACCTCGCTCGAGATCTCCAGCAGGCTGTCCACGGCGCCCTTGGTGAAAGCGATGTAGGAGGCACTCTCCTGTTCCGCATTCAAGCCGGACTTAAGGGCCTCCAAGGTCTCTGAGCCGGAACCCGAAACAACTTCGTGAACGGTTGTCATCCGCTTGCGCCCAGAGTCGAAGGGAATCTCTTTGACGCGGGGGAGCGCGACCTCGATTTCTGGCTTCTTCAAGCCCTCGCGAGCAGCCGCCACCACCAAGGCACCCTCGGTCGGGTCGCCTACCGCGCGAAATTTATCCTCCTCGTGGTCCTCCAGCAAGGCGTCGTTGCACAAAGCGCCGCCGGCCAGAAGCAGGGCGAGCGTCGGATCGTCCCCGACCGCCAGTGGCGTCCCGCCGTCCGGTCCAGGCTTCGAATCGGCGAAGCTTCCTCCACCCAGCTCCACAGTGTGGCCGGCTACATCGAGCACGGTCACGGTCATACGGTTCTGAGTCAGAGTTCCTGTCTTATCCGAGCAGACCACGGTCACCGAACCCAGGGTCTCCACCGCAGGTAACTTGCGGATCAAGGCCCGACGCCTGAACATCCTGTGGGCGCCCAGGGCGAGAGCGATGGTCACCACCGCTGGCAGCCCCTCGGGTACGGCCGCGACCGCCAGGCTCACAGCGGTGAGGAACATTACCTCCAGATCCTCTCCACGTAGCAGGCCAAGAGCGAAGACAACCCCGACGATGACCAGGGCTGCAAGGGCCAGCACCTTGCCCACCTGGTTCAGGCGCCGTTGCAAGGGGGTCTGCTCTCGATCGGTGCTCTGGATCATGGACGCGATCTTGCCGAGCTCGGTAGCCATACCGGTCTC
>DASQWQ010000392.1:0-8372 GCA_035640175.1 Rubrobacter sp. | reverse complement strand
CGAGACCTACATGGGTCCCGTCAAGACCTCTGAGAATTTGGCTTATCTGCGGCCTGAGACGGCGCAGGGAATCTTCGTTAACTTCAAGAACGTACTCCAGACCAGCAGGGTAAAGGTGCCTTTCGGGATAGCCCAGATCGGCAAGTCTTTCCGGAACGAGATCACACCAGGAAACTTCATCTTCCGCACCCGCGAGTTCGAACAGATGGAGATGGAGTTTTTCGTCGAACCAGGCAAGGACGAGGCCTGGCACGAGTACTGGATCGAGGAACGCTGGAACTGGTACACGAACCTGGGCCTGAAAGAGGAGAACCTTCGCCGCTATGAACACCCCAAAGAGAAGCTCTCCCACTACTCTAAGCGCACCGTAGACCTGGAGTACAACTACGCCTCCGTCGGGTGGTCCGAGCTCGAAGGAATAGCCAACCGCACGGACTACGACCTGAAGCAGCACGCCGCATACTCCGGTGAGAACCTGGAGTACTTCGACCAGGCCACGGGCGAGCGCTACATCCCCTACGTCATAGAACCTGCTGTTGGCCCTGACAGGATCATGCTCGCCTTCCTCGTCGACGCATACACTGAGGAAGAGGTGAGGGGAGAAGAGCGGACCCTTCTCAAGCTACACCCGCGCATAGCCCCGACCAAGGCCGCCGTGTTCCCGCTCTCCAAGAAAGAGCCCGTCTCCACCATAGCCAGGAATCTCTACGACGACCTCAAAGGCGACTACCGCATCTTCTACGACGATTCAGGCTCCATCGGCCGCCGCTACAGGCGCCAGGACGAGGCCGGAACCCCCTTCTGCGTGACGGTCGACTTCGACACCATCGAAGACAAAGAAGTAACCATACGCGACAGGGACACCCTGGAGCAGGAGCGCGTACCCCTTGCCGCGGTGAGGGACAGGCTGAAGGCCCTTATCTCAGGTTAGGACCTTCAGCCGTCGGATACCGAGGTGGCTACTCCTCCGGTATCTCGTCGTAGACCATTTTGAGGTCCATTCCCTGGGCACGCCGGAGCAGCCTGAAGCCGACGTACATCACGAGCGCGAGCACGTACATTGCACTGATGTAAATGAACGAAGCAGTATTGTTGAGCCCGTAGATGTCGCGGAAGAACCACTGGTAGAGGCAGAAGACCAGGAACACGCCAAAGGCGGTCGCAGCAATCGTGATCAGGGGTATGCCCAGCACGTTATAGCGGGCTATGGGTGAGGCGTTGTAAATATCCGGCTTGCGCCACGGCAGCACCGCCGCCGAGACCGCCGAGCCAAGGAACGTCACCGCGATGACGAGCGTGGCAGCCAGCGTCCAGGTGGCGAAGTCTTCTCCGAAAGCGTACCAGTAGCTAATCGGGATGGAGGGTATGAGCATGAGGAGCAGGGCGGCGTAGGGTACGCCGTTGCGCGAGGTCTTTGCGACCCACTCTGGGAGCACCCGGTCGAAGGCCGTGGCGAAGACCACGCGCGTCGAGGAGAGGAACACCGTGCCGACCCACCCGAAGAACCACAGCGACAGCAAGGCTACCAGGATGACCTGCAAAACGGGGTTCCCCAAGAGGAGGGCGGCGAACAATCCAGGGTAGGGCCACGCTAAGACCGGGCCTTCTCCGGCCCAGAAGGCAGCGTTCGCCGCGTAGTAGAAGTTCCAGCCGAAGGTCTTGGCGAAGAGCAGGAGCAGGATCACAACCGCCGTCGAGGTGAACACGAGAGCCCCAGCCATCGCGTAGATGTTCTTGCGGAAGTCTGAGGCTCCCCTCACTTCGCCGTACAAAGTGGCACCCCAGTTCGAGTAGAGGTTGAAGAAGGCGAGAAACGGGATCAGAAGCAGCGTCGGATAGAAGGCGGAGCTGATCTCGACGCTGCCGGCCTCGATGGTCTTCTGGTAGGCGTTGCTCCCCGCGCCGAAGAGCTCTTGGGCTCCGGCGTTGTAGGCCGACACGAAATCCGCTCGCGAGCTGACGAGCAGGACGACGATCATGACCGCCAGCCCGACGAGAGCGCCGTAGAAGCAGAACTTCTGTATGCGAGCGTAGGCTCGCATCCCGAGAGCGATGAACAGCGAGGCCAAAAGCGCGACGATCATGCACGAGACGAAAAGCCCCGTGGCCCCGCCGAAGTAGCTGGCAACCCCGTCCAGGTTCAGGATCGCGGCCATCGGCACGAAGACCTCCTTGTTCAGGAGATCCGCGTAGATGGGTACCCAATGCCACAGGATGAACCACCATCCTGTTACCGCCAGGACGAAGCCGATGCTACCGCCCAAAACGCGGCTCGTCCAGACGTAATCACCACCCGCCCTGGGCATCACCGCGATGAGAGCGGCATACGTAACGGTCTGGAAGATCAGATAGAGTCCCGCCAGAATAATCGCCAGGATGAGCGATCCATTTGGTATAAACGGAGCGTAAGACAAGGCTAAGAACCCGAGGGTGATCAGGTTGATCGAGAACGTCGCGTAGATGAAGCCGTCCCACGCTGACCATCCTTTAAGAAGACCTGTCGCCTTCCTTTGGAATAGGTCCCCAGTGTCGGAGCTTGCCGAACTGTTGCTCGCCATTCTTCCTCTCCTCCTCTCTTATCCGCTAGTCAGTACGAACCGCTTGACCTTCCCTTTGCCGTCCAAATTAACCACCGCGCCAAGTAGCTGCCCTTGCTCGTAGGAGCTTCCGGGGTTGATGCACAGCGTGCGCCCGATGCGGGTGTTGCCCTTCGCCTCGTGGATGTGCCCGTGCAACGCCAGGGCCGGCTGTCCCTCCTTTATCGCGTCCCTTACCGCCGTCGATCCAACCGGCACGATCGAACGCCCGCCGTGCTTGGGGCGCAGGTCCTCGGTCAACTCCGGGGCGTCGTCGAGACCCGAGCCGTAGGGCGGACAGTGGAAGTTGTAGATGGTCTTCTCTGGCGAGGCGGTCACCTGGCCCGTCATCTTCTTCAAGCGTCTTGCCAGGTCCTCCTCGTCCTCCTCGCGGTACGTGTCCCAGGGAGTGCGGTTCGACCACCCTGTCGAGACCATCTGGAAGTCGCCGAACTCGACGACCTTGCCCTCGGCGAGCTGCACGCGCTTGGCTGAGGAGATGATCTCGTCGACCTCGAACTGGTCGTCGTTGCCAGGGCTGACAAAGCACTCTATCTCCGTCCCATCGAGCTTCTCGTCGGCCATTTGCATCCAGCGCTCTATCGTCCCCAGCATCTTCTTGTGAAAGAGCTCATTGCGCAGATCCTCGTCCGACTCGAGCTCGCTCATCTCGTCCGGGTCAGTGCGGAAGGGGTAGTAGCCGCGCCTCTTGACGGAGTCCTCGAACTCCTTTACCTCATCTTCGCTCTCGAATTCCCGCCGGTTCTCGAGTAGTGTCGCGTGCCAACGTCCTGACCCCTGCTTGACTATCGGTACCAGTGCCTTGCCTGTCATATCGCCACCAAGGATCATGATGTTCGCCTCGTAGTGCTTGCCCGAGTTCAAGAACTTGCGCCAGCAGGTCTCCGAGCCGTGGATGTCGGTGGCGAAGAACACCCTGGTATCGGGTTCCCGTGAAAAAAGCTTGGAGATCATGGTCCTCCGTCCACCTCCTCAGGCAGCTCGTACCAGCGTTTGCGATTACCTATCTTCGCGCGAATCTTCCAGGCGAAGGACTTCGGCTCGTTCTTTGCCCAAACTCATGCTGCAATCTTCGCCTTTCCCCAGACTACGCTGCCCCGTCAACGTACAGCCTATCGCCCTATTTTATACTGAGGGCCACGTATTGCATAGAAACTCCGAAACACGGAAGCGCTCCGACCGCCGATCACCCAGCGACCAGTCGCAAACCGGATACGACTGTGCCACGCATTTCAGGCCAAGTTACGCGTCTTTCCTAGAGAAGCGCTTATCTCGCCGGCGGCCTTCTTGCAGAGCACCGCGACCTCGGACAAGCGGACCGGAGGCATCCGATACACCGGCCCCGACACGCTCAACGAAGCCCGACAGCGCCCGAGCGCGTCAAAGACAGGGACCGCGACACCGTTGAACCCCTCCTCGAGCTCGCCGAGAGTCGACGCCCAGCCCTCCCATCTGACGCGTTCGAGCTCGGAACGGAGATCTTCGACGTTCGTGATCGTCTGCCGGGTGAACGCCTCCAAGGGGGTCTTGAGGGATAAGCCCTCGGGCAGGTTCTCCGTGAACGCGAGCAACACCTTGCCGTTTGCCGTGGCGTGGGGCTCCGTCTCCCAGCCGATCCAGTCACCCACCCCGACCAGGTGGGCACCGTCAACCTGGGCTATATTGACGACTTTACGATCCTCGAGACGGGCAAGATTTACCGTCTCCGCCGTCTCCGCCGCCAGGTTTTCCATCGACCTTCGTGCCAAATCAACGAGGTTGTGGCTACTGGCCATATTGAGCACGCCGAGGCGTCCGAGCTCAGGGCCTATCCTGAACGCCTCGCTGCCCGGAGCCCGCTCCAGGAAGCCTCGATTGGCCAGCGTGGCGGCAAGGCGAGAGGCGCTGCTCTTGTCGACGCCGAGCATAGTCGCGATCTCACCCACCCGGTACTCTTGGTTAACCTCCTCGAAGAGAAGAAGAAGCCGTAATGCGCGGTCGACCGTCTGAAGCATGCAAAAATCCCTCGCTATGTCCACAAGGTAACTAGGGTAGCATGTTATCTAGATGGTAGCATAGCTTGCTGATGTGCCAGCGAGAGACACTACCTCTTCCCTGGCCGATCCACTAGCGTCGAGTTGTTACAGCCATGTCTCGGGCGCCAACCTTCTTTCCGAACCGTACGAGTACCGCTACGGCCGAGAAGGTCGGGTGCTCACCCGCCCCTGGCACAGCTGGCAATTCGAGATCGAGGGCAGACGATCCATGTTCGACTCTTCGGTACGCGTCGAGAACGGCGAAATTAGGCTGACACGTCAACGTTCTCCGCGTACGATCACGATAGTCGGCAGCAGCGTGTCTCCTCGGCGATTCTCCTAACTAGGGCCCTGCGCTTGATCGCGGACACCCAAAACCTCCGCCAGCCCCTTGACAGATTAGCAACAAAGTGCTATGAGTTACCCATATGACAACCGCACGCACTATACGCAACAGGACGACCGGAGACGTGGCCTCGCCGTCTTCGCATCTTTCGGGCGTGTTTCGTCCTAGGCGTTGCGGCCTCTTCAACTTTTTCCGCAGCAGGAAGGTAACGCTTCGCGGCCTTCCTGGATCTTCGCGGCTCACACCCTATCTAGTCGGCGAATCGGACGATTTCGAATCCCGAAACCGGTTGAATTGGTGGTCTTTCGGAGCTTTTGCCAGCAAAGGTCAACTGGAAGGCAACCAGTACCTGGCCGGCCGACGCGCGCCGCCCCTCCTGCATCAGTAACCGTCGGGCTTACCTTACGCAGGAGGTATGTGTATGTCGACTCGACCCAACGTGGTGGTCATCGTGTCGGACACCTTTCGTCGAGACCACCTGGGAGCATTCGGAAACACCTATATTCATACGCCGCACATAGACGAGTTCGCGCGTTCCTCTGTGGTCTTCGACCGGCACGTGATCTCATCTTTTCCCACGATGCCTGCAAGGGCGGACATCCTTACGGGCACCTTCTCCTACACCTATATGGGCTGGGAGCCGTTGCCCCATGACGTGCCCACGCTTCCGGGCCTTCTCTCCGAAGCCGGTTATCTGACGATGGGCGTTGTGGACACGCCTTTCTTCGTCAGGGGCGGGTTCGGTTACGACCGCGGCTTCGACGATTTCGTCTGGGTCAGGGGCCAGGGCGACGACACGAGGCCGCACGAACGCTCCGACTACCGGAAGACGTGGAGGTCGGAGTCGGACAGGCTCGTGGCGCGCACCATCACGGAGGCCGAGCAGTGGTTGGAGAGGCACCACGACGAGCGGTTCTTTCTGTACGTGGACACCTGGGACCCGCACGAACCCTGGGACGCACCCGAGTATTACACCTCGCTCTACCGCGCGGGTTACGAGGGACGCCAGATCTACCCCAGCTACGGCAGGTGGGAGGAGGCCGGACTTACTCGGATTGACGTGGATCTCGCCCACGCCACGTACTGCGGCGAGGTCACCATGGTGGACTTCTGGGTCGGGAGGCTCTTGGCGAAGCTGGACGTGCTGGGCCTCAGGGAGAACACGCTGGTCTTCTTCACCTCCGACCACGGCTTCTACTTCGGAGAGCACGGCTACTTTGGCAAAGCCGAGTGGATCAACGACCAGGACGCCGTCCTGGCCGAACACTCGGTCGTCCCGGACTGGCTACCTGAGTCGTGGTTGCTCACCGTAGGATGGTCACCACTCTACAAGGAGCTTACGAACGTGCCCCTCATGGTCCGCGCTCCCGGGCTGGAGCCTGGCCGCCGTTCGGCGCTGACGACCGCACCTGACCTCGCTCCCACCATACTCGACCTCGCCGGCGTCGAGCGTCCTCCGTCCATGCAGGGAGAGTCGTTCGGGGACGTTCTCGTGGGAGGGAAAGACGAGCATCGCCCGTTTGTCGTCAGCTCATGGCCCCTCTACTTCGCGGCGGGCGAGTTCACCACCGCCGTCGATTCCCGGCCCCGGCGTATCGCGAGCTACATGCCGATGACTGTGACCACGCGCGAGCGATCCCTCATTCTCGGCGGTCCCGCCTACATGCCTGAGTTCTACGATCTTGGGCGCGATGCAGGCGAACAGTCGAACGTGTGGGAGTCCGGCATCGAGGAGGGCGCTGCGCTGGGAGAGGGCGCGCTCTCGTTTCTGGAGCGGCAGGGGACGCCGGAACTCTATCTGGCCCCACGCCGCCTCGCTCTACAGAGGTTTGCGCCGGACTTCACGCGGGGCTCCAACTCGAGGCGGCCCGACAACGAACAGAACCAGATGCAGAACGCGAACGAGGAGGCCGTATGAGCGTCGAAGTCGAGACCGTACGCACGGTCGAGGTCCCCACCCGCATGGTGCACGGGCCTGGAGCCATCGGCAGGCTGGGCGAGATCGTGGAGGAGTTGGGCGTGAGGCGCCCGTTGCTCGTAACCGACGGGGGCGTGGTCGGCGCGGGTATCGCAGAGAAGGCCCTCGAGCATCTCACGGACGTCTCCATCTTCGACGGGGTCAGGCCGAACCCCGACGTGGAACTCATCGCACGGACGAGCGAGATCTACAGGGAGGAGGGCTGCGACGGACTCGTGGCCCTCGGCGGCGGCAGTTCGATGGACACAGCCAAGGGGGTAGGCGTCGAGATCGTCCACGGCGGGTCCATAGCCGACTACGAGTACGGTAAGACCCCGATCACGCGGCGCATCCCGCCGCTAGTGACGGTACCCACGACGGCTGGCACCGGCAGCGAGGTTACGCTCTGGGCCGTCATCACTGACCACGAGCGCAAGATAAAGTTCAACGCCGGCGGCACGGCCCTGATCGGCGCCCACGTGGCGCTCATAGACCCGGCCTTGATGGTCGGTCTGCCAAGCGCCATCACGGCGGCGACGGGGATGGACGCGCTCTCGCACGGGATCGAGTGCTACACCTGCGATTACCACCAGCCCTTCACCGACTCTTTCGCGCTGACGGCCATAGAGTTCGTAGCGCGGTGGTTGCGGGCAGCCTGCGAGGACGGCGCGAACATGGAAGCGCGCACGTTCATGGCGCACGGGGCGACGTTCGGAGGGATGGCCTACGGCACGGAGAGCGCGGGGGCCGCCCACGCCATGAGCCAGTCGGCGGGGGGCGTCCACGACTGCCCCCACGGAGCCCTGACAGCCCGCGTCCTCGGTCCGGTCTGCGAGTACAACGCCCCCGCCGCGCCCGAGCGCTACGCCCGGATCGCGCAGGCGCTCGGCGCGGAGACCCGGGGGCTCGAACCACTCGAGGCCGCACTGGCCGGCATCGAGGAGCTCTACCGCCTGACCGAGGATGTCAGGATACCGACGATGGAGGAGTTAGGCTTCTCGGAGGACGAGATCCCGATGCTGGCCCAGATCGCCTACGAAGACCCGCAGACGGTCGGGAACCCCCGCGAGGTCACGGTCGCAGACTACGAGGAGATCTACCACGACGCCTTCGCAAGGGGGAAGTGATGTACACGAAGACGAGGGACTACCCGATGTACGTCGCCGGCGGATGGGACGCCGGCGGGTCCGAAGCCCGCATGCAGGCCACGAGCCCGGCGACGGGGGAGCAGATCGGGACCGTGCCCGAAGGGACCCGCGCGGACGTAGAGCGGGCGATATCCGCCGCGAACGAGGCCTGGTCGGGGTGGGCGGCGATCTCCGCCTTCGAGCGCTCCGCAGCGATGATCCGGATCGCGGAGATTATCGAGGAACGCCGCGACGACCTGGCGGAGACGTTGACCCTGGATCAGGGCAAGCCGCTGGCGGCCGAAGCCTACGACGAGGTCGATGAGCTCG
>DASQWQ010000391.1:0-3871 GCA_035640175.1 Rubrobacter sp. | reverse complement strand
GCAAGGGCAACCTGGTCGTCACGAGGCCGTGGCCCGGCATGCTCCGCACGATCTACAAGGACCCCGAACGTTACCGCAAGACCTACTGGGAGAGGCTCGGAGACAAGTACTTCGTCGAGGACGGAGCCGAGCGGGATGAGGATGGTTACTACACCATCACAGGCAGGATAGACGACGTGATGAACGTCTCGGGGCACCGCATCGGCACGATGGAGGTCGAAAGCGCGCTCGTCTCCCACACGGCCGTGGCCGAGTCCGCCGTTATCGGGCGGCACGACGAGGACAAGGGCCAGGCCATCGTAGCCTACGTGATCCTGGAAGGTGGCAGAGAGGGATCCGACGAGCTCATCAAGGAGCTCAACGATCAGGTCAGGAAGGCCATAGGCCCGCATGCGAGGCCGGAGGAGGTCATCTTCACCCCCGACCTGCCGAAGACGAGAAGCGGCAAGATCATGCGCCGCGTCCTCCGCGGCGTGGCCGAGGGCGAGGACGACCTGGGGGATGTCTCGACCCTCGCCGATCCCTCCGTCGTAGACGACCTCAAGGAGGCTCGCAGCCAGAGCTAGCGCCGAGAACGGCGAGAAGCCTCGAAACTGAGGCGGAGCTTTCCAGGCTCCGCCCCGACCCTTGTCCGCCATCCTCCCTTCGAGCGGCCGGCCGTTACGCCTCATACATAATCCGGTAAATCGGTAGTGGTTGGAGGTGCAGGGATCTGGCGCAGTGGATTCCCGCTCAAGCGGGAATGACGTTAGAGGAGGCTGGATCGAAGGGAGAGGAGGCGGCAATGACGGACGCTCTCATGCCGGAAGGGGGTAGGAGGCGCCCTCGCCAAAGATGTTCTACACCGGGAAATGAACCTGCCGATTCCACATGCCTGGCTCAAACTCGCCTACCGTGAGGGACTGACAAGCTGAAATGCCGACAAGCGGAGGCGTCAGCCGGAGCGTGCTGAAATGCTGACTGGCTGAAATCCTGAAACCGCTCTCAGCGGAACTTTGCGAGCGTTCCTGCGTATATGTATGTAGTAAAATATGGGCAGTAAATCTGCTAGGAGGATTAACGTTGTTCATACCAGGTGGATTCGGCGGTTACCTACTAATAATGATCGTCGGCATGCTCATCTCTGGGGCCGCGGCACTGTGGGTGAGGAGCTCTTACTCGAAGTACTCGAAGAAGAGAAGCGCGAGCGGCCTTACCGGCGCCCAGACGGCGCGTATGATACTCGACCGTAACGGCCTCAGTAACGTGAGGGTAGAGCCTGTGGCCGGACAGCTCACCGACCACTACGACCCGAGGAGCAAGGTCGTCAGGCTCTCCGAGGACAACTTCAGGGGCAACTCCATCGCCGGAGTCAGCGTGGCCGCCCACGAGGTGGGGCATGCGATCCAGGACGCGAGCGGCTACCTGCCGATGAAGCTGAGGGCCGGAATCTTCCCGATCGTGAACTTCAGTAGCCAGATCTGGCCCATGGCTTTCATCATGGCCTTCTTTGTCGGGGGCGCGGCGAGCCCAACCGGGTCGCTCCTGATCAACGTCGCCATCTTGCTGTTCCTCGGGGTTCTTTTGTTCCACGTGGTGACGCTGCCAGTCGAGATTAACGCCTCCACCCGCGCCTACGGACTCCTGACGCGCTACGGGATACTGTCGGGCACGGAGGCCGGGGGGACCAGGCGGGTACTGACCGCGGCGGCCTTCACGTACATCGCCGCTGCTCTTACGGCGGTGCTGACCTTCCTCTACCTGCTGGCCGTGAGCAGGCAGTAGCACAGACCTTTCGTCTTGACCACGAGGGCGGGGCCGATGCCCCGCCCTCGAACTTTTCCTTGCCGGGCATCGGCCGCACGAGAGTTGTAGAATACGCGCGTCATGGAAGAGGTCCGTCGCATAACCAAACGCCGGAGGCGGCTGCGGACGGTGGGAGAACCGCATCCCTGGGAGCCCAGGCACATGCGCCTGACAGCGATGCGCTTCGCCGAATCTGTCGGAGAGCCAGCGGAGCGGCGCAACGTAACGCTCGGTGTGATACAGCATCTTTGGCGCTCTCCGGTCCCGTTCATCGGATTCTACCCGCCTGAGGGCGTGAAGGTTACGGAGAATCGCCTTTACACGCCGGCTCCGCCAAGGTCGGTGGACGACACGGACTACCTTGCCGGGGTCGAGGCTCACAAGAGGGCCTTCGCCAAGGACCTGGAGAACGCTATGGTCCCCGCAGGGAGGTTGCCAGGTTACTTCGAGGTTCCGACGGACGAGGGGTGGCGCATAACCCTCGAGCTCGCTGAGGGACGCCTGGGACTGGCGGATGCCTGGGGCATGAACTCCGAGAGGGGGGTGACCGGGGATCTCGCGCCCTTCGCCTGGGCATACCGTAACTGCGACTTCTGTATCGTCACCATCTACGACAAAGACATCGGCGCCCTGCGCGACGACCTTCTCTTCGTCGCCAAACGTGCGGGCATGGAACTCAGGTGGCGTAGGAGTGCAGCCTGAGGAATTCTCGACGACCCGGCCAGACGGCGCCAGGAGTCCTCGCCGATCGAGAGTAGAAATTAGAACTTCGGGTATAATGTGCGTGCCCGGACATTTTCGCCGGGCTTGCAGGACGTTTCATGAGAGAGGTCGCGTCAGATGCTCACGAGCCACAGCACCGGAGGGTTTGCTACCACAAGCGCACCGGAAGGGTTCGATCTCAAAGACTTCGAAGAGGCCGGTCTCAGGGTCGTAGAGAGGCGTTTCGGTCCGAGGGACACGATCTTTACGCCAGGGGACCCCGACGATCAACTCTACTTCCTGCTCTCGGGCACGGTGCGTCTGTACAAGATCTACGGCGACTACAAGGAGGCCACGACCGCGCTTCTCAAGGAAGGCGGCGTCTTCGGCAAGCTCAACCTCGTCGAGGGGCGCTGGCAGGACGTCTTCGCAGAGGCCGTTACCGACTCACGGGTCGCGAGTATCCAGAAGACATCCTTGGAGCGGGTGATAAGGAGCGATCCCGGCTTCGCCCTCAAGCTCTTCTCCTCGTTCTCCGAGCGGCTCAGGCAGTCCGATGAGGTGATAGAGAGCCTGTTGCATAGGGAGGTCTCGACCAGGCTCGCGACGCTGCTGATAAACCTGGGCGAGCGCTTCGGCGAGAGCAACGGTGTCGGCACACTGATAGACGTGCGCCTTACTCACCAGGACCTCGCCAACATGATCGCCTCTACCAGGGAGGCCGTCTCTAAGGTGATGAGCGAGCTGCAGCGCGACGGGGTCATAGCGAGCCGCAACCGCAGGATCGTTATAGTCAACAGTGATGCCCTCGCCGAGCACGCCTCCAGGTTATCCGGCCTGAGCATCGACGGGCAGGCCGCGATCTAACCTCCCTGTCGCCGCTCTTTCTGAGAGCTCCTATTTCGCCGGAACCTCCGTCGCTTGCGTGGACCGCGGCGCGCGCCTCGTCGGAAACTTTCTTGGACCAGGAGCGTATACTCGTCTTAGTATGGAGTACATATCCACGGTGACCATAGGGGGTTGGCGGGAGAAGCTGGGGAGCCTGTCGGTCCGGCGCGAGGAGCTGGACGACAACGAGCTCGTCACACGCACGCTATCGGGAGACCTGCGTTCCTACGAGGAGCTGGTAGGCCGTTACGAGCGGCTGGTCGGCCGCGTCGTCTACTCCTACGCGCGGCGTGAGATCTCCGTCGAGGACCTCGTTCAGGAGACGTTTTTGCGCGCCTACGACCGCCTGGAGACTTTCAACCCCGACTACCGCTTCAAGACGTGGCTGCTCGCGATCGCCAACAATCTCGGCGTTGACACCCTACGGCGCCGAAGGGAGATCGTCGAGTTCAACCCCGAGGCCCACGCCCCTGTCTCGCGGAGCCCTGAAGCCGAG
>DASQWQ010000390.1:0-5155 GCA_035640175.1 Rubrobacter sp. | reverse complement strand
TTCCGCCGAAGGCTGCTCCACGAGCGAGGAGTCGAGGACCCGAACTCGCTCTATCTCTGAGCCGGCGACCAGCTCGCGCAGGTCTTCTTTTATGGTCTCGACCTCTGGCAACTCAGGCATGCGTGTATTTATACCCGCTCGACGCTGCCCTGTTCTTGCTGCCTCATGCCGGTTTGCGCGCGACGAAGGCAGCGTGGCCCTCCGACAGCGGGTGATTACCGTACGATCGCATCGTCCGAACCCGGAAGCCCGCCCGTTCGAGTTCTGCGGACAAACCTAACGGGTCGTAAAGCCGCACGCGGTGCACCTCGTCATCCCGCCTGTAGTACTCTCCCGCCTTCCGGAAACTCACGATCCGGCGCTCCATCGTATCCCGCTCGACGTCCTCCTCCCGCTCGGCGAGTACCGCCCAGTCCTCCCCCACGCGGAAACCCCTCGCCTTGGCCCCAGGCGGCACCTGGCCCGGTCCAAGCACGTCGAAGACGAAGACTCCGCCGGGGACGAGCGCGTCGTGAACGCGCTGGAAAAGGCGACCCAGCACCCGGTCCTCGTTCTCCGCGTCGAAGAGATAGTTGAGTACCTCGCTGACGGCCGTGACGGCAATGCAGGGTGGAATATACTCCTCGAACAGAGATCCAACCCTGAACTCGGCCTCGGGCACCTTTTTGCGCGAGAGCTCGATCATAGCCTCGGAGATGTCGATCCCCAGGACTTGGTAGCCCGCGTCTACGAGCTCGCGCGCCCACAAACCGCTACCGCAGCCGAGGTCCACAACGAGGCCATCGTGTATCCCGTTACGTTCCAGGATCTCCAGTATGCCCGGCGCCGATCTGAGGGCGAACTCGGCGTGGCCGACGTCGTGGATGTACGCGAGGTCCTCACCGTACCACCGCGTCGTATCAGGGTCTCCCGAAGGTATCTCAGCCTCCTGTAAGCCGGACGGAGGGAGCGTCGAACAGGGGGACGGGTTCCCTGTAGACAGCCCTGTAGAGACCGCCGAGCATGACGGAGCGGGCGTCGAGCGAGCGCATGGCGCCCTCATGGACTCTTCGTTGGCCTTCCTCGTCCCCTGCGTAGGGTGCGATGGCGTCCATCATGATGCGGGCGTGCGTCACGTCCATCGTTACGTGGCTGGTGAAGATCTCGAGCGCTTCATCAGGCAGGCCGGCTGCCTTTCTGAGGCCGTCGGAGAGGCGGGCGTAGATCGGGGGCACTGGCCACTCGCTCGCCGGCCCGAGAGCACCGAGCCCGAGCCTGAAGTCGGGGTGGCCCGAGAGCGCGTAGTGGGTGGTAATATACATCTCTATCTCGGGCAGCGTAGCAGGCTCCTCCCACTCCTCCTCACCGATGCCAAGCGCCTCCAGAAAACGCCTGTACAGGGCAGGATGCGTCTCTTCGGGGTCGAGGTGGCCATACTCGTCGAAGAGGACCTCGGCGAGCGCGAGCTGTAGCTTCTCGTCGTCGCGGCACTTCGAGATAAGGGCAGCCAGGTACAACCGGCTTACCCTGACGTGCCTGTAGTACTGGATCGCAAACGTCCTTAGCCCCTCCCCGTCCGCATCCCCCTCCCCGAACCGCTCCAGAAAAGGGTGGGTGAGCGCAGGATGCCCGATGACCTCACGTTTTAGGCGCTGCAGGAACTTCTCCGGGTTCACCTGTCTCTCCCTCGATATCGCATGTTTCACAGTTTAGCGCAAGGTTCAAGCTAGTCAGCAAGTCAGCATGCTCCAGCCTCCGGCTTCCGCTTGTCAACATTTCAGCTTGTCGGCTAATCAGGAAGAGCAGACAGTCCGATAACCCGGTAATGAGGGACTTTCGGGAGCTAAAGGTCTGGGAGGAGGGGTACCAAGAACTCTCGCAGGGAACGCAAGAGATCAAACGCATGCTCTCGACGTTCATAACCAAGCTGCGCGGTAAACATAACTGAAGTGCTGAAATGCTGACAAGCCGTCCGGCGAAGCCGGCGGCGTGCTGACATGCTGATTCTACAGGTAATCCATCGTTGTCTCACCAGCCTCAGTGAGGTATAATGGCAACATGACAGATACGAAGAACAACATCAGGCAGGACTGGCTCAGTGTCCCGCGGCGGCGGGAGGAGGAGCGTTTGGACCCGCACGTGTACAAGCGCGGCATCAACGGGCTGACGGTCGAGGAGGCGTTACGTCGGGCGTTTCCGAGGGTGATGGACATTCTGGGAAGAAGTGAGGAAGAGTACTCGGAGTTCGAGCGGCAGTTGGTAAGGCAGACTGTTCGGGCTTGTCTGATCTCCCAGGTCTCCCGCGCGAACCTCTACCGCATCGCCGGCATCCTGGTCGCCGACAGGCGTGACGAGGGAGCGCACATCGATACTTCGCTCGCGCTCGCCTACGTTGCGGCGCTCAGGGAAGCGTTCCTCACGGAGCTCTCCGTCGGCGAGCGCGTACAGACGCCGCTCGGTTCCGGGGAGGTCCGCTACGTCTCAGGTGATGGCGCAAATGCCGCCGTCAAGCTAGACAACGACTACGAGGTCTGGCTGCCGGCTGAGAGTGTGTCGCGTCCCGGCTCGCCCATGCGTCGGGCCTCCTAGGGGAGGCTTGTCATAGACAGGAGGCTTTCCGGTAGACTAGGAGGGTCGTAAGGGCAATGGAGGACGCGCCATGGAGAAGAGTAAAGCACGGGTGATCTGCAACCCTTCCTCCGGTGGCGGCTCCTACGACCCCGATGAGATCCGTGACGAGCTCGAAGGCCTTGAGGTCGAGTGGGTCCAGACCGAAGGCCCTGAGGATGCGATAGGGGCCGCTGAGGAGTGGAGCGAGGGCCTGCTCGTCGTCGCCGGGGGGGACGGCACGATCAACGACGTGGTCAATGGGCTAGGCAGGGCAGGTTTTCCCGAAGGTGTCACCCTGGGTATCCTGCCCGCCGGGACCGGCAACGATCTCGCCGCGACGCTGTGTATACCCGAGGACCCTGACCTAGCCAAGGACGTCATCCTCCAGAATAGAGGACGATGGCTCGACGTGGCGAGGGTTCGTTCGGATGGCATTGGCGAGCGGTTCTTCATAAACGTGGCGACCGGGGGGCTCGGAGCAGAGATCTCCGACGCCAATGACGAAGAGTTGAAGAGGCGGTGGGGTAAGCTCTCCTACCTGCGGGCCTCGCTGGAAGTCGCCAGGAACTTCGATGTGCGCAAGCTTATGCTCTACATCGATGGTGGGGAGCGCCAGGTAGAGGCGGTCAACATAGCCGTGGGTAACTGCCGCTACACTGGGGGCGGCTGGCCAGCTACCCCGAAGGCCAACCCGGAGGATGGTCTCCTCGACGTGGTCATCATAGAGAACCTCGGGGTGACTGATCTGCTAAACCTCACGCCGGCGGTGCTGGCGGAGTCGGACTATCTGGACAGTGATGGCGTGCTCTTCGTGCGGGCGAAGGAGATCCGGGTCGACACCCAGCCTCCCGGCCTGGAGTTCACCGTCGACGGCGAGGTCATCGGCAACGAGCCGACCCAGTTTTCCGTTCTTCCCCGGGCACTGAAGGTCATAGTCGGACCCGAGTACGTCCCCGAGCCGCCGGGATAGAATAGAGCCATGATCAAAGTGCTACTCTTCGGTGCCGCGGCCGACAGGGCAGGGACCCGCGAGACCGAGTTGCCGGTAGAAGAAGGCGTAACCCTGGCGGAGATCTGGCCTCTGCTCGCCGGTCGGCATCCCGACCTCGCCCCGATGCGCGACACACTGGCCTTCGCCATAAACGGCGAGTACGCGCGCGGAGACGCCGGCGTCTCGCCTGGCGACGAGGTGGCAGTCTTGCCGCCTGTCTCGGGCGGTTGAATGTTCGCCATAGTCGAGGAGCCGCTGGACGTTGGGGCTTTGGTCCAGGACGTCCAGAGTCCTGACTGCGGCGCCATAGTCACCTTCGTGGGCACGACGAGGATCGACGAGTCGGAGGGCGCGGCGGTCGAGTACCTGGAGTACGAAGCGTACCGTCCGATGGCCGACAGGAAGCTGGAGGAGATCGGGGTGGAGATCGAAGGTCGCTGGGACGTCAGGCACGTCTCGATAGTGCATCGTCTGGGCAGGGTGGACCCTGGCGAGGCAAGCGTCGCCATAGTCGTCGCCGCTCCGCGCCGTGGGCCGGCGTTCGAGGCGAGCCGCTACGCCATCGAGCGAATAAAAGAGGTCGTGCCCATCTGGAAGCGCGAGGTCTGGTCAGACGGGTACGTGTGGGTTGGAAGCCAGGTCGGAACCAGAGATCAGGCATCAGGTGTCAGGTAACAGGTGTCAGGTACCGGATTTCAGGGTTTCTCTGGGAACTGCCGATCTACTACAGCAGATTCCCTGGCGGGTGTTACGTTAGCAACACGTAGATGACGAATGCCCCGGCGAAGGCCAGACTACCGGCGACTATTACCAGGTAGGCCGCCGCTGAAGGGACGAACTCCCCCGTCGAGATCCTGCGCCGGTTATTGAGGAACTGGGTGGTGCCTATGATGAGCGTGAGCGCCCCGAGCAAGGCCAGCGCCAGCCCGAAGAGCTCCGAGGCGCTTGTGGAGCCCACCTTCATGGACGCATCCACCAGCGCCCCCGCCCGCTCGACGACGAGCCCTATCGAGATCAGGCTAACCCCCGTCCTCACCCACGAGAGCAGCGTACGCTCGTTCGCGAGGTGCTCCCTGATCTCGGTCCCGCCCTGCTCCTTGGGGTCGCGGTGCTGGTTGTGCGGTTGCAAGATCTCTGACCTCCTTCTCGCCCACACCGAAGATTACATGTTGAAGCGCCTGAGAGATTCCTCGCCACCCGGATTTCTGTCCCAGGGTCAAAGCCGGCTCCCCACATGTGGGGTAGCGTTCCCTCCACAAAAGATAGAGAATGCGTCAAGGCATTCGGGGACAGGATGAGCAAAGGGGACAGGTTGTTGGATCGACGGGCCGGGCTCGAGCAGGAATTCTTCCTGGTGGAAAACTCCGGGCATCCATCGGAGCGGGCCGACGAGTTCCTGGAGCGCTGCCGCGAGGAGTCCACCGGTTCTGTGTGCTTCGCCCCCGAGTTCGTGCTGGGTCTGGTGGAGGTAAACACGCCTCCGGTCTACACCCTCTATGACCTCGAGCGTGAGTACGTGCAGAACCTGCGGATTGCCCTGCGCACGGCGAGATCTCTGGGTCTCAGGCTCTATCC
>DASQWQ010000389.1:0-5994 GCA_035640175.1 Rubrobacter sp. | reverse complement strand
GGCGTCGCCGACCACTTCGCGGAGAACGACGAACACGCCCTCGCCATAGTACGCTCCATCATAGAAACTCTGAACCGCGAGAAGTCTGTACCCTGGATCGTCGAGGAGCCAGAGGAGCCGCTCTACGATCCGGCAGAGCTCTACGGCATCGTCCCGAGCGACTACAGGCAGGGCTACGACGTCAGGGAGGTCATCGCCAGGACGGTGGACAGCAGCCGCCTGCACGAGTTCAAGCCGCTGTACGGCGAGACCCTGGTGTGTGGCTTCGCCAGGATTATGGGCCACCCCGTCGGCATCCTGGCCAACAACGGCATCCTCTTCTCCGAGAGCGCGCTCAAGGGCACACACTTTATAGAGCTGTGCTGCTCTCGGGGCCTCCCTCTCGTCTTCCTGCAGAACATCACAGGCTTCATGGTCGGCAGGGAGTACGAGGCCGGCGGAATCGCCAAAGACGGGGCCAAGATGGTCATGGCGGTCGCCAACGCTCGAGTGCCGAAGTTCACCGTGATCGTCGGTGGCTCGTTCGGGGCAGGCAACTACGGGATGTGCGGCAGGGCCTACTCGCCGCGCTTCTTGTGGATGTGGCCCAACGCCCGAATCAGCGTAATGGGCGGCCAACAGGCGGCGAACGTCCTTCTCACCGTGCAGGAGGAAGGCCTGCGGCGCGAGGACAAAGAGATGACCGACGAAGAGCGCGAAGATTTCAGGGCCCCGATCCTCGAAAAGTACGAGAATGAAGGCAACCCTTACCACTCGACCGCAAGACTCTGGGATGACGGCGTCATAGACCCCGTAGATACAAGGATGGTTCTCGCCCTCGGCCTCTCCGCCGCCGCGAACGCGCCCGTGGAAGAGACGAGCTTCGGCATTTTCAGGATGTAAGGATGAGGGTCGAGTTCCTTGGGACGGGCGGTGCGGTGATCGTGCCCAGGCAGCTCTGCAGCTGCGGAATATGCGTACAGGCGAGGGAACGGGGGGTCCCGTACGCACGAAGCGGACCGAGCGTGTTCGTCCATGGACCGGACGTGCTCATCGGCACGCCCGAGGAGATAAAAGGCGGGAAGCGTATCCTCATAGCACCGGACGAGATTAACGGTTGGGTGCCGCTAGACTGGCTAAGGGGGCGGATCTCGCAATTCCACAGGTAGGTGTTTTCGAGGGTCATCTTATTATGGGAGGGCGTCGCATACATGAGGAGTATCCTGTTCTCAAGGCAGAATCTACATTCGAGGAGGCGCTGCAGATCGTGGATAGTCTCGACGCGCGGCGGACCATGCTTACGCCCATCGAAGAGATGGACGAGCTCACGCACGACGACCTTCAGGAATTCGGACACCGCCTGCGAGTCGAAGGCCGGAACGTCGAGTTCGCGTACGATACCCTAATAGTGGATGTGTGATCCTGGGAGGGGTGAGCTGTGACCGAGTACGAACACCTGAAGAGGACAGACGATGGCGCGGCAACGAGCGTGACACTTGCGCGTCCCGACGCACATAACGCCTTGAACGCCAAGCTCGTAGATGAGTTGACGCGCTGCTTCGAGGAGATCTCCGAAGACGAACGGGTACGGGTCGTGGTGCTAGACGGCGAGGGACGCTCGTTCTGCGCCGGTGCAGATATCGGGTACATGCGGGAGACTGCCGGACTCTCCTACGAGGAGAACCTGGAGGACGCAAGAGGATTGGCCATGATGTTCTGGATCATAGACGAGTGCCCGAAACCTGTGGTGGCGAAGGTTCAGGGCGTCGCGATGGGTGGAGGGGCCGGTCTCATCGCGGTTGCGGACGTGGTCGTGGCAGATTCGGAGGCGCGGTTCTCCTTCTCCGAGGTGCGGCTCGGCATCGCTCCGGCCACGATTGCGCCGTTCGTGGTACGTAAGATCGGAGCCTCGCACGCGAGATCTTTGTTCCTCACAGGGCAACGGTTCGGCGCCGAGCGGGCGCGGGAGATCGGTCTCGTCCACGAGGTCGTTCCGAGGGACAGGCTCGACGAAGCAGTCGAGAAGAACGTCGGAGAGCTTCTTCGAGGGGGTCCGGTCGCGCAGGCGACTCTGAAGGCGCTGCTACGCCGGCTCGAGACGACGGAGCCGATGGAGGCGCCTGGCCTCACGGCGCGTGTGATCTCGGAGCTGCGCACCGGCGAGGAGGGCCAGGAGGGACTGGCGGCCTTCCTGGAGAAACGCGAGCCGCGCTGGAGAACGGAGCGGTGAGCTTCGAGAGCGTCCTCGTGGCCAACCGCGGCGAGATTGCAGTCCGGATCATCCGCACCTGCCGTGAACTCGGGATAAAGAGCATCGCCGTCTACTCGGAGGCGGACGAGCACGCCATGCACCGCCGCCGCGCCGACGAGGCGTACCTTCTCGGCCCGGCTCCGGCCCCAGAGAGCTACCTGCACATCGGGCGGCTTGTGGAGGTGATCGAACGCTCAGGGGCCAAAGCCGTGCACCCAGGGTACGGCTTCCTATCAGAGCGCGCGGAATTCGCCAGGGCGGTCCAATCGGCCGGTGCAACCTGGGTCGGGCCTCCGCCCGAGTCGATGGACGCTGTCGGCCACAAGGTGCGGGCCAAAGAACTGGCTCGCAGGGCCGGCGTGCCGACGCTCCCTGGCTACGACGGTGAAGATGAGGACGAGAAACGGCTCGCGGAGGAGGCTGATCGCATCGGTTACCCGGTCCTGGTAAAGGCGAGCGCGGGAGGTGGTGGACGCGGCATGCGGGCCGTGACGCATCCCGAAGATTTCGTCGAGGCGGTAAGGGGGGCACGCCGGGAGGCTGAGGCGGCGTTCGGAGACGGGTCAGTGTTCCTCGAGAAGCTGGTGAAAGACCCGCGCCACGTGGAGGTGCAGGTGGTCGGGGACTCGCACGGCGACGTTCTCCATCTCTTCGAGCGGGAGTGCTCGATCCAACGCCGCCACCAGAAGGTCATTGAAGAAGCCCCCTCCCCGGCGCTCGACCCGGACCTTCGCGAGTCGATCTGCAACGCCTCCGTCCGCTTCGCCCGCGAGGCCGGCTACCACAACGCGGGCACGGTGGAGTTCCTGCTCGACGGTGATGAGTTCTACTTCCTGGAGATGAACGCGCGTCTGCAGGTCGAACACCCTGTGACGGAGCTCGTTACAGGGCTCGACCTAGTCTACCTCCAGCTTGCCGTCGCAGCGGGAGAACCTCTCTCACTTACCCAGGACAGCGTGACCCTGCGGGGCAGCGCCATCGAGGCCCGCATCTATGCGGAGGACGAGCAGGGAATGCCCTCGGGCGGGCTCCTCGAAACCTTCTCGCTGCCGGAGGGGGCAGGAATCCGCAACGACGCGGGGTTCGAGGTCGGAGATGAGGTCCCACTAAACTACGATGCGATGCTCGCGAAGTTGCTAGTCTCCGCCCCTGACCGTCCGTCCGCAGTCCGCCGCCTCCGAAGAGCCCTTACCGACTACGAGATCCTGGGTCCCTCCTCCAACCTCCCTCTCCTCAGGCGCATTGCGGCCCACCCCGCGTTCGAGGCGGGCGAGACTACAACCCGCTTCCTCGAGGGGAACAACATCATAGAGCCTAAGCCTGAGAAGCCCGTCCCGCGCGAGGCCATGATTCTCGCCTCAGCGGCGGAACTTCACCGTATCTCGGCGTCATCAGACCCCTTTGCGGCAGGTCCTTGGCGCCTACTCGGCGCGACCACCCTTGAATACAACGAGCACCGCGTCGAGGCAGACCGCGTCGGACCCAGAAGTATCAAGATCACCGCCGAGGGCGAAGAATCCATCGTCGAGGTTCTTTACCACGGTGACGGTCACATCCGCGCCCTCATCGACGAGGAGTTTGTCGAGGCCGGGGTCCTACCGGATGCAGAAGATGTTCTCCTCGTGTTACGCGGAGCGTCCCATACACTCCGCAAGCCCGCACCTCCGGCCGTTGACGAGATAGGACCCGGCGCCGGTGCCGCCGCCAGCCTCACGGCCCCGATGCCTGGTACGGTCGTAAAGGTGCTCGTCGAAGAGGGCCAGGAGGTCAAGGAGGGACAACTACTCCTCGTCCTGGAGGCGATGAAGATGGAGCAGCCTGTCTCCGCACCCCACGCGGGAGTCGTCCACTCACTCCCTTTCGACGAGGGATCCCTCGTCCAAGGAGGCGCAGTGCTCGTCGAGGTGCGCGAGACCTAGAAACCGTGCTTCGCTAACAGGCCATAGTACGGCGTAGCATGCTTCGGGTGCTGTCCATACCAGCCCCTAGTGTTCGGCTCTGCGACCAACGAGGAAGGGATCTAATGGGCGTTGCCATATGATCCTTTGTGCGGGATGTTGAACATATCGATCAAACGCTGTGCTCATACCTAAGGCCGCGGACCAGGCGTTCGTGAGCCGTAACGCCCTCTGTGGCGAGCGACCTTCGCCATGGCGCTGAAGGAGCCACCGGTTAGCGTCTCTTCTTGTTCGGAAGGTTCAGGGGCGGTTCCATGAGCATAGTCTAGCGCGGCCGCCTCCGGAAGGTGTTCGATAAACCCCATTCCAGCCTTGAAATTCTTGACACAAGATTCGTGGGCGCCTAAGATTGTATACAAAGGATTCTCCGTAGGTCAAGAACGGGGGTCTAGTGGAACATGTTGTGCGGGACGGTGGCAAGGGGTCGCGGCCTGTTGGGGTTGTGGAGCGGCTGCGGGCTTTGATCCTGACGGGCGAGTATGGTCCGGATGAACGTTTGATTGAGGAGCAGCTCGCGGAGCGGCTGGGGGTGAGCAGGACGCCTGTGAGGCAAGCCCTCACCATGCTCGAGGCAGAGGGACTCGTCGAGATCGCGCCGAACCGCGGGGCCACGGTGTGTTCTTTCTCCATCGAGGACGTATGGGACATCTACGACCTGCGCGCCGTACTCGAGGGGCACGCCGCAAGGCGCGCGGCGGGACGCATTGAGAGGCGCGAGCTGGAGCGGTTGCGGGAGCTGGTCGGCGGGATGGAGGGGCTTGCCGGCCGGTTCGACGACCATGAGGAGGAGATCCGGGCTCTCGTCGCGCTCAACCAGGAGTTTCACGGGACCATCGTCGAGGCGAGCCGCAACAGGCGTCTGGAACGCCTCATCAACCGCACCGTCGAGATACCACTCATGTTCAAGGCGTTTTTCTGGTACACGCCGCACGAGCGGACAATCTCCAACCACTATCACCGCCAGATCCTGGAAGCCCTAAAGAAGGGCGACGCCGACAGGGCCGAGATCATCATGCGCGAGCACGTCTACGAGGGCCGCGACTTCGTTATAGGAGCCCTGAAGGAGGAATTGAATGACTGAGGGGGACAACGGGACCCGTCCTCTCGAAGGCGTGCGCGTCATCGAGATGGGCAGCCTGCTCGCAGGCCCTTTCTGCGGCCAGCTTCTCGCTGATTTCGGCGCCGAGGTCATAAAGCTCGAACCTCCAGGCAAGGGGGATCCCATGCGGGTCTGGGGCCGCCACCGCAAGGAGGGACGCACGCTCTGGTGGCCGATCATTGCCCGCAACAAGAAGTCCGTCACTCTCAACTTGCGTGAGGCGGAAGGGCAGGACCTCGCCCGCCAACTCATCTCCGAGGTCGATGTCGTTGTCGAGAACTTCAGGCCTGGCACGCTGGAGAAGTGGGGCCTCGGGTACGGGGACCTGAACGGGATCAACCGCGGTCTCGTCATGGTGCGGGTTTCGGGATACGGACAGACAGGACCATACAAGGACCAGGCGGGGTTCGGATCTATTGGCGAGGCCATGGGCGGGATAAGGCACGTGACAGGGTACCCGGACCGTCCGCCGCCGCGGGTTGGGATCAGCCTCGGTGACTCGCTCGCGGCGACCTTCGGCGCCCTCGGCGCGGTGACGGCTCTCTACAACCGAGAAACGCGCGGCGGCAACGGCCAGGTGGTGGACGTAGGCATCTACGAGGCCGTCCTCGCCCTCATGGAGAGCACCATCCCAGAGTACGCGCTCGCGGGGCACGTCAGGGGTCGCACCGGGGCCATCCTGCCCTTCGTGGCCCCGTCCAACACCT
>DASQWQ010000388.1:0-11971 GCA_035640175.1 Rubrobacter sp. | reverse complement strand
GGAGACCAGATAGCCGTAACCGGGGACGTGGAGATCGTAGACTTCCCAGAGAGGGGTAAGATCCTGGTCTTCAAGGCCACCTCGGTGGCAGTCCTCGAAGAAGATGAAGAAGACGAAGAGATGTCTACCTAGTCTGCACGGGCCAGATCAGTCAGGCCAGGAACCACGTCTTCCGGCCTAATCTCGCTTTATGCGTGGTAAGAGCCATCCGGTACGCTCCATGTAGGCGCGGTACTCGTCTCCGAACCTCTCGATCAGCTTCTCCTCCTCTTTGGGCAGCCGGACCAAGAGCATCACCAGTACCACAAGGCTTGCCAGCCCCATAAACCAGTTCGCCGCCACGATGCCAAGCGACATGAAGAACGAGGTCCCGACCGTGTAGAGGGGATGCCTCACCCAGCGGTACGGGCCGTCGGTGACGAGCTCGTGCTCCTCCCTTGTCTCGACCGTGGATGTTATGTTCTTGCCGATGGTGCGAAAGATCCAAAGCGCGAGGACCAGGGACACAGTTCCGAGCCCGGCACCCGACCAGCGTAGAAGGGCCGGCAGGTCCAGACTGGACCACCTCATCCAGCGCGGGTTGATCAGGTAAGCCACAACCGAGAGCATCAGCACCAGCCCGGAAGACCTCAGCGCCATGGCAGTCGGCAGCCCCTCTTCTTGCAAAGAGATCTCTTCCCCACCGGCCCGCTCAGCTCTGTGACGATGATAGGCTGAGATTGCGACAGCTGTGACAAGAAGCGCGGCAGTGATGCTCCTGAAGACCGATTCCCTTTTCATATTTATTCCTGCTTAGCCTTGTGCCGACGGTAGGAATTGTGCACCAGTAAGAGACGCGGGACTTGGGTAAGCTCCGGGCTAGTCTCGCGTGCACCTTTGCGCCTAGTTGGCACATTTCAAGATATTGGAAGAAACCTGTAGCCTCATGGCACCCACTCAAGTAGTACCTGGGTCAAGCTGGACCCTTACTTCGACTCCTTGCCTGAGGTGTTCGATCTCACCTTCGAACAACTCTACGGTGCCCCGTCGGGTAACGAGCAATAGTGCGCCCTCTGCAGTCAGGTCCACAGCCTTGCCTTCGATGGTCTCGCCGAGACGGAGGACACGCACCCTCTCCCCAAGGGTACAGTTCAAGTTGCGCCAGTCCTCGAGTACGGCTCCGAAGTCCTTGATCCTGCCCAGCTCAGCGTCGAGGTTCGAGAGCACAGCGCGCAGCAGTTCCAGCAGGTCGACGTCACGGCCGAGCTCGGAACGGATCGTGGTGACCTCGCGGTCAGGGACCCCGAGCTCGGCCGGGTCGAGGTTGGCATTCACCCCCACCCCGAGGATGACGTAGTCGAGGTACCTCTCTCTTGCCGATCCCGTGGCGTACCCCGCGCTCGATTCGGCGAGGATGCCGCAGATCTTCTTCCCACCAGCGAGCAGGTCGTTGGGCCACTTGATGCGTGCCTCTACCCCGACCTCCCACAATGCCTTTGCAACCCCTACAGACGCGGTTTGGGTAATGCGAGAAGCGAGACTCGCAGCGAATCCGGGACGCAGCACGAGTGAGATCCATAACCCACCCTTCGGAGATCCCCAGGGGCGTCCGAGCCGACCTCGTCCTCCGGTCTGGATCTCCGCGACGACGAGCGTTCCGTGAGGTTTTCCCGCATGGGCTAGTGCGCGGGCGCGCTCTTGGGTCGAGCCCAGCGCTTCGTGTACCTCGACGACACGGGCCAACGGGCTACGCAGTACCTGAATCGTTTTCGGAGAGAGAGCGTTCACCCGAATCCTATCTCATCGAGCATTGCCATCTCCTTAAGCGTCCTGGCCGCCGCCTGCATGAGCGGCACAGCGAGCAGGCCCCCTGTCCCTTCGCCAAGGCGCATGTTCAGGTCCAGGAGCGGATTCAGGTCAAGCGATCGCAGGGAGATACGCACCCCTGGCTCGGTGGAGCGGTGGCCCGCGACTACATATCCTGCCGAGTGCGGAGCGAGGGCGCAGGCTACTAGCGCGGCGGAGTCCGAGACTACGCCGTCGAGGATGACGGGGATGCCGTAGACGGCGCCGGTCAGGATCACACCAACGATAGCAGCGTGCTCCAGACCACCGATCTGCGCGAGAACCCCGAGAGGGTCTTCTGGGTCTGGCACGTGCAGCTCCAGTGCCTCCTCCACTACATTGAGTTTGAGTTCCAAGGTCTCGTCGTCGATGCCCGTGCCGCGGCCCGTGGTCTCCTCAGGCTGGTGTCCTGTGAAGGCGGAGATCAGGGCCGCTGCTGGCGTGGTGTTCCCGATGCCCATGTCTCCCGTAACAAGTAGGTCCACCCCACCGCTCTCGACGAGTTCCTCCGCGACTCCTGCCCCCGCCATCACAGCTCGCGCTGCCTCCTCACGGCTCATCGCAGGCCCGCGACTCAGGTCACCGGTCCCGCGCCGCACCTTCGCGGCCCGCAGCAGAGGGTGTCTCTCCAACTCCCCAGCAACCCCGACGTCGAGAACACTCACCCTCGCCCCCACCGACTTCGCGATGGCGTTCACCGCCGCCCCTCCTGCGCAGAAGTTACTCACCATCGCCGCCGTAACCGCCTGAGGCCACGGCGAGACGCCGCGTTCGAGGACGCCGTGGTCCCCGGCGCAGACAACCACGGCAGGACTCTCGGGGACGGGCGGCGGGCACCCGCCGGCCATCCCAGCGAGCCGCGCACCGAGCTCCTCCAACCGTCCTAGGCTACCTGGCGGCTTGGTGAGCCAGAGTTGTCGCCCTCGCGCTTCTTCGGCTGCGGCCTCGTCGAGGGGCGGTATCTCCGCCGCGAGCTCCAGTAAGCGGTCTTCCAGGGCCACGGCTAATGATAGTGGTCGTGCTGGTGGAGCCCGGGCTCGTCGGGGTGGTAGTGGGGCGTTGCCGGGGCGCCGACCTTCTCCTCGAAGCCAGGCAGGGCGACGCGGTGGACGCACACGTCGCAGTTCATGCGGATGTCCCCTCTCAGGGCCTCTGTATAACGCTCGACCACAAGGTCAGCCAGCCTCGGATCAGGCCCGAAGTACCCCGCATAGCGCACCTCGACGCCGGGATTCGCCTCAGCAAATGCTCTGCTCTGCGCGCGGATACGCTCCTCGAGGACACCGGTAAAGAGGAAGTAGGAGAAGACCACGACGTGCTTGGCGCCGAGCTTGATGCAGCGATCCAGCCCGTTCGCAACATCGGGCGGGGTCATGCTGACGTAAGCACTTTCGACTACGGGGTAATGGCCTCCCTCATAGTACAGACGCGCTATCTTGAAGAGGTCTGAGTTGGCGTCGGGGTCGGAGGAGCCGCGACCGACGATGAGGACTGCTGTCTCCTCCTTCTCCTCTTCGAGGACGACGGTGGAGATCCTCTCTTCCATCAGTTCGAGAAGCTCGGGCCTTATGCCGAGGGCGCGACCGTAGCTGAAGCTTATTTCGGGGTGGCCCATCTTCTCGCGCACCAGGGTCGCGGGGATGTCGTCCTTGGCGTGGCCCGCGGCCAGGAGCATAAGCGGGACGGCGGCGACGTTCCTTATCCCACTCTCAGCGAGCCGGTTCACGCACTCCGAGATGGGCGGCCGAGAGAGCTCGATAAAGCCTCCCTCGACCGTCAACGATGGGTTGCTTCGGCGCACCAGGCCGACCAGATCGTGGAACTCGCATGCCCCGCGAGGGTCACGGCTGCCGTGGCCTACGACTAGCAGCGCCGGGGCGGCTCCGTTTTCGTAGATTCCGTTTTCGATACCTACCGTTCGCCTCACGTCATCCCTCCTCGTAATAGATGAGAGCGTTCAGAGCCGCTGCTGCGACCGCAGAACCGCCTTTCGGTCCCCTGTTCGCGACGGCGGGCAGGCCACTGGCTACGAGCGCACTCTTCGACTCGGCGGCCCCGACAAAGCCGACGGGAAGACCGATCACGAGCGAGGGAGCAACGTCAAGCGCTAGCAACTCGAAGAGCGCCGTCGGCGCATTCCCGACGACCCAGACGGCTCCTTTGCCGACCTCCTCCGTAGCGACCCTGAAGCCCGCCGCCGAACGCGTTATGCCGAGCTGTTCGGATAACGCTTGGGCGCGGGGGTCGGAGACCAAGCACAGCGTCTGTCGGCCTGTGATCCCGGCCGCCACCATCCCCACATCGGTAACGACGGGTTCGCACCGCCGCAGCGCCGAGACGCCATTTTCCAGGGCCGCCTCGTCGAGGAGCAGGCTCTCTGCGTAGTCCAGGTCCGCCGAGGCATGGATGACTCGTTCCGCGACGGCGCGAGAGAGTGGTCCCAAGTGTGAGAGGTCGACCATCCCGCGCAGGATGCGGTAGCTCTCCGTCTCTATGAGAGGGATGCGTCTCATTCGGCCTCAAGCAATACCTCGACGCACGCCGAGACCGGACAGACCTCGGCGCACTCGGCGCATCCCGAACAGCTGTCTTCGAGGACGAGTAGGGGCGCGCCGTAGTCCCTGGGTGCAGGACGGATCGCCTTCTCCGGGCACGTCTTTAGGCAGGCGCCACAGCCGGCGCAGGCCTCCGTCACGGCGAAGACAGCCTTCACGACAGGTATCCCCTCGGGGTAACCATACGCCCGGCGACTAGCCTGGTCTGAGAGCTTCCGACGAGGACGATTGTCAGCATGTCCACATCTTCCGGGCGCAGAGAAGCGAGGTCGGTGAGGATGATCTGCTGTGTCGGGCGGTAGGCGTCCTTCACTATGCCGACCGGCGTATCAGGAGGACGGTATCTAAGAAGGATCTCCTTCACCTTTCCGAGCTGCCAGTCGCGGCCCTTCGAGCGAGGGTTGTAGAGCGAGACCACGAAGTCTCCCTCGGCCGCGGCCCTGACCCGGTCCTGGATCACACCCCACGGCGTCAGCAAATCGGAGAGGCTGACCGAACAATGGTCGTGCCCGAGAGGCGACCCGAGCAACGAAGCCGCCGCCTGCGCAGCCGTTACCCCAGGCACTACCACAACGTCCACGTCCTCGTCCGCCAGCTCGAGCGCCGGAGACGCCATCGCATAGATACCCACGTCACCGCTTGATACCAGTGCTACGCTCCCGCCCGCACGGGCCTCGCTGAGCGCGCGCTCAGCTCGCTCCACCTCATTGCCGAGTGGAAGCGTAAGCACCCGCGTCCCAGGTCGCAGCAAGTGCCCAATGCGGTCGACGTACTGCTCGAGCCCAACGACGAGCTCCGAAGTAGCGAGCACCTCGCGGGCGAGCGGTGGAAGGAGGGTGTCCTCACCAGGACCCAGGCTAACCAAGGCCAGTCTTCCCCGCACCGGCAGCCGCCCGATAGCGACCGTCACGTTCGCCGACTTTCGCTTCTCGAGTACCAGCTCCGCGCCGGAGGAGACCACCGCGGCCTCGGCGACGCTCGGCGTCCCGACCGCCCCCCGCACCAGCTCCGACGGATTGGGCGCCTGGACCACAGAAAGTGCCTCGGCCGGATGGAAGTGGATCGGGAGGTCCAGCTTCTCCGCGGCTTCGAGCATCCCCGCTTCGTCGCGTTTCACGTCGATGCTGGCGAGAGCCGCAACGCTCTTCTCCGCCAATCCGGCTTCTGCCAGGGAGCGGCGGAGAAGGGCGAGTATCTCTTCCGCACCCGCTCCCCTACTGCAACCAACGCCGGCGACGAGCGAGGGCGGACGGTAGACAACAGAAGGACGGGGCGTTTCCACTAGCCGTTCGGAGATGAGTATCAAGGGTACTTCCCATTCGTCCGTCCGGACGACGTTCTTGGGTAGCGGTCCGAGCGGCCAACGCCTTTCTGTGACGAGGCCAACCTCCTCGCCGGAGACGAGCGCTGCCCCGAGGGAAGCCAGGTCCGAGCCTCTCTCCAGCCGGAGACCGAGCTTCTCGCCGAGAGAGTCGAGAGCGGGGACGCCAACGGAGTCGCTTGCGGTGGTGATCACCGGCGTCCCGCCCAAGGTCTCCGCGACCCGTGCGGCGAGGGCGTTGGCCCCGCTTTCGTGCCCACCGCAGAGAGCGACGGCGAAGTTGCCGGCATCGTCAACGGTAACCACACCGGGATCCTGGTACTTGCCCTCGAGAAGTGGCGCAATCAGACGGACGGCAGCGCCGGTGGCGAGGAAGAGTACGATACCGTCGCACTCGTTCCAGGCCCGGTGGAGAGCTTCTTTCGCCTTGCCCTCGTAGAGTCGCGCATCAGCCCAGGCGCCGGCGACGTGTGCAGCGTTGCGGCGGCCGTTCGCGGTGGCTGCTATGAGCCCGATCAAGTGCGACTCCCCGAGACGACGAAGGCGGTGCTCTCGGCAGCGAGGCGGTGCAGATTACCGACGCCCTTCATCCTGGACGTCTGCAGGAAGGTGGTCTCTACCTCGAGGCCGCAATCTTCGAGCAGCTGTGAGGCAGGAACGACCCGCTCGAGGGTGACGAGGGCCAACACTACCGACCGGAGCGTCCTGACGGCGGAGAGCTTGACGATCTCCTCGAAGGCTCCGCCGCTCCCGCCGACGAAGACGGCATCAGGCTCGGGCAAGTCTCGCAGGGTTTCCGGTGCCATAGCTTCCATGATCTGCAACCGGACACCGTGATGTTCGGCGTTGCGGCGGATACGGGCACATCTCTCGGGGTCGCGTTCGATGGCGATGGCGGCGGCGCCCAGACGGGCGCACTCGATGGCTACCGATCCACTGCCGGCCCCGACGTCCCAGATCAAGTCTCCCGGTCCCGGACCGAGGCGCGAGAGTACGAAAGCACGGGTCGCTGACTTCGTGATCATGCCAGACCGGTGCTCGAACTCCTGTTCGGAGAGCGCCCACCGCCCCTGAGCAATGATGCCCGAGGAGATCCAACCTCTGGCTCCCGGCATCCTTCTTTCGTCGAACACGAGTACCACATTAGGGTCTTCCCACTCCATACCGGCGACCGTGCCGGCGTCGCCGTGAAAGACCCGCTCGTCAGCCTCGCCCAGCTTCTCGGCAATAACAAAGGTTCGGTCCAGGCCGCCGAGCGCTTCCGCGAGTTCGGCCGGTCCGAAGTCGGGGGAGGTGAGAACGGCGACCTTCGGGTGGGCGCGACAGACGTTGACGGCGCGACGGGGGTCGCGTCCGTGGGCGCTGACCGTAACCGCGTCGTCCCACGAGAGCCCGGCGCGGGCGAATGCCAGCGCTACCGAGGAAAGGCCAGGCAAGACACGCAGGTCCTCCCTCCCGAACCGTTCGCCGAGGAGGCGCACGATGCCGAAGAAACCGGGGTCCCCGGACGCGAGCACTACCACAGGGCCCTCTGTATCTTCGATCCGTGCGAACGCCTCAGAGAGGTCTGCCTCCAAAACCACGGCACGGTCTCGGTGAACACCGAGTATCTCCAGGTGCCGCCCGCCGCCGGCGACGAGCGCCGCGTTTGCAAGCAGACGTTCGATCCCCTCGTCGAGAGGCCTTCCATCGAGACCGACGACGGTTATGCGGCCGCGACTCACGCTGGGCTCCACGCCGTCAAGGCCAGGGCACCAGGACTGGCTCCCGTAGGTTCGAGGGTGTCGAAGTCGACGAGGATGACGTGAACCTCTAGCTCACCTTCAGTGTACTCGGCGAGGTTCTTCGCGGCCTGTTCGCAGAGGAGGTCAGCTGCTCTATCAAGGTGCGCAGACCGCCAGAGCTCGTAGGCGTGACGGGCCGTATTGGCGCCTTTGACCTCTTCGATCAGGTTGGTCGAGCCACCTGCTTTCAAGGTTATCTCCGCCAGCAGATCGTTGTCCACTTTCGAGCGGGTCCAGTGGGTCATCATGATCCCGGCGGCGAGCTTGGAGATCTTACCCGCCATACCGACGAAGAAGCAGCGCTCAAGGCTGTTCTCCACGGCCTTCTTCATGGCCTGCCCGGTAAAGTCCCCGACTTCCACGAAATTCACCTCTTCGAGGTCGGGCAGGAGGCGCATCGCGGCCTTCTCGGTGAGGCCCCCAGTCGAGAGGACGAAGGTCTTGTGACGCTGCGCGCCCATGACGTCTATGGCCTGAACCACGCTCGCGGCCCAGGCCGCGGTCGAGAAGGGACGCACGATGCCCGTGGTACCGAGGATGGAGATGCCACCGACGATGCCGAGGCGGGCGTTGGTCGTCTTCTCGGCCATCTTCTCGCCGCCAGGGACGCTTATGACAACCCGGACGCCGCGCTCGTCTGGGTCGAGTACTTCCTCTACGGAGTAGGAGATCATTCGCCGTGGCACGGCGTTTATGGCGGGTCCTCCGACAGGCAGTCCGAGCCCCGGCTTGGTGACGATGCCGACGCCATCACCCCGGTCCAGCTCGAGCCCCTGCTCTTCCCGCCACCAGACGCGGGCGGTCAGATAGGCGCCGTCGGTTACGTCGGGGTCGTCGCCGGCGTCCTTGATTACGACGGCCTCGGCCCATGAATCGCTGAGATCACACCGCTCCACCTCGAACTCGACGCGTCGCTTCCGGCCTTTCCCTGGCAGCTTTACATCGACGCGGGTTTGCGGCCGGCCGCTCGCGAGCGCGCTGGCCGCGGCCTTGGCTGCTGCGGCGGCGCAGGTGCCCGTGGTCCATCCTGTCCTGAGCTTCTGGCCCTTGACCTTCTCCATGCTCGGGGGCATAGAAGGTTCGCGAAGTTTACGTGGCGGCATCGGCTCCCTTCTCAGCAGGCTTCGCCCGACGGAACATGTGCGAAAACGCGGGGCTGTAGAGATGAGAGCGCGTACCTCCGGCACCGAGTCCGTGACCGACCAGTATTAGCGCCTGCCTGGTGAAGCCGGCCTCCCTGACCCTGGCGGCGAGGTCTTCCAGGCGGCACTCGATTACTTTCTCATCAGGCCAACTCGCCCTGTAGACCACGGCGCAAGGGGTCTCGGGAGCGTAGCCGCCTTCCAGGAGTTCCTGCTGCAGGACGCGCGGCTTCGCTGCGGAGAGGAAGATCGCCATGGTCGTCCCGTGCCTAGCGAAGCTCCTTATGTCCTCGCCCTCAGGCATCGGAGTGCGGCTCGCGCGGCGAGTCAGGATCACGGACTGTGAGACCTCGGGAACGGTCAGCTCGCGTCCTATGGCCGCAGCCGCTGCGCCCAGAGAGGAGACCCCGGGAACTATCTCCCAATCGAGGCCAATCTCGTCGCAGAGTTCGATCTGCTCCATCACAGCCCCGTACAGACTCGGATCTCCTGAATGGACCCTGGCTACTTTCAGGTCCTCATCTACCGCCCGCTTGTAGAGCCCGCGCACGCTTTCCAGCGGTATGGTCGTCGACTCGACGATCTGGGCATCAAGTCGGGCGTATTGGAGGGCGTCTTCGTGGACGAGGCTCCTGGCCCAGACCACCACGTCGGCCTCGCCGATGAGCCTTGCTCCCCTTACCGTCAGCAGGTCAGGCGCCCCAGGCCCAGCCCCTATAAACCACACCTTACCCAAGCTCCGAACTCCTCCTGGTAAAGATCACTGTGGAGAGATATGTCCCCTCTCGCCCCACCATCTGCAAAGCGGGCACGACTTCTTCGCCCTCGATACCGAGCCTGGCCCCGTACACGGCACCCTCCAGCCGACTGCCCTCCTCAGCGACCCGGAGCACCTCCCCGAGCCGGCTACCGCCCTTGTAGCAGACCACCGTCTCGAACCCGGCGAGCGCCTCCCCCAGAGACTCCTCCCCTGCCGTGAAAGGCAACAGCGCCAGCCGTTCGTCGCCTTCGAGGAGTACCGTCCCACTCCGCGAAGCCAGGTCCTGCAATGCCGTGATCCCTGGCACAGTCTCTACCTCCACTTCAGGTTCGTTCTTCCGAACGACACGTGCCAGGTAGGTGAAGGTCGAATAGACGTTGGGGTCTCCGATAGTGGCGAACGCGCACGTCTTGCTGTTCCGCAGATGCTCCGAGACTCCCTGCGCCGCGTTCGTCCAGTTGCGCTCCCTGGCCTCCATGTCGTCCGAGAGGGCGAAGAGGAGGCGTTTTATCCGCCCTTCGTCCAGATACTCGCGCACCGTGGCCTCTGCCCGCCCGACCTCGCCGGTGTCGGCCACGGGCACGAAGACCTCGTCGGCCTCCCGCAGCACACGTAGTCCCTTGACGGTCAGCAACTCAGGGTCGCCCGGCCCTACCCCCACCCCGACGAGCCGCCCGCTCATACCCCGACCCCCGTCGCGCTCCGCAACGCCTCCCGCACCAGCCTGCGCGGCAACTCGGGTGTTTCGGCCCAGTGGGTGTGCAGGTAGCTCGCGTGCACGCCACCGGTCACGAAACCTTCCGGACCACGACCGGCCAGCTGCCAGGCCGGCCTCTCACCGGCTCCAGGTTCGACGGCCGAGTAGTGGAACTCGTGTCCGCGAACGTTGGCGCCCCGCTCGGCCAGCGGCGAGTCCGCTAGCGCGCGGGCTTCCCTGTAACCGAGCGTGAGCCGGTCCGTCATCATGGCCTCAGCGTCGAGCACGCCACACATCGGATGCCCGTCCAGCTCGCGCACCAGGTACAGTAGTCCGCCACACTCGGCAACTACCGGACGCCCACCAGCTGCAAAGGCCCGAACACTCTCCCGCATCCGCCCATTCGTGGACAGTGCCTCCGCGTAGATCTCGGGGAACCCACCACCGAGGTAGAGAGCGTCTGTTCCGGCAGGCAGGTCTTCGTGGGTAGTGGGGTCGAAGGTGACGACCTCAGCGCCAGCGCCCTCCAGAAGCTCCAGGTTCTCGCGGTACACGAAGCTGAACGAAGGTCCTGTTGCGACCGCCACACGGACCCTCCCTGACCGATCCAAGTCCCGAGACTCGGGACTCCAGGCCTCGACCACGAGAGGTCCTGCGGAACGGGCAACTCTAACTACTCCATCGAGATTTAGAGAACGAGAGATCACCTTTCCCAGGGCATCGAGCGAAAGAGTGGCCTCCTCGCGGCGTTCGGCGGCGGGGACGAGGCCGAGATGTCTGTCCGGCGTATGTATTTCGTCGTCGCGGCGCAGGACGCCGAGGATGAGGATACCGAGGGGTCTCAGGGCTTCGCGGAGCATGGTCTCGTGGACCCTGGAGCCGACACGGTTCAGGACGACGCCTGCAACTCTCACCTTCGGATCGAATGTCGTATATCCGTGGACCATGGCGGCCACGGAGCGGGACATCGCCCTGGCGTCTACGACGAGCACTATGGGTGCCTCTAGCAGCCTGGCAACGTGGGCTGTGGAGGCGAGGTCCCCGCCTCCTTTGCCATCGAAGAGACCCATGACGCCTTCGATTACGGCTATGTCAGCACCCCGCGCGCCGTGGGCGAAGAGCGTGCCGATGAGGTCTGGGCCGGAGAGGAAGGCATCGAGGTTGCGTCCTGGTCTGCCTGCGGCGAGGGTGTGGTACGAGGGGTCTATAAAGTCCGGGCCGACCTTGAAGGGGGCGACCCGAAAGCCCTCTGAGGAGAGTGCGGCCATAAGTCCCGAGGCCACGGTCGTCTTGCCGACCCCTGAGTGGGTACCGGCGACCACTACGCGGGGGGTGTCTACCACTCGATACCTTTCTGGCCCCTGTATCCCTCGTCGAAGGGGTGCTTGACCTTGTTTACTTCGCTTACGAGGTCGGAGATCTCCACCAGTTCAGGCGGGGCATCGCGGCCCGTGATGATGACGTGCTGGAATCCGGGACGGTTTTTTAGAACCTCCACGACCTCGTTCGTATCCACCCAGCCGAACTTCATGGGGTACGTGAACTCGTCGAGGAGCAACATGTCGTAGGTTTCGTCTGCGAGACGGCGCTTGACCTCTTCCCACCCCTCGCGGGCGAGGTCGGCGGAGTGTTCCAGGTCTCTTACGGTCCACGTCCATCCGTCGCCCTGTTTGAACCAGTCGATGTTGCCCAGGGCCTCGGCGGCCTTCTGTTCGCCGACGTTCCATTTGCCGCTCTTGACGAACTGGTAGACCCCTATGCGGTAGCCGCGCGCCCAGCCCCTGAGCATGACCCCGAAGGAGGCCGTAGATTTGCCTTTGCCATGGCCTGTGTTGACGATAAGGAGAGGTCTCTCCCTGCTCGACCTCCTTCTCAGCCGCTGCTCTCT
>DASQWQ010000387.1:0-4892 GCA_035640175.1 Rubrobacter sp. | reverse complement strand
CCCCGAGCCCGCTCGTAAGGGCGTTGATGACAAAGAGACCGATGTTGACCACCACGAAGACGCTCGCGTGGACGTAGAAGCCTTTGATGGCCTGCACACGAGCCCGGGCCCTTTCGTAGCGATGTTGGTGGTCCTCTATAGCTAGCTCCTCCTTCGGTTGGGCTGTGCACCCGTCCTTCCCTAGAGTAGGCCGATGGCCAAGACGATCAGCGCCGCCGCAAGGAGCAGGGCGCCGGTTCGTGTCACGATGGTTCCCAGAGAGCTTCGGTTCTTCTGCCCGAGGGCGAGATGGATGAAGAAGCCACCCGACTGGGCCATGATCCCCAACAGCAGTAGCAATCCTGCGAGCCACTGGACCCCGGTTGAGTACCCGGTACGGTCGAGGTAGAGGCAGTAGACGAGCGAGAGCACCAGCAGCACTCCGGCATGGGCATGCCCTGCCCGGAAGAACTGCTCACGGAACTCCCCGAGCTGGCCGCGTCCGGTGAGAAATCCCAGTAGTGACCAGCCGCCGTACTCCACGCTAACCAATAACAGCAGCGAGATGACAGGCAGTAGAGTGGTTGGTTCCATGCTCTAGACTCCTCTCCGATGCCCCTAGAAGGTGCGGACAAGCTACCATCATTACAAGCATAATGCAAGCATAATGCCACTAAGCGAAGTCAAGGTGCATCCCCCAAAGGGGCTATCTTTGCCGTAGATTGGGCGTTACGAGCAAGTTGCTATGTGGCCAACTTCTGAGAACTCCGTTACTCACGAACTTGAACTTCCGAGAATACCTATTCCACGTACTCCGGTGAATAAGGGCATGAAGAAGCAACTGTCTTGGATGTCAAGTAGAAAGATAGTGAGGAGGCCTCCAGGGAGTACGGTGTTTAAGGACGGCGTTGAGGATCGAGAGCAGCTTGCGCATGCAGGCCACCAAAGCCACCTTCTTCGGTTTGCCGGCCGCCAAAAGACGCTCGTAGAATTCCTTCACTACCGGGTTGCGACGCGCGGCGACCAGGGCGCCCATGTACAGTGCCGCTCGGACGTCGGCTCTCCCGCCCCACACGCTACGATGGCCACGTAGGGTGCCCGAGTCGCGGTTTAGGGGAGCCACCCCCACCAGGGCGGCGAGTCGCTTGTGCGTGAGCGTGCCCAGCTCGGGCACCCCGGCCAACAGGGTGCGGGCCACTATCGGACCCACTCCAGGCACGCTCCTCAAGAGCGCCTCGTCCTCGCCCAAGGCGGGGCTGCTCTCGATGGCCGCCTCTAGGTCGCGCTCGGTGCGGGAGAGCTCCTTCTCAAGCCACCTTATGTGGGCCTTGATGCGTTTGGCCACCGGCTTGGGCGCCGAGGACAGGCGGTTGTTCTCGGCGGCTATCATCCCGAGCAGTTGCCTGCGGCGGGCCACTATGGCCTGCAAAGCGCAGATCTCTCCATCGGGAAGGGGCTTTGGAGCGGGCCGTACGGCTTCGGCAAAGCGCGCCAGGATGGCCGCGTCGATCCGATCGGTCTTGGCGAGCCTTCCCGTGGCCCTGGCGAAGTCGCGCACCTGACGTGGATTGACCACCACTACTGGCAATCCCGCCGCGGCCAATGCCCCAACCACCGCCCGCTCGAAGCCGCCGGTGGCCTCAAGGACCACTAGCACGGTAGGCTCCTCAAGGAGGCGAGAGAGCAGGGCGTCGATCCCGCTGTCGTCGTAAGCGACGAAGAAGGCCTCCTGCTCGTTGTGCCTTTCGGGTTCGCTCCATCGTAAGCAGACGTCCAGGCGATCCTTGGAGACGTCAACCCCCGCGAAAAGCCGCGCCGCCGCCGTCGTTGTGGGGTCCAAGAGCTTCCTCCTCCTCTGCCGTTAGAAGCCCTTCCTTGCGGATACGGGCTTCCCCCGTCTTAGGACGAAGGGGCCCAGGCAACTGTTCGGGCTCTCTCCTCGTTGTGAATGGCAGGGCGCGACGACCTAGCGACTTCTTCGCGGTCTTGATGGACCAAGGCCGAGGTCGGTCTGTCGCGCCCACCCGGCCGATTTTACGACCGCAAACAAGATACAAGGGCCGGGGCGTAGCAGCCTCGGAGCTCCCGCCGGCACTGCTACAATGGCCGCGTCCGTATCGGCGAAGGGATGGGCCCATCGTGGGTGTGCGTGTCGGGTTGACGATTCTCGTAGCTGTATCGGCGCTCCTCTTTCTCGTGGCAGCGGCGGCCTGGCTCATCGGCGTGTTTCCAGAGCGGGAGGCGGTCGGGCAGACGTCGAGAGACCCGACGATCACCGCTCCCCCCTCCGAGTCTCCGGAGCCCAAGACGCCCAGCCCCTCTCCCTCCTCATCCCCCGCCGCAGGGATGGAGGATGCCTTAGGTAATGCGCTCGGCAACGCCTCCGCGAGCGCCCAGGCGGACAATCCCGCAAGTATCCCCGACCTCAGCGTGATGGACGTTATAGGTAATCTTGAATATTTTGCAACCGACGTGGACTTCCGCTGCACGGGTCCAACGGTAACCGAGGGCGACAGCATCCTCTGGTCGTGCGCGGCCAACGTGCGCGGCGAACGCGGCTCGTACGACGTCATCCTGGTCGGGGAGGACCCCCTGACCATTTTCTCCGTTACGGCCACGGTCCATGGAGTTTCGCAAGAAACGGCGGCATCGTTCTTCTCCTACGTCGCGGGCCTTTGCCTGCAGGATACCGACCCACTCAATCCCGAGGCGTGGATGCAGGAGAACGTTCCCACCGGCGGACAGACCGCAACGGGGGGGACAGCGCTTTCGGTATACGGTACCCAGGAGGTTCGGACCCTCGAGGTCGTGGCGATCGGCGCCTTCTAGATCCTCGCCACTTGCAGGTTATCGCGGTCTTCTTCGGAGAGCCCGGTGCTGAACCTGTAACAGCCTCCTTTAGTAGTTTGCGCATCACGAGTGCATAAACGGTATATCCTACCCTCTTCCCGAGTCTGACCCAAGAGCAGCCAAACCCTGATCTATTCGACTCCGGTGGTCCTACTGTAGGCCCCGCTCCGCTAATGCCCGACGGCGGCTGCCCAAAGGAGTATCCCATAAAGCGAGCCGATGCTTGCTATACGGAGAGCCGGTGACCTAACGAGTTGGGGCGGGGCTACGCACGATGCTGCATACGAACTTCCGAGAATACCTATTCCACGCACTCCGGTGAATAAGGACTGGAGGGAGGGCGTGTGCCCTCCCTCCAACAGGCTGCGGTCTACTAAATGAGGAGCTCGGCCCCGTATTGGCGAGCAACGGCTCCTAGCTGCTCCATCTCGGCCTCACTAGGCGGGCCTTCCGGCGGGGGGGGCAGGGTGCGCTCCCCCGCCGGCTCGCTTGTGGCGTAGATAAACTCCTCGAAGCCCGCCGGCGCGAGGATAAACAAGAGCTTCGCCGGACCCGACCCTACGGTGTAGCGGTGCGGGACATCCTTGGGACCGAAGAGGAAAGATCCGGCAGAGGCCTTTATCGTCTCCTCGCCGACCTCGAACGTCAGCTCTCCCTCGAGGACCCAGAAGCCTTCGTCTTCGCGATGGTGCACGTGGAACGGTTGCTCGCCCTCGGGCTCGAGCACCTCGACGAGGGTGTAGCGCCCGTCGGTCTCCTTGCCCGTGGCCTTTACGGTGGCCAGGCCGCCGAGCCACCACCTCGCCTCCCCCTCGCCTTCCTTAAATCCGTAGGTTCTGCTGGCGTGCTCTTCGTTCATCGACCCATCCTTTACCTGTTCACTGCTGGGCTGGTGCCCCTGCGCCGTGCCGAGGATCTCGCACCCGTAGCGGGCCTCGAGAACCGCGAAGCTCTCCGACTCGTCCTCGTCGGTCGTGTCGTCCTCGTCCGACGGGCCCTCCGACTCTGGTGGCGGCAGGGTGAGTGCCTTGGCCGGCTTGCTGATGGCCTCGACGAAGCCTTCGAAGCCTGGGGGCGAGAGCAAGAACAGCAGCCTCGCCGGCCCCGAGTCGACGGTGTAGGTGTGGGGGACGTCTTTGGGGCCAAAGACGAACGATCCGGGAGAGGCCTTTATCGTCTCCTCGCCGATGTGGAAGGTCATCTCGCCTTCGAGGACGTAGAAGGCCTCGTCCTCTTTGCGGTGCAGGTGGAGCGGCGCTTGGGCTCCCTGGGGTTCGAGAACCTCGACGATCGAGTAGAGGTCACCCGTCTCTTTGCCCGTGACCTTGATGGTGGCCAGACCACCACCCCACCATCTAGCGTTCCCCTCGCCTTCCTCGAGCCCGAAGACCCTCGCGGCGACTTCTACTTCGTTCATCGATTCTTCCTTTCCCTGTTCCCTGCCAGGCTGGCATTCCGATGGCGTACCGACGATCTTGGCAACATCTTCTTCGTTTATCGGCTCCTCCTTCCCTTGTCCCGGACGGGCCTATTCCCACTCGGGCGTATTACAAGGTCACTTTCTGCTTAACCGATCTCGCCGTGAGCAATCGAGCCAACACAGCAGAATCTCGTTGATGGCCGTCGCGGCCCGCTCCTTCGGGACGTCCCGATCCATAAAGGACTTGAAGGTGGAGAAGTCCAGCAGCGCGCTCACCGCCTGCACCGTGCCCTCGTCGGGTCCGGCGGGAAGCAGGGCCTCGCGCACGAGCCCCGCGATTGTCACCCGCATGTAGGCCTCCCACTCTTGGACCTCGGGCAGTCTCCGCTCTTGGAAGTCCGTCTCGATGTACGGGGCTCCCCGCTCGTAGAACCCGAAGAGCTCCTCGATCAAGCGCTCCAGGCGCTCCTCGAGCGACTGAGCCCCGGCGAAGATCCGCGGGGCGTCCTCCAGGGAGGGTGGCCTGGTGATGGCGTACATCAGCTCCCCACAAGCCGGCACCAGCTCGTCCAGTGAAGGAAAGTGCTTATACACGGTAGCCACCGAAACATCGGCACGCTGAGCGATGTCTTGCCACGAGGTG
>DASQWQ010000386.1:0-8585 GCA_035640175.1 Rubrobacter sp. | reverse complement strand
GGACGCTGGCCTTATTGCTCACCGCGCCGGCGAACGGGCGGGAGTATGGATTGGAGGACCCGTTCGTCAGGCGGGAGATCGAACGCGTCTCGGCTGCGGCAGGACTTCGAGACCCGGCGACGAGATATTTCGGGGAGTATGAGATCCTCGACCCAGGGTACTTCGGCGCCTGGGGGGGCGCGGGCGGGGCGCTATACGGGGCCGTGCGCCCGTTCTGGAGGAGTGGACCTTTGCACAGGCCCCTTTACAACGATCGTAGACGTCCGTGGCTGTGGCGAGTCGGGGCTTCGGTGCATCCTGGGGGCGGCATACCGGCCGTTCTCGGGGGGGCCATGATCTCGACGGGCAGAATGCTCCGATCTCTGATTAAGTGGGAGAGACCGAGGATGGGAGGACGTTCGGGATGAAGTTGGGAAGCCAGAGTGACCTGTTCGAGATACCTGAGGACATCGTTTATCTGAACTGCGCGTACATGTCGCCGCAGCTACGCCCGGTGCGGGAGGCCGGGGAGAGGGCGGTATCGCGCAAGTCACGACCATGGGAGATCACACCAGATGTGTTCTTCGAGGATGCAGAAGAGATCCGGACGCTGTTCGCGCGACTCGTCGGCGGGGATGCCGACGGCGTCGCGATCATCCCCTCCGTCAGCTATGGGATCTCCGTCGCAGCGGCGAACGTACCGGTCGAAGAAGGAGAGAAGATAGTAATCCTCGAGGACCAGTTTCCCTCCAACGTCTACGCGTGGGGCGAGCTGGCGGAGCGGAGCGGGGCGAGACTCGTCACCTTACCCCGTCCAGAGGATTTCGACTGGACCCGTGCCCTGCTCGAGGAGATCGACACAGGCACCGCCGTTGTTGCCGTCCCGAACTGCCACTGGACCGACGGATCGCTCGTCGACCTCGCACGCGTCGGCGAGAGCGCCCGCGAAGCAGGGGCGGCGCTGGTCGTCGACGCGATACAGTCGCTTGGGGCGCATCCCTTCGACGTTTCGGAGGTCCGGCCTGACTTCCTGGTCGCGTCGTCGTACAAGTGGCTGCTCGGACCATATGGTGTCGGGTTCATGCACGTCGGGGAGATGTATCGGGAGGGGAATCCCATAGAGCACAACTGGATCAACCGCCGCGGAAGCCAGGACTTCTCGCGGCTGGTCGCTTACCAGGACGCCTTCCAGCCTGGTGCCAGACGGTACGACGTAGGGGAGCGGAGCAACTTCGCCCTGCTCCCTATGGCGGCCGAGGCGCTGCGCCAGCTCATCGACTGGGAAGTCGAGAACATCTCAGAGACCATCGGCTCGTTGACGGACCTCATAGAAGCGAAGGCTGGAGAACTTGGTATCGCGACGATCCCCAAAGAGAGACGGGCGCGGCACATGATCGGGCTCATGCTAGGTCCTGACGCCCCTGAGGACCTCGCCGCCCAGCTAACGGCCCACAATGTCTTCGTCAGCGTGCGCGGGGAGAGCGTGCGCGTCTCGCCACACCTCTACAATACGAAAGAGGAAGTTGATCGGCTCTTCGAAGTCCTGCAGCGGGTGGCTGGTTAGCGAGAACTCAAAGATAATCCAACTCTCTTGCCCGGGGCTCCAGATCGTCACGGAACTTCGGATGGGCGATGCCTATCAGCTTGCGCGTTCGTTCCCGGATGCTGCTGCCGCGCAGTTCCGCTACGCCGTACTCGGTAACAACACAGTCAACTACGTTCTTGAACGTGGTGACCGCCGCGCCGGGATAAAGCTGCGCCACGATGCGGGACATCGACTCGTCCGCGGTTGTCGAGTGCAGCACGATAAAGGACTGGCTGTGCTCGGAGAGGATCGCCCCACGCGCGAAGTCCGGCTGGCCACCAGAAGACGACCAGTACTCGCTGCCAAGAGACTCAGAGGCACACGGGCCGAGGAAGTCGACTTCGAGGGTGGCGTTGATGGCGCCGAAGTTATCTTCTCCTGCAACGCGCTGCGCTCGTCGTTGGTGTGGTCGACGGGACAGAACTCGACGCCGGGATTCTCCTCCACGAACTTATACAGACGGTTGCTGCCCTGCGCGTTGCTCGTGATGGCTTTGTTCCTGTGGCTGCGCTTGCGGGTGCCGGTGACAATTCCGTTCTCTATAAGGTCATGAACTCGTCCGAGAGTAGCTCGGTGTTGACCCCGAGATCTTTGTGGCCCCGAGCAGCCCGAGCACCTCATTGGTAATGGAGCCGATCCCCGCCTGCAGTGTGGCGCTATCCGGTATGCGCTCTGCGACGTACTCGGCGATCTTGCGGTCGGTCTCTCGCACCGTCCGCGCCGGTAGTTGGGCAAGCTGGTAGTCGGCTTCTCACCACCCGACGACCTGGCTCAAGTGCACCTGGTTCTCACCGTAGGTACGGGGCATCTGATGGTTCACCTTGACAAAGAAAGGCGCTTCACCGATCAGTGCCGCAACATAATCAGCGTGGGTGCCCAGCGAGAAGTAGCCGTGGCGATCCGGAGGCGAGACGGCGGCGAGCACAAGAGAGCGTCTCGTGGCACGCCGCATCAGGGCCGGTACCTCGCTGAAGTTGTTGGGTATAAGATCGCAAGTGTCTTTGCGGAATGCCTCACGATTGGCGGGGGAAAGGAACCAGAAGACATGGTGGAGCCAGGAAAGGCACCATGCATATAATCTCGCTCCCGAGACGGGAACATCTGATGGATTCTGACGCCAGACAACCGCTCCGCATTGGCCTCAAGGGTGTCGAGGTGCGTCAGCGGCTCGGAGTTGAACATACCGACGATTAGGTCGGCTCCCTCGTCGATGTGTTCCAGCACTGCATCGGGCTGGCACTGTTTCTCGGCCAGCGCCGCATGGATCGTCGGCGGGTGCGCCCTAGCTTGATCTGTAGACATGAACTCTCCAGTAAAGTAAACGTGGCAACTTACCGGTTCCACGCACATCTTACAGAGCATTGGGCAACGCCACTAGCCGACGATGGTGGCAGCCACGCTCGTAGAGAGGTAGCGACTCGCACGTAGACGTTCACTCTGTGCACGCTGCAGGTGGCGATCTTCGAGATTTTCGACCAGTGCAACCCGCTGGAGGACCCGGCCGGCTCCCTAGCGGCTTTCGCTGCTCATGACCTCCACCAGGAGTGCCTGCGCCCGTGCTGCCACACGCTCGACAATGGCCTCGAGCAACATCCGGCCACGCTCAAGAGTTGCCCTCTCCGGGTCGTTCGAGGTGTCCGCAACCGCGGGATTGATGCCGATGTATTTGTGCGGTGTTTCCCTGCGTCGCTGTAGATGTGTTGGCTCCCCGGCATAGTAGGGGAGCAGCGAGCGGTCGGTCTCGAACACCTTGTCGAGAGCCACCAGGTCCGGACGTATCGCCATAAGAAGCGACGTCTCGCCCCCGGCCGCATGTTCCAGCGGGTAGTGCAAGTCGTGCACGACCTCCTGGTCGGTCAGAAGAAGCCAGCCGGTCTTCGGGTGTTCCCGCCGAAACACCTCGCCGCTCTCCCGGATCGCCGCGATGTTGTGCGCGATCGACCAGTGGCCGCTCAGGACGACGATTGCCCGAAACCCGCGACGCCGCATCGCCTCGTAGATATCGAGCAGCAGGTTGTGGAAGGTCTCTGGGCGCACCCAGAACATATTGCCGGGCACGTGGTAGCGTTCCCCGCGCTCGATGCCACCGGTCAGGTAGCTGCTGTCAGGCAGGTCCTCGCGCCAGTCAGTCGACCAGTAGAGCGGCGGCACGACGAGCCCGCCCGACCGCTCGGCCGCGCGGATGCACACAGCGTGCGCCTTTAACGCATCGAGGCCGACGGCGGCATGCTCCCCGTGCCACTCGAGCGTCCCGAGAGGCAGGTAGCAGAGAGGCCCCCCGGCCATCGCCGCCGCAATCTCCCAGGGAAACATCTCTTCGAGTCGGACTTTCCGCTTCCCGTCCGTAATGATCACACTCCATTCCGACGTCCGAACAGCCGGTAGCAAGGCGCGGGGGGTGCGATCGTGGTCGGTATGGTCCGGGAGTAGATGAGCAGTGGACGACCTGCATTGCCAGATCGCACTTTGGTTTTTCCCGCTCCGAACCCAACTGGAGTGTTCTCGTCCACCTCAAAGCCGTCACTGCTCCGTCCCGATGCGTCCGCGTCTACCCGGCGCTCACCCGCTCGATGCTCGACCACGGAAGGAACTCGTAGCCGGTCGGGTCCCCGCTCGGGTCCCTCGCGTCGAGGAGCAAGCCACTCTCGTTCTGGTCGCAGACGTAGCCCTCGAGGTCGACTCCTGTCCTGGCAGATACCGTGACCGTACTCCCTCGGCTCAGGAAACCCTCGATTCGCGGCGCATCTTCCTGCATGCCCTGCTTGCTCTCAGCACCTTTCAAAGTGGCTCCTTCTTATCTCGTATCCGACACACGCAAGGTTACAGTACAGCACGCGCCCTGTCGGGAGCGTGTCAGCATTTCAGCTTGTCAGCTTTCGTTTGTGGGTGCTGGTATGGTTCGTGGTGGGTCGATGCCGGGGCAGATCGTCCCTAAACGATGCCGGTCCTGTACTCTGTGGGGAGGAGATCGGGGACTTCCCGCCAGTGGGAGAAGGCGTACACGTCGCTCCTCCCGGCGACGAGGTCACGGTTCCACGGCTGTATCCTGGCCGCCGCCCAAAGACCAGCGCCGGCGACCCGCCCTATGGTGTCAGGCCTGTCGTCTATGAGGCCGAAGGCTCCCAGCTCCTCCAGGATGTCGAGCTTGTCCTCCGTCGTAACCGTAAGCCCCACGCCGGGGCCGAAATGTCTCCTGAGCCAGGGTCCCAGATGAGGGGCCATGATCTCGGGATCGTTGTGGGTTACGAAATGAATCTCGATGCCGTAACTCTCTTGCAACATGCGCAGCACCTCTGAGGCGCCAGGGTAGGGTTCCCGATCCCGAACACGCTCAGGGTCGAAGACGCGGTCGAAGATGGCGGTCGTGGTCTCCTGGCCGTAGGTGTCGAGGACGTGGGTCCAGGTGGTGATCCTGTCCATATCCAGCGTCTCGCCTGTGACGTCGAGAACAGCCGAACAGACCCATGCGCCCGTGTCCCATATGGTCGAGTCAACATCTATGCAGACAAGCGATTTCAAGGTCCTGACAACTCCTCGACGGGGATCGCCTCGGTGAGGCCTGATGCGGGATCTATCACGGCGTAGGTCGCTCCGGCCTCGCGCGCTACGAGCGCGTGGCGTCTGAGGCCGTCCCTGTCTTCTATGGTCCCGAGGCTGTCAGGTAGGCTCAGGTGACCTGCTCGTTCGCGGAAGTCGCGGGCGTTCTCGGGTGAGCTGAAGAGTGCGGCCACGAGTACCTCCCCCTCCTCGACTTCGACCGTGATCAGGGGCGCCTCTCCCCTCTCGTCGGAGATCATGTACAGCGGGAAGGGGATCTCACCGGCCATCTCCTCCGCCTTCTGGGCAACGTCCCCGGCGTGGAACACTCCGGCGCCTCTCTCCGAGACGACGAGCACGAAGTCAGCACCTGAGAGCGCGAAGACCTCTACCGAGCCCCAGTCGGAGAGCTCCCTTGGACCCAGGCCAGAGAGGTCCCCCATCCCGTGCGCGGCCGCACCTGCGGAGAACTCTCCTGCCAGTTCCCTGTCCGAGAACAGGGCGCCGACCTTGGCCCCTTCACCGCCTACCTCGGTCTCCTGGAAGACGTCACTTCCTTCGGGATCGACCAGCTTGAAGAGGGGCGGGCTGGGGAGGTCTTCTAGGGTCAGTTCGCGTCCGGTCTCATCCATAATCGTCCCCCCGGTTTACCAGGTCTTTGGCCGTTCCGTGTGGGAAGAGCGTAGCCACGGCGAGGGACGAGAGACCGAAGAAGAGCAGGACCCAGAACGCCGGACTGAGCGAGGCGGCCAGGGCGCCGGCTACCTCCGAGTACGCCGACTCAGGGATGCGGCTACGCACTGCCGGCTGCAGAAGGGCGTTGGGGTCGGAGAGCAGGCGCCCGAGGTCTGCGTCACCTCCCGCGGCCCTGTCGACGGCGGCCCTGTAACGCTCTCCGAGGAAGGCGTTCAGGAAAGCGCCCATCACGGCGACCCCGAGCAAGCCTCCGACGGTACGGAAGAAGACTACCGAGGAGGTGGCCACGCCGCGACGTCGCCAGGGAACGGCGTTCTGCACGCTAACGAGGTAGCTGGTGCTCGAGAAACCAAGCCCCAGCCCGATCACCACGACGGCCAGTACAACGTAGGAGAGCGAGGTCTCGCTACCCATAGGCACGCAGAGGGCCGAACCAAGTGCGATCAGGGCCGACCCGAGGAGAAGCGTCGTGCGGTATCCCGTGAGCAGGAGCAGCCTCCCACCGACAAAAGATCCCACAGGCCACCCTATGGAGAGTGAGGCTACGGCGGCGCCGGCCGTGATCGCGGTCCCACCCAGGGCGCCCTGAACGAAGAGCGGCACGTAGACCGAGACGCCGAGCAAGACGCCGCCCATCGCCAGGTTCCCGAGGGCCGAGACCGCGATGATCCGCTCCGAGAGCAGGTCGAGCGGAACCACAGGGTCCTCAGCCCGCCGCTCGACGAGCACGAAGAGCGCGAGCACGGCCAACCCGCCGAAGAAGAGCCCGAGGGTCGCCACCGAGAGCTCTGTGGTGCCGCCTCCGAGCAGCGCGAGCAACACAGCGACGAGGCCGCCTGTAAGGAGGGCTGTGCCCAGGTAGTCCGCGTTACGCTCGCGAGGCTCGAAGGACTCTGTCAGGGTCGCCGCGAGGAGGACGGCGGCGACGATGCCGAAGGGCACGTTCACGTAGAAGACCCAACGCCAGGAGATCAGGTCCGTTATGAAGCCGCCTGCTGCGGGACCGACCACGGCCGAGATGCCCCACACCGCCCCGAAGAGACCCTGGATGCGCGCCCGCGCTTCGAGCTCGAAGATGTCCCCGACTATGGTTATGGCAACGGGTTGCACGGCCCCGGCGCCGAGACCCTGGATCGTCCTGAAGAAGATGAGAGTCGCCATGCTCTGTGAGGTGCCAGCGAGCACGCTGCCGAGCAGGAAGAGGAAGATCCCGGCGAGGTAGACGGGTTTTCTGCCGTAAGTATCGGAGAGTTTGCCGAAGATGGGGCCTGTCACGGTCGCCGCGAGCAGGTAAGAGGCGAAGGCCCACGGATAGAGCTCGAGGCCGCCGAGTTCCCCGATTACGGTCGGCATGGCCGTCCCTACGACCGTTGAGTCGAGGGCGGCCAGAAAGGTCCCGATGAGCGTGGCGAGCGTTATGAGCGCCTTGCGGCGCTTGCTCAGTCCCAAGAAACAGTGCTCCTATAGCGGCTTTTACGGTGAGCGATCTTACCACCGCGTCGCTTGGGGCCACGTGAGGTGAACCAGATGCCCTAGATCAGAGACTTGGGGCGGGCGAGCTGTCTGACGACGGAGACAAGGTCTTCGTCGGTAAAGGGCTTCCTCAGGACACGCACCGAGCCTTGCGTGCGCTCGGCGAGCGCTTTAGCGGCTGGGTCTTTCTTGGCCGCGGTGAGGACTACCGGGATCTTCTGGGTCTTGGGCATCGCTTTGAGGCAGTGACACGTCTCGACGCCGCTCAGCTGGGGGATCGAAACGTCCATGATTATGAGGTCAACCCTGCGGGTGAGGGCCTCCTGGAGGGCCGTACGGCCGTCCGTGGCCGAGACCACGCGGAAGCCCGCATTATCCAGGGCTCCGGCGGAGCGTCCTAGGGCTTCTAGGTCATCGTCTGCAACCATGATGGTTGGTCTGCGGTCCACGGCGCTAGATTTTACACCCAATTCACATTTGCAGCGACCGTGATGTGTCCCACACTCCTCTCCGACGCGGCGGGGTAGATGCGCTACACTCAACTTCGAGCAAGGGACACGAACGTCGGGTACGAGAGGTGAGCGTGACGGAGCAGAAATACTTCCGTAAAGGCTTCAAGATGCGGGAGAACGTCCAGCATCTCCTGGACAGGGACTATCGCTCTGAGGTCGTTGACAGGGCCCGTGAGAACGGCAACGTCTTCGAGGCCGAAGGCCTCACGATTCGCCTCGCCGATGAGTTCGGGTTCTGCTACGGGGTGGACAGGGCCGTGGACTACGCCTTCCAGACCAGGGAGAAGTTCCCAGACAGGCGTATCTTTATCACAGGGGACATGATCCACAACGCTTCCATGAACGACCGCCTGCGCGAGATGGGGATAGAGTTCCTCTCCACCGGCTTCGAAGGTCCTGCTGAGGAGGCTTTCGATGATCTCTCCGCCGAGGACGTCGTGCTCCTGCCTGCGTTCGGCGCACCAATAGATTGGGTCGAGAAGCTAAGGCAGAAAGAGTGCGTGGTTGTCGACACGACCTGCGGGTCGGTCCTCTCGGTGTGGAAGCGCGTCACGCGCTACGCCAAGCGCGGTTTCACCAGCATCATCCACGGCAAGTACTACCACGAGGAGACCAAGGCCACCGCTTCACAGACCTTGAGGGATGGCGGCAACGGAAAGTATTTGATCGTGCGCAACCTCGAGGAGACGGGCTACGTTACTGAGTTCATCCTTGGCAAGATGGGGGCTGAAGAGCTAACGCAGAGGCTCGCACACGGTATGTGTCCAGGCTTCGATCCCGAGGTGGACCTGCAGCGCGTGGGC
>DASQWQ010000385.1:0-8742 GCA_035640175.1 Rubrobacter sp. | reverse complement strand
CCGAGCAGAATCTCGACCGGCTGGTCAACGCTGCCAAGTACGTGACGCTCCCCAGCAGCCTGGCGCAGGAGGCGCGAGTCCAGTACGAGGACCGCACCGCCGGCACCGTGTTCAACGCGGACGGCGAGCCGAAGGGTGGCGACCTGCAGACGGCGCTCAAACAGTCCCAATCGTAGGTGTTCGTAGAATCCTGATCGCGAGATCTCGGAGGGTTTTCGGTGGCACTCGAAGCGGGAAGGACGAGGTCCGGGTCTGATGCCTGGAAGCGCAATAGCCGCGCCAGGGAGGCCCGGGAGCGGCTAATAAAGCTCTTGCTCGCGGCCTGCGCGTACCTGTCCATCTTCACCACGTTCGGGATCGTCGTCATCCTCTTCGAGGAGACTTTGCGGTTCTTTCTCGACGTCTCCATCGTGGAGTTCCTGACCTCGACGCGGTGGGACCCGCCGGGGGGCGACTTCGGTATCTTGCCGCTCGTCTACGGCACGCTCATGGCGACCATCATCGCCATAGCTGTAGCGCTTCCGATAGGACTGCTCACGGCCATCTACCTCAGCGAGTACGCCCCGCGGGCATTGCGGCGGTGGCTCAAGCCGGCGCTTGAGATCCTCGCCGGCGTGCCAACGGTGGTCTATGGATACTTCGCCTTGACGTTCATCACCCCGTTCTTCAGGGATAGCCTCTTCTCTGGCATAGAGTCCTTCAACGCGATCTCCGCCGGCCTCATCATGGGCGTAATGATCATCCCGACGGTGGCCTCGGTCAGCGAGGACGCCATCTACGCCGTGCCGCATTCCCTGCGGGAAGGCGCCTACGCGCTCGGCGCGACCAGGCGCGAGACAGCGATGAAGGTCGTCGTGCCTGCGGCGCTCTCGGGGATCGCGGCTGCCGTGATCCTGGGTATCTCGCGCGCCATCGGGGAGACGATGATAGTGACAATCGCGATGGGAGCCCAGGCGAACTGGCTCGGAAGTCCTCTCGAAGGCATGCAGGCGATGACGGCGTACATTGTTCAGGTAGTAGGCGGGGAGACGCCACGCGGTTCGATAACCTACGAGTCCATATTCGCGGTGGGGTCGGCATTGTTCCTAATGACCCTGACCCTCAACCTCGCGAGTTACTGGTTCGTCCGGCGATACAGGGAGACCTACTAATGTCCCAGAGCAGCACGAAAGCGGAGCGGCAAGAAGGCGGTCCCGGAGGACCGGATTTCAAAGCGGCCATGGCCACCCGGTACGGTCTGGACAGGGCCTTCACCGTGCTCGTTACGGTGGCTGCGCTCGTGGGCGTCGCCGTCCTTGTGGTGCTGCTGGTGGACGTGATCCAGGATGGATCAGGGATGCTGAGCCTGGAGTTCCTGACGAGCTTCCCGTCGCAGGTCTTCCCCGAGAACGGGGGCATCTACCCCGCGCTGATCGGGTCATTGTGGCTGCTCGGGTTGACGGGTCTGCTAAGCGTGCCGTTGGGGCTTGGGGCCGCAGTGTACCTCGAGGAGTACGCTGAGGACACGCGCATCAACCGGATAATCGAGATCAACATCTCCAACCTCGCAGGGGTTCCTTCGGTGATCTACGGTTTGCTTGGCCTGGGCATCTTCGTAGAGCTCCTGGCGCCGGTAACGGGCGGCGGGAGCGTGCTCACCGGCGCGCTAACGCTGAGTTTGCTCATCTTGCCGGTAATCATCGTCGCCACCAGGGAGGCGCTACGGGCCATCCCAGGCTCGATCAGGGAGGGCGGCTACGCGCTCGGGGCGACGCGGTGGGAGGTGATCTGGAGCCACCTGCTCCCGATGGCGCTGCCTGGCGCTCTTACGGGCATCATCCTGGCGCTCTCGCGGGCTATCGGTGAGGCTGCCCCTATCTTGGTCGTCGGGGTCTCGCTGTACCAGACGTACGCCACCGCCGGTCCGTTCGACGGCTACATGGCGCTGCCCACCCAGATTTACGACTGGATTAGCCGCCCGCAGCAGATCTTCCAGGACTCCGCCGCGGCGGGCATAGTGGTGGCCCTGGCGGTGCTGCTCTTGGCGAACTCGTTCGCGATCTGGCTGCGAAACAGGTACCAGCAGCGTTCGTAGTGGCGGTTTACCCGAAAGAAAGGTGTTAGCCTAGTGGAGACTCAGAAGATCGGGAGGGGGCGGAAGGTGTCCGAAGTGTCGAGGGAACAGCGCGACGTGAGGTATAAGGACGAGGGCGCACCCTCCGGCGACGGTCTGACCCTGGGCATGAAGATCCAGGACCTCTCGGCGTTCTACGGGTCCTTCAAGGCCGTCACGGACGTGAGCATAGATATCCAGGCCAACAAGGTGACCGCGCTCATCGGGCCGTCGGGGTGCGGCAAGAGCACCTTCATACGTTGTTTGAACCGGATGCACGAGGTGATCCCTGGCGCGCGCGCCGAAGGGCACGTGATGCTAGGCGAGCAAGACATCTACGCCAAGACCGCCGACCCGGTAATCATCCGGCGCCGCGTCGGGATGGTCTTCCAGAAGCCCAACCCGTTCTCCAAGTCCATCTACGAGAACGTGGCCTGGGGCGCCAGGATCAACGGCTACCGCGGCAACATGGACGAGCTGGTCGAGCGCTCCCTCAAACATGCCGCCCTCTGGGAAGAGGTCAAAGACCGTCTCAAGGAGAGCGGGCACAGCCTCTCCGGCGGCCAGCAGCAGCGGCTCTGCATCGCGCGCACCCTGGCGGTGGAGCCCGAGGTGATCCTGATGGACGAGCCCGCGAGCGCCCTCGACCCCGTCTCGACCCAGAAGATTGAGGACACCATGGACCAGCTGAAGCAGAGCTACACGGTGGTGATCGTGACGCACAACATGCAGCAGGCGGCGCGTATCTCGGACTACACGGGATTCTTCTACATCGAGAACATGGGTGATCCTGGCCGGCTCTGGGAGTTCGACGAGACGGAGAAGATGTTCTCGAACCCCGATCGCAAGGAGACGGAGGACTACGTGACGGGACGGTTCGGCTAGAAGATGCCACGGGAGACTTTTCAGCAGGAGCTAGACGGGCTGACCTCGGGCCTCCTCGACCTCGGGAGGGAGGTCGAGGCCTCTCTGGAGAACATGGTGAGGGCGATGGAGGGCCGCGACGCCGACGTTGCGCGCCAGGAGCTAGGGGTGGACATCCACTATAAGACGACGGGGATGGACATCGAGAGAGAGTGCATGATCCTGCAAGCCCGCCAGGCCCCTGTCGCCCGCGACCTCAGGCTCCTCTACACTGTCCAGTCCGTGACGAACCATCTCGTCCGGTCAGGGACCCTCTGCGAGCACATCTGCCACGCGATTGTGGACACAGAAGGGTGCGAGCGTGACGAGGACCTGGAGGGCGCCCTCGTGGAGATGGCCAGGACGGCGCGCAACGTATTCTACGAGGGTCTCGACGTGTTCGAGACCCGCGACATCGATAGGGCCCGCAACCTCCAGGCGAAAGACGACAAGGTGGACCTCCTCTACTCCGAGGCCATGAACCTGATAGCGAACCCCTCGGACGCGGGAGGTGGCGCGCCGGAGTGGCGGATGCGGGCGGCCCTGATGGTCCACTACCTGGAGCGCATCTCCGACCACGGCGTGGACGTCGGCGGGAGCACCGTCTTCCTGGTTACCGGGCAGCGCATAGAGGACGCAATGCAACAATACCTCGACCGCGACATGGGCGAGGAGTAACACAGACACCCGCTCGCCCCTTGTTTTCGGCCGGGCGTCGCCACCCACTCGCGTCCTTTCTCAGGCTAATTCGCTGAAGCGCTTCATCGGAAAAACGCCCGCGCAAATCGCTCAGAAAAGCACGGTTGAATAGTTTGCGTTCTTTTCCAAGACTCTGTCCTTTTGCTGCGCTACGATTGCGGTATAGACAGCGAACGTCAAAAGGAGAACATCATGCGAGAAGTAGTCGTCACAGAATTCCTGTCACTGGATGGCGTTATGGAAGAGCCAGGGTGGACGTTCAAATACTGGAATGACGAGATCGCAAAATTTAAAGGCGAAGAGTCGTCCGCCAGCGATGCCTTGCTCCTGGGACGTGTGACCTATCAAGGGTTTGCAGCAGCCTGGCCGGAGAGCAAGGATGAAGGGGCAGATTACTTTAACAGCGTGCGCAAATACGTAGTCTCTAAGACCCTCGAAGAGCCCCTGGAGTGGAACAACTCAACGCTGATCAAAGGCGATATCGTGGCAGAAATCACCAAACTCAAGCAGCAGGACGGTAAGGACATTGCGGTCCACGGCAGCGCCACGCTTGTGCAAACGCTCATGCAGCATGATCTTGTGGATCGCTATCGGCTTCTTGTCTACCCGGTGGTTGTGGGCAAAGGCAAGCGCCTGTTTAATGAGGGTATCCCTGCGACTTTGAAGCTTCTGGAATCACAGTCGTTCAGCTCAGGCGTTGTGGCGCTCGTCTATGAACCGGAACGGCAATAATCACCGTCATACGGACAGAAAGCGGACCTAATGCCTTTGCACACGCCCACCAATCTGCACACGCAGCTGAAGCAAAACCCACAGCCCGAGATGGTGGAGCTGGCCCAGAGGATCTTCACCCTTCCCGGCGTGGAGGAGCGCCCGAGCGCTATCTCTGGCCACTTGAAGGACATTCAAGGCTGCTCTGAAGGAGTTCTGGATCCTCTAGGGTGTCACCCTGCCGCTCGCCTATCCCCCTCCGCCACGTTACCATGTACCACACCTGCACTCACGCGAGGGGATCGAGAACTTGACAAGCGAACTTGAGGCCGCGCTCTCGGCGGCCAGGAGTGCGGGCGAGGTGCTACGCGCCGGCTTCGGCACCGAACACGCGATCACCTACAAGGGGGAGGTGGACCTCGTCACGGAGATCGACGAAGAGGCGGAGCGGGTGATAAGGGAGAAGCTCTTGGGAACCTTCCCCACCTACGGGATGCTGGCCGAGGAGGGAGGAGAGCTCGCGGGAGAGGAGGACACCCACTGGATCGTGGACCCCTTGGACGGCACCACCAACTACGCCCACGCGTTACCCATCTTCTGCGTCGCCATAGGGCTCGAGAGGGCCGGTGAGGTGGTCCTGGGTGTGGTACACGACCCGATGAGGGAAGAGATCTACGTTGCTGAGCGCGGCGGAGGCGCCACCCTGAACGGCGAACCTATCAAGGTGTCGGATACTGAGGAGCTGATCCAGGCGCTTATCGCAACTGGCTTCCCCTATGATCGCGCCGAGATGCCCGAGGCCCTAGAGCTCTTTGGACGCTTCGCGGCGACCACCCGGGGCATGCGGCGCTTGGGTTCTGCGGCGCTTGATTTGTGCTACGTGGCTTCGGGGAGGCTGGACGGCTACTACGAGCGGGGCATCTGGCCATGGGATCTTGCTGCGGGGAGTTTGATACTCGAGGAGGCTGGGGGAAAGCTCACAAACTACCGAGGCGACGTGCTGGATCTTGAGGGCAGGGAGATAGTGGCGAGCAACGGACGCCTGCACTCGGCCATGACGAGGCTGACGGGCGAGGACGACCTACGAGGTTCCTAGATCATGCCGATTCATTCCGCTGCAACCACTTTCCTTGGGGCGGAAACTTTCTCAAGGTGGAGGTTCTTAGTACTCGTCACCTTTGCGCCATAGGCGGGGCCCTATCAGGTCAGCGGCACAATGACGATCGGCCTTGCCTCGGAAGTCTGCTCTTTTGACCCAGCCAAGTGAGATGGGCGAGATACTGCTACGAGAACCTTCAGATGCGCACATCGAGCGTTTCCTCGACAACCAGCGCTCCTTGCCCTTCTCCTACCCCGAGGTGGGCGCCTCACGCGACGGCGCACCGCCTGGCTATCCTGTCAACCACCACTATGGACGGCTGGGGAGCGGACAGCAGACGTTCGCACGAGCCGTCCAAGCCATCCGAGGGTGGAAGATGTACGAGACAGGATGGACCAAACTCTGTTGGCCCAAGGCTCCCATCACGGAGGGTACTGTCGTGGGGGTTCTCGGCCGCCACTTCGGGGTGTGGTCGCTCAACGCCTGTCGGATCGCCTACGTGATCGAGGAAGTGCCATCGCTGCGGCGTTACGGGTTCGCCTTCGGGACCTTGCCCGGCCACGTGGAGCGGGGTGAGGAGCGCTTCACGGTGGAGTGGGATCACGCGGACGACTCGGTGTCCTACGAGGTATTCGCGTTTGCCCGTCCGGCCCACCCATTGGCCAGGGCGGGTCAACCGTTCGTGCGGCTGGTCCAGAGGCGGTTCGCGGCCGACTCGTTGCGGAGCATGGTCGAAGCCGTCGAGGGTAGATGGAACCGATAAAGCTCGTGGTCGATTCATTCCGCCGCAACCTCATCCCTTAGACAGGGCGGAGAGAATCTGCTGCTCCCGGGATCATCTGCACTGCGAATAGAGCCCTTAGTTATGGAGTAAAACGCGACGCCCGAATATTGGCCGTGAACGAAAGTGGCTTAAACGAGCGGCAAATCCCTTATCCGGGTGAAGAGTAAGATGTCTTATCACATCTTCTAGATAACTTTCTGAAATTCTCCTGCCGAACCCTCGGGTCTATCCACGGCCCTCGAGGATGACTCGATCGCAGGGCAGGGGTAGGCAGGAGTTTGGCACCCCGGTCTATTAGAAGAGACCAGGCCGTCCAGACCTCGGTGTGCGTACAAGCCATTTGTGGATTTCGTCCCGGCCCGGCAGCCCTCTGGCCCTCAAGGGGCTGTTCCTCGGCTACAACGACCTTCAAGACGGCTTTGAAGGACTCTGGAACACGTGGCTTGGGGCCGGCAAAGGAATCTGGGACTCTTCAGCAGACTACTCAGGGGCGTGTGGAGGCCTTGCGAGCCCCCTAGAGATCCTCTATTTCCTCTCCCAAACCCGCCGATCAGCCCGGTCACCTCTCGATTAGGGATAGTTTGGCGTTTATCTAAGCCTCATTCCTGACCGGAGGATCCTCGATCATTGCCTTAACCCAGCCGATGACTATCTGATCTTCTTTGCTCTCTCTTGTGGTGACCGGCAGCGTTCGCCTCGTCACGTGATATCCAAATGCAACGCACCTGCGAACGCACCTGCGAATTGCTGCTGTGCGCTCCGGTGGGTCAGGAGCTGGAAGTAGGGTTGGCGTGAGCACCGTGCACACGAGCTTCTTGGTACCTTACCTCTGTCCTCCGAAGGATCGTCCTGAGCGGGCCTGACCCTCTCGTGAGCAAAGAGATCCCCGCATACTTCGGGGCAAGTAGTCTCTATTCACCGGAGTGCGTGGAAGACGAGTGCTCCGAAGTTCGCCTGCACGGGGTTCTCGGAAGTTCAGCTTAGGGATGCGGAACGCTTGAGCGTAAGGAGGGTTATGTCGTCCTCCTGCTCCCAGCCATCTCCTACGAAGGAGTAGAGTTCCTCTAAGAGAGAGTTCCCGAGCGACCCGTCCTCGCCGTGCTCGGCGACTAGTCCCCGCAACCTGGGAAAGCCGAACATCTCGCCTTTGGGTTCGTGCGCCTCTACCAGTCCATCGCTATAGAAGAGGACACTGTCGCCGAGTTCCATAGTGACCTCCTTCTCCTCGTAGCTCATCCCAGGCATCAGCCCCAAGGGCATCCCCCTAGCCTTAAGGTCCTCTGCACCTCCACCATGCCAAAGGTAGGGTAGGTCGTGACCGGCGTTGGCGTACCTCAAGTGTCCCCTCTTCGGATCGAGGATGGCGTAGAAGCAGGTTACGAACATATTAGGTGGGATGTCGATGGCTAGCGAGTCGTTAACCCTGCTCAATACATCTCCTGGCGAGTAGGCAGAGGCTTGGGCTACGGCACGGAGCATGCTGCGGGTGCTGGCCATCACGAGCGCCGCGGGTACCCCTTTGCCCGTAGCGTCCCCCACCACGAGGCCCAAGCGTCCGTCTTCTAGCTCGAAGATGTCGTAGAAGTCTCCTCCCACCTCCCTGGCTGGCCGGTAGAAGGGGGAGATCTCCCAGCCCTCCGGTTCGGGCACCTCCTTGGGGAGGGAGGCTTGCTGGATGCTTCGGGCTACCCTAAGCTCCTGCTCGACGCGCTCGCGCTCGCGTATCTCTTGCTCAAGACGCTGTTTCCTCAGTGTTGCGCCGATCGTTCCCATGCCCCACTCCTCGGCGATCTTGCCTTCCACTATGCGGTGGATCACTATGGCCCTGTTGGTCAGATTTCTACCGGTAGGCGCAACGCCCATAAGGTCCCCCCGATCGTGAGTTGCGTGTACGATGAAGCGGGTCACCACCTTGTCACCCCCAGCTACCTGGTCCTCGATGATCAAGCGGCCTGGGGAGAGGGCGGCATGATATTCGGAGATCCCCCGCATGTAACCCTCACGATCGGGCTCTTGGCCGGGAACCAGTTTATTTTGGTTGACGAAGTCAGGGGCTAGCATCTCGTCCACGGCATCCAGGTCCCTCTTGACTACTCGAGCCTCCATGAAACGGCGGGCCAATGCCATGTTCTCCTCTGCCGACATAGCAGTTCCTCCTTCTTGCCAACAACTCGCGTTTTTCTCCAATGGGGTGGCACCATCCATGATGCCACCCGGAGGAGTCTGGCGTATTGCCCTGAGGCTTATTCACCCGAGTGCGTGGAAGGGGTTTTCTCCGAAGTTCGCCTTGACGGAGTTCTAGGAAGTTTGCCTTGAAACTGTCTGAAAAGGGGTTCTGAGGTACTCGCTCGGTATCCTACCGAGCATGAGAAAAGCCTACCAAACCGACCTCTCCGATGCCGAGTGGTCCTACATAGAGCCCCATCTCCCTACCCCTAAAGCTCCTGGGCGCCC
>DASQWQ010000384.1:0-2098 GCA_035640175.1 Rubrobacter sp. | reverse complement strand
GGCGACTGAGCGGGCCGAGGTCGGGGGCTCCCTGCGCCGCATGAAGGAGACCATCGGCGACATCGACATCGTCGCCGCGAGCGAGGACCCCGACTCGCTCGCCGACGACTTCGCGGAGGCGCCGTTCGCTGAGGAAGTCTTGGCCCACGGCCCGAAGAAGGTCTTTATCTTGCGCGGCGGGACCGAGGTAGACCTGAGAATAGTCGAGCCCGAGGCCTACGGATCGCTTTTGCACCACTTCACCGGTGGCCAGGCCCACAACATCGCGCTGCGCGAGCGGGCCGTCAAGATGGGTATCAACATCTCCGAGTACGGCCTGGCCAAGGCCGGGACCGGCGACTACAAACCCGTGGCCACGGAGGAGGATCTCTACTCGCGGCTCGGCCTCGCCTACATACCGCCGGAGCTGAGGGAGGACGCTGGTGAGATCGAAGCTGCAGATAGTAGCAGGCTGCCCGACCTCGTCTCCGTCGAAGACGTCCGCGGGGACCTGCACGTTCACACCAACTACTCCGACGGCAAAGGCACCATCGAGAGCATGGCCGAGGCGGCCATCGAGCTCGGCTACGAGTACCTCGTCTTCTGCGACCACTCGCAGAGCCTCAGGGTGGCGAACGGCCTCTCGCCGGAGCGCCTGAAGGAGAAGATGGAGGCCGTGAGGAAGGCCGATGAGGGCTACGGTGAGATCCACCTCCTCTGCGGCTCCGAGGTCGACATCCTCAAGGACGGCTCCCTCGACTACGACGACGATGTGCTAGCCGATCTGGACTTCGTCGTAGCTTCGGTGCACACCTCCTTCGGGGTCGGCGAGAAGGCCATGACTGAGCGCATCGTGCGGGCGATAAACAACCCGCACGTGCGGACCATCGGCCACCCCACGGGCCGCATCCTGAACCGCAGAGTACCCTATGAGGTGGACGTGTCGCGTGTGATCAGGGAAGCTGCCGTCACGAACACGGCCCTCGAGCTCAACGCTTACGTGGACCGACTTGATCTCGCGGTTCCCTACGTCCGCGAGGCTGTGGGAGCAGGCGTCCGCCTCACCATCGACACAGATGCCCACGACGAGCGGGCCCTTGCCTTTATGAAGTACGGCGTCTCACAGGCGAGACGGGCTTGGGTTGAGAAGGGGAACGTGATCAACTGCCTCCCCTTCGACGAGTTCGAAAAGTACCTGAAGAACGGGAAGTAGCGAGCCTGTGGGGGACACCTTCCGCGACCTTGCCGAACGCTACAATTCATCGGGCGAGATCCTGCGCCAGGTAGTCCGCCACGAGCACACGGGCCGCGGACTCGTCGAATACCTTCCCGGTGCGCCGGTCCGCATCGCCGACGTTGGTGATGGTGCCGTATAGCAGGCGATCCCTCTATACGCAGAGGCTACGAAGTCACCATCATCGACCCTCCCCGAAGATGCTCGCGGAAGCGCGCCAAAGACTCGCCCATGAAGAGGCAGGCGTCCGGCAGCGGGTGCGGCTCGTCGGGGGCATAGGGGAGCGGGCACACGAGACGCTTGGCGGGAAGATGTTCGACGCCGTGTTGTGTCACGGGGTGCTGATGTATCTGGAGGACCCGCGACCCATGATCCGCGCTCTCTCCGCTTTACTCCGTCCCGGAGGCATCGTCTCCGTCCTCGCCAAGAACGCCACCGCCCTCGCTATGCGTTCTGCCCTCGAAGGCCGTTACCAGGACGCGCTCTCCTCGCTGAAGGTCGAACGGAACCGCGGGTGCCTCGGGGTGATCACCCGCGGGGACACCGTCGAGGATCTGTACGCGACGATTCTCGGGCGTAACGTGCTAAGGTGAGGTTAAATACATGTAATGAGAAGCTCCCTCAAGGATTGCAGATTGTTGCAGCCGAAAGTAGGATAGGAGATGGTCGAACCCCTTTCTCGTGTAGCGGTCGCGTGTCGGAACTGATCCGACAAGAAGAAGGTTAGGTATGCGGCCTTACGTGCAGGGAACCGATGCTTCCGCGCTCTTGGGAGTCCGGCTCGAGACCCAGAAGACGGCGGGACGCATGTACACGGCCTATCCGAACCTCACCAATGTCCGCTGGCTGCTGCCGGCGAAGGAGCCCGCTTTGCGCCGGGCAGGT
>DASQWQ010000383.1:0-4812 GCA_035640175.1 Rubrobacter sp. | reverse complement strand
GCAGCGCATCCGGTCCTCACCTACCGGCCATGTTCACCTAGGTTATTTATAAGGACGACGCTTACAGGATGCCGTGATGCCTGGCCCGCTCGACGGCCTGCTCGCGCGAGGAGACGTCCAGCTTCCGGTAGATAGCCCGGGTGTGGGCGTGTACCGTGTTAAAGGAGAGATAGAGGGACTCCCCGATCTCCCGCTGGGAGAGTTCGGTGGCGAGGAGCCGCAGCACATCGAGCTCCCGCTCGCTAAGTTCCTCCGATAGGCCAATTTGCTTCCGCGGCGCGCGGCGCAATGTGAGCTCCGTCCGCTCGAGCAACGAGGATAGGATTCCAGGATCGGCACTCCCCTCTACCCACCCTCGCGCCTCATCGAGGAGCTCGCGCGTTCCCGCGGCATCGCCGCGCGTCCGGCGAACTAGCGCGAGCGTGAAAAGGGTGTCTGCTATCTCGGGATGTCTGCCGACTTCGCGCTGCAGCGCAAGTCCGCGCTCAATGTGTCCCTCGGCCTGGGCCAGTTTACCTCGCCCGGCGAACACCTTGCCGAGGGCGACGTGGGCGGTTCCGACCTGAGGAGCGTAGGTGAGCTTGTTCTCTTCAGCGAATTCGAGCGCTCCGCGGGCATAAGCCTCCGCTATCACGTGATGGCGCAGTTCCTGTTCGACGTACGAGAGTAAGGCGAGGGTATTGACGACGATGAGGGGCTGCTCAGAAGCCTCGCCGAGTCGTGCGGCAACCTCTAGGGGAGCACGCGCCTCTGCATACTCGCCGGACCAGTAGAGCGAGTAGCCCAACGCCAGGTGGACGACCGCCTGCCAGGGCGAAGCCCCGTCGGTCTCCAGTTCGACAGCCCTTTGCGCTGCCTCGCGCGCACGCGAACCTCCGGCGGCACTGAAGACCGAGAATGCGCGGATGAGGGCAGCTCCCGACTCGATCGAGCTGGTCCCGTCGGGGAGCGGGCCAGTGTAATGGCCATCCTCGGCGAGGCGTAGGAAGCGCTCCGCTTCCTCTTCCTCACCGGCGAACATCGCTATCCAGGCCGCCACTAAACTGAGGGGAGGATCTCCGGCGATCGCCTCCTCGGGCAACGCACCGAGCCAGGCCGTTATGAGCGCCGTCTGCCCGGCGTTCACGTAGGAGACCCAGTTGCTCAGTATTAGCTCGCCGGCTTCCGCGATATCGCCCGCAGCAATCGCATGTTGGATCGCTTCGCCTGGCATCTCAGAGCGACGGTACCAGGCACTCGCCCGCCGGTGCAAGGTCGGGATGAGTTCGGGCTCTTCATTCTTCAGCTCGACGCGGAGCAGTTCCGCGAAGAGGTTGTGGTAACGATACCACTCCCGCCGTTCGTCGAGCCCTACGAGGAAGAGATTCGAGCGCTCAATGTTGCGGAGGATTTCGTTCGATCTCCCCGTTTCAAGGACGGCGTCGCAGAGCGAGCCTGTGAAGCGGTCGAGAATCGAGGTCCTGCGCAGGAACGTCGCTATCTCCTCTGGCTGGCTCCGGATCACCTGCTCTCCCAGGTAGTCCACGATGTGGCGGTTATCGCCCGCGAACTCTTCGACGAAGGCGTGAGGATCTGTGTGGTGGCGAAGCGAGAGTCCGGCCAGGTAGAGTCCTGCAGCCCACCCCTCGGTCTGCTCCCAGAGGTGTTCAATCTCACCTTGCACAAGGCCGAGCTCCATGGTTCCGTTCAACAGAGCGGACGCCTCCTCGGCCGTGAAGTTGAGTTCCTCGCTGCGTATTTCGCTCAGCTGTCCATTTGCCCGAAGCGCTCCGATCGCCAGCAGCGGCTCCGCGCGGGTTGAGATCACGACGTGCAGCGTGGCCGGCGCGTGATCGATAAGAAAAGCAACGCCCTCATGGTTTCTCCTCTGCCTTATGTGATGGTAGTCGTCGAGCACCAAGATAACCTCTTCAGGTAATAACGTGAGCTCGTTGAGGAGAGGCGGCAGGACGAACCTGGTTAAGTCCGCTCCTGCCTTGAGCGCCGCCAAAGACTCGGCCCCGACATTCGGCGCGACGGTGCGGAGAGCCGCAATCACATACGTCCAGAAGCGAACCATATGGTCGTCCTGCTGGTCGAGCGAGAGCCAGGCAAATAGGTGATTGCCCGCTTCGGCGGCGCGCCATTCGGCCAAGAGCGTCGTCTTCCCGTAACCAGCCGGAGCGCTGAGCAGGGTGAGCTGGCGATGGTAGCCTGCGCGCAGAAGCTCTACGAGATCGGACCGAGACACGAGATCGTTGCGCGTAGGCGGCGCATGAAGCTTCGTACCGATCAGGGGCTCTGCTTCGGGCTGACCTTCTGCGTTTCGAGTTGCCACTTGTTACCTGCTCTTGCCTCTCCTGCACCAGTCTAGTGCCGCTTGGACCCGAAGGACAAGCTATGTAGCGTACACCACCAGTTCGGTAATCGACATACAATGCCGAGGAGGTGCGCGCAGGTTTAATGAGGATTTGACATAGATCTAGGCATGAGCCCTCTGGGCCGGTACGCCTCAACCGCGTCCAAGCGGTTGCTCTACAATAGCAGCAAAGGCGGAGTGAGATCTCCCTCGTGCTTCAAGTTTTCCCTGCAAGAGCACTACATTTTGTAGTAGATCCGAGGGCATTTGAATCCCTGACCCCCGCCGTGCAAAGGAAGATCGAGGCAAGAATATAAAGCCGACGAGCGGACTCGAACCGCTTTCCTGCTCATTACGAGAGAACTTTTCCTACTGGACGATTCTCTGCTTCACTCTACTTGACAACCGTCGCTACTAACGTGAGCGCCGGAGTGTCATGCGGTGTAACGAACGTGTTGCAGTAAGAGCGGCTCCGATTCCATACCGAGGCCTTGGCATCGCTCTGCGTCTTAACTCCAGATCTTATATGAACGAGAGCCGAAGAGCGGACTCGAACCGCTGACCTGCTCTAGCTACGAGTTTGCTTGCGTACGTTCTAGCCTGTACTGGTGCGTCCGGGAATTGCGCTTATCAATGGGGTTTGCGGCACTTCCGGCAAGGGTGCGTGTCCACTGCGTACTAGCCTGTACTGGCCCGGTTGCAGTACGGGTTGCAGTAAACCCATCGGAGAAACGCTGATCGCTGATCTGCTCATTACGAGTGATAATTCATGTGTTGCAGGGGTTTGCACAGGCTTGCAGATGCCGCCTATCTAGACGATTTTCCTTTCTCCGGCTTGCCGCGTGTTGCACGGTCTTGAGCTCGCGGTGGTGTCAAAGTGGTGTCAACGCATTTGGTTAGTCCTCTAATCAATTGGTGATCGTCGCCCTCCTCTGTGTTGTGATCGTCGGACGACGACGGAGCCGGGGTAACCGTGACAGATGATCAGGGGCAGCGCGCCGGGCTTGGGAGAACGGACGTGCACGAAGTGTACGTTCTGACCGTCGATCTCCGTGGTGAACTGCGGGAGCTCGTTGAGCTTCGCCTCCTGCCCGCGCCAGTCGAAGCCGTTGGCCCAGTAGTCGGCGAGGTCCTTTAGGTAGCCGAGCGGGACGCCGCGGCTCCAACCCACTCCCGGAAGCTCGTCGGGCCAGCGGGTGCGGGCCAAGCGCTGCCGCAGATCATCGAGGTCAGCCTGGGGAACCTCGATCCGGAAGGGCCGGATCTCAGCGGTCGTCTTGTTGTCCGTGGTGCGTTGGCTATCTGTCATTGCAGTTAACTCCTCTCATTAGTTCTGGTTAGGATCGTTACCGGAGGTAACGGCGTGGTGGACCGCCTCGACGTTATTGCCGTCGGGATCGAACACGTAGGCGCCGTAGTAGCCTCCGTGGTACTCGGGCCTCAGCCCCGGCGCGCCGTTATCGCGCCCGCCAGCCCCGAGCGCCGACGCGTGGAAAGCGTCGACTGCCTCCCGGCTGGGAGCGGAGAAGGCGACGTGGAACCCGGCGACGGACCGCTCACCCGCGTATAGGATGAGTCTCCCGCTCTCCCCGCTTCCGAAGGCCAGGAGATCATCGCGCTCGAACTCCAAACCGAAGCCCAAAGGAGCCAGAGCCGCCTCGTAGAACCGCCGGCTGGCCGGCAAGTCTCCCGCCAGCAGGGTGACGTGGTCTATCAGCGGTTGGCCAGTCATGGTCACTCCTTCCGTCTATGTTCCAGCCCGAGCACCTGTCCCGTGCTCTACGGCGCATCCTACTCGGGAGGGGGACGATCATATTGGAGGAATCCCCGATGCGTTCGCCTCCTCCATCTCCTCGTTGGAGTAGGTGAGGGCCCCACTCCTCCGGCGACTCTCGCAGTTACGGACACTGTCGAGCAATAGGTCCCGCACTGCGACCGTGACGGTACCGCGGTGGTGTTGACGGCGCGGTCTGCCCGTCATCGGCCAGCGCTCGTCATTCCCTCGCGTCCAGGCTCTGACGGGAACCGCCACCCTTCAATTACGCAGGACGAGCAATATGCTGACCACGAGCACCCAGCTCAGAAGGAGGCCACCCGCGACGGGTATGCTCCATCCGTTGATGCTATAGAAGCGGGCCGGGTCGGTCCCGGAGAAGATGGTGGGGACGAGGGCGAGGTGGAAGGCGCCGACGGCGTAGGCCAGCCAGCCGGTCCACCCGGGAAGGACGCCCGCGAGGAGGATGGCCGAGCCGGCCGAGGCCAGGAAGGTCACCGTCAACAGGCGCGCCACCGGCCCATAGATCAGCAACGCCCCCTCCGCGCCGGACCCGACCCGGGTGGGGTCTACGCGCCCCTGCGCCCCCAGGACGCTGCCGGCCTGTATCGCGTGGGCGACGAACGTCAGGATCGCGAGGGCGAGCCCCCCCGCCAAACACAGCGTTACGAGCCATTCGAGTGCTGGGCGCTCCGAAAGG
>DASQWQ010000382.1:0-4100 GCA_035640175.1 Rubrobacter sp. | reverse complement strand
GGCCTACTTCGACCTTCAGCGCAAGGTCCTGATCTTCGGCAACATACCGGTGCAACAGGGCGGCTCCTCCTAGAGGCATATAAAACAAGGCGATGCGGGTGCCCGAGGCACCGCGCGAGAAGGCTTCGGTAAGGAGGTGGGGGTTCCCGCCTCCTTCCGGATTGCTGGACGAAAGAGGGGAGAGCAAGAGGATGGGCGAGCTGACGGAGATGAAATACACCGCCTACCGGGGCGACGAGCCGACGCTGACGAACCCCGAGATCGAACAACTGCGCCCGCAGGTCCCTGACTGGTGCGTCCTGGAGCGTGAGGGCGTCAAGCGCCTGGAGCACACCTTTAGGTTCGACGACTTCGCCCAGGCGCTGACGTTCACAAAGAGGGTAGGTGCGCAGGCGGAAGAGGAGGGGCATCACCCAGCCTTTCTGATCGAGCTGGCTAAGGTGACCGTCACATGATGGACGCACAAGATCGGGGACTGCACTGAAACGACTTCATCATGGCAGCGAGAACGGACGAGATCTTCGGAGGATGAATGCTCCCATGCCTTGTCTTTTTGCGGAAGGATCGAGTGGCTGCTACGTAGAGGAAACTGTTTCCCGTCGAGCGGCGTCGGACGGCTGGTACTCCGCTGCGGAGAGCCATGGCTAGGATTCTCGCTGGCAAAGGCGCCGCCGCCGAGGTGCGGGCAGAGGTCGCGGAGGGCGTGGAGGAGCTCCGGTCACGGGGCAGGGCGGTGCGCTTGGACATGATCCTGGTGGGGGAGGATCCGGCGTCTGTCACCTACGTGCGTAACAAGCAGACCGACTGCGCCGAGGTCGGTATGGAGACACAGGCCCACTGCTTCCCCGAGAACGCCTCCCAGGAGGAGATCGAGGCGGTCGTCGAGCGCCTCAACGAGGACAAGGCCGTCTCCGGATTTTTTATACAGCTTCCGTTGCCTGACCACCTGGACTCGCGGTCCCTGCTCTCCCGGATACGCCCGCACAAAGACGTGGACGGTCTGAACCCCGAGAGTGCTGGGAGGCTCGCGATGGGACTGTCGGCGCTCATGCCGTGCACCCCGCACGGCATCGTCCAGCTCCTGCAGCGCTACGGGGTGTCGCTGGAGGGGGAAGGAGGCACTTGTGCTCGGCCGGTCAAATCTGGTCGGCAAGCCGATGACCCAGCTCCTCCTGCGCGAGAACGCCACGGTGACCATCTGCCACTCGCGCACGCGGAACCTGGCCGAGGTCGCTGCCCGCGGGGACGTACTAGTCGTCGCCCTGGGCCGTCGGGAGATGGTCGGCGCCGAGTACGTGAAGGAAGGCGCCGTAGTGGTAGACGTCGGTATTCACCGGAGGGATGACGGAGGACTGGTGGGAGACGTACGTTTTGAGGAGGTAGAGTCCAAAGCTTCGGCCGTAACCCCCGTCCCCGGGGGCGTCGGACCCATGACGCGGGCGATGCTCCTGTTCAATGCCCTCCAAGCGGCGCGCGGCGAGGTCGGAGGATAGTGTCGATCCGGCTAGCACGGCGTCCCACCTCCATGAGCAGGCCCCGGCACGCGGGCGGGTTAGGAGGACTGCGGGAGCGAGGTCCTCGTGTGGCTGATGCGCATCCAGAGGGTATGCCCCACGTGCGATGAGAGGCTATCAAGAAAGTGAGTCGCGCAAGGCACGATCTATCAGGACACCAGAAAGGAAGGTAAATGGATGGAGAACAGATCCTTGCTCCTCGAAGACGTTGAAGAACTGTACCCTCCCGAACACCCGGTAGATCTGCCCCGTATCGAGCGGGCCGTCCGAGAGATACTGGACGCTTTAGGGGAGGACCCTGACCGAGAAGGACTGAGGGACACGCCTGCACGGGTAGCGAGGGCTTACGAGTTCCTCTTCGCGGGGCTGCACGTAGATCCTACCCAGCAGCTGACCGTCGGGTTTCAGGAGGATCACCACGAGATGGTCCTCATTCGGGACATACCTTTCTATTCGACCTGTGAGCACCATCTCCTGCCAATGATAGGCAAAGCCCACGTCGGCTACATACCCGACGGTAAGGTTGTGGGGCTTTCGAAGCTGGCCCGGATGGTAGAGGGTTACTCCCGCCGTCCTCAGCTCCAGGAGCGCCTTACCGCCCAGGTCGCCGACGCCCTCCACCAGAGCCTCGGGGCCAAGGGCGCCATCGTCGTTGTAGAGGCCGACCACCTCTGTATGACGGTCAGGGGCGTACAGAAGCCGGGGAGCATGACCGTTACCAGCGCGGTGCGCGGCCTGTACGCTAAAGACCAGCGCACCCGTCAGGAGGCCATGAGTCTCATAAACGGCCAGCGTTAGCGAGGCTCATCGAACGGGGTCGCCGTACTAATTGCTGAGGTGGTGCTGGTGCTGCGTCGTCTTTCGGCATTTTCGTGGAGGCGCCCTTCGTAAGATCCTGACTACGGCGACGATTGGTACGACTTAGATTTCTTCTGGGAGGTAAGTAGAACGATGCGGGCAAATCTAATAGACCGCCGTAGAGCGGATCTGCAAGAGGCCAAGGCCTCATTGAGAAAGAGGATACTCGGTAGGCGAGACACCATGGATTCCCGCACCCGGACGGCCTTGAGTCAAGATATAGTCTGGGATATCGTCGAGACCTCGGTCTATCGGCGATCCAACATGATCATGGCTTATGCCAGCTTTGGCAGCGAGCTACAGACCGACGAGTTCTTGCGCCACGTCCTAGATCAGGGCAAGACCTTGCTGCTTCCCAGAGTCAATCGCCAGAGAGAGCTGTTGGAGGTCTACTGGGTACAAGACCCGGTACAGGATCTACAGGTAGGGACATGGGGGATACGCGAGCCTAGGCCGGATCGGTGCGCGCGCGTGGAACTGGCCGACATCGACTTCGTGTTGGTTCCCGGTCTTGCGTTTGACAGGCGGGGCGGACGCTTGGGCTACGGTAGAGGCTTCTACGACAACCTGTTGGCGGAAAGCTTATCGCCGTGCGCGTGGCTGGTCGCCGGTGCATTCGAGAGCCAGATGGTGGAGAAGGTTCCCGTAGATGAACACGACATGCCAATGGACGTAGTGGTGACTGAGAACGGGCATTATCCTCCGGGGCCGCTGCCGAGGTGGGCGAGTCACTAGAAGTCGTCTCGCCGTCTTGACATTCTTTGATAAGACCGGTTCTGTACGCTTCAAACCAGGCACGCTCTGAGCCAGTACAGGTTGTAAGCTAGCCACAGCAGTGCCTGAGGCTGCTACATGTCGTGGTCTCGTCCCGCTGCTTTGAGCTTGCCATACAGTTACTAGATTACAGTTATAAGTAGCTATAGTTCCTTTTGCAATCCGAGATAAGCGCTCTGAGGTTAAACAGCACGGTCCAGCCAAAAGCCCTTACTGGGGCTCGGCTCACCGGACTGGTGGTTGGCGGCCAGTACCCAATCGTAGAAACCGACATCCAACTCCGGTGGTCCTTCATCGGCGGCGGTGGCGGGCAGCCGTTCCAGCGTGCTGCCTAGATCGTAGCCGACATAGCCAACGGCTCCGCCCAGAAACGGTGGCAGGACTGCCACCCGATCCACCGAGTAGCGGCGCAGCACGAGTTGAAGAAGGACCCAGCGATCCTCCTCCGTGACCGCCCGTCTCGCCGGACCGATAAGCTCGACGCGGCGACCCCGGCTTCGTAAATCTAGGAAGGGATCGGCCGTGAGGAATGAATAACGCCCGCCGGGGCCGTCGGTCAGGCTGCTGTCCAGGAACGCCGGCCTCGGCAGGTCGAGAAGGTAGAGTGCTGCCTGGTGCAGGCCTTTGGACGCCGCAGCGACGGCGAGGAGAGGACCGCTCACCGGCGACGGATCCAGTACACTTACACCCAACCTTCTCACCACCTCTTCCGAGGTGTTGTTGCGAAACTTAACGGTCTCCTGTCGGGGATAGCTTCGCATCTTCAAATTTCCTAAAGAAAGAGGTTTCAAAGCTGATCCCCCTTGACTCAGGGCAGAACTTTATGGTATCTGTTCCGTTATGAGCAACATTAACAAATGGCGCAACAAAATTGAGGTGATGTGGTGGGGCTTCGCAGACGCTCGGTAACCGGACGAACTGCGTGCGAAGAGCGCGTAAAGGGGCGCATCCAAT
>DASQWQ010000381.1:0-3107 GCA_035640175.1 Rubrobacter sp. | reverse complement strand
GTAGGCCGCTACTACGCCGAGCACGTGCGGCTGAGCCGAGACAGGGAGCCCCACGAACAGCTGCAGGGTGTACTGGATGCCGCAGAAGAGAAGGAGTGGCATCTGGTCGGCGTAGCCGGCGGGTTACCCGACGGCGGCGTGGTTCTCTTCTGGGACACTAAGAGGCCCAGCTTCGGCAGAACCTCTCGCTTCTAGCGTTCTCCGTAGCCACCCCCTCTTACTTCACTCGCTTAGGAGCGAGAGCTATACGGCAGACAGCCTGAGAGAAGCACAACAGACGATAGCGAAACGTTCATCACAGGAGAGATCAGTGGAGGCGCGAAGATCGGAATCCGCACGAGCCCGCGAGTACGGAAGGAACTGACGGCTATGGCTCTATTCACAACGCCTATACTACTGGCGACCGACGGCTCGGAGGAGGCCCAACTGTCAGCTCAGGCCCCGATCGAGATGGCTAACAGGACCGATTCGGAGCTTCACCTCGTCCACGCCTGGTCCCCGGGCGGCTTTCCTCCTTCTCACTGTTGGGCGCTGGTCAGTTTATTGAGCTCCAACTCGACACCACCGAACCGCTCGCGAATGAGCTATAGGACTCAAATGTTGCTTTAAACAAGGTATGCTCCGCGAGTCGCCCCATGCGTTGGGTCCTAGCCGATATAGCTCCGAGCTCTTACCCGTTCTTAACGGGAGCCTTACCGCCCTTTAACATTGCTGAGCTACGTTGACTGAGAGTCTCAATTCGGGACAACAAGAGCGAATATAGAAAGAAGTGGCTTCAGAGACTCAGCCCGCGTTCAATAGCGTTTGGGCAAAGGGAGAGGGTGAGCTGAAGTGAGATTTTCGGTGCGGCACTGGAAGGAGTATCCTGCCAGAAAGCGCAGGATCGCGCTCGTATTCGCCGGCTTTCTGCTGGTCCTCACAGCGTTCGCGGCGTTGTTCAATCTCTTGTTATCACAGGATGTCGTTGTAGCCCAAGAAAACGGTGACTACTCGATCGAGCTGCCGCAGGTCGTGCTCACCGGGGTACCGTTCTCCGTGGAGGTCAGCGGGGCGCAGCCCGAAGGCGAGGCGCCTCCGCCGAAGCTCATGGTCGCCGGAGAGAGTTACAAGGTAGATCTCTCCGGTGGATCGGCCACGGTTGAGGACATCACGGTCTCTGAGATGGGTCAGGTGAGCGTCGCGCTGGTCCAAGGAGAGCAGGAGGTTGCCCAACAGAGCACCAGCTCCATTCCCGGCTGGCTCTCGGTGCTACCGCCGCTGCTGGCGATCGCGATGGCTCTGATCACCCGGGAGGTGATTTCCTCACTCTTCATCGGCATCTATGCCGGCGCAGTGCTCACCTACGGACTCGGGATTGGGTCACTGTGGTCCGGGCTGCTCGACACCCTCCAGGTGTACGTTGTCGAGGCCATAGCGCCCCCGAGCGGGGACGCTAGCCACGCCCAGATCCTGATCTTCTCGCTCATGATCGGGGGCATGGTCGGGATCATCTCCAAGAACGGCGGGATGAGGGGCGTGGTGAACCGGATCATCGGCCTGGCGAGCACCCCCAAGAGGGGGCAGACCACTACCGGGATCTTGGGCCTGGCCATCTTTTTCGACGATTACACAAACACGCTCGTGGTAGGCAACACCATGCGCGCGGTCACCGACCGGCTCAGGGTCTCCCGGGAGAAGCTTGCCTACCTCGTAGACTCGACGGCTGCTCCGGTGGCGTCCATCGCCCTGATCACGACCTGGATCGGTTTCGAGATCGGCCTGATCGGGGACGCCGTGGGTGGCATCCAGGGCTTCGACCAGGAACCATACGCCATCTTCCTCAGTTCCATCCCCTACGCCTTCTACCCGGTTCTGGCCATCTTCTTGGTCTTCGCCGTGGCTATCTCGGGGCGCGACTTCGGGCCGATGTACAAAGCCGAGAGGAGGGCCCGCTCAGAGAACAAGGTCCTGCGTGATGACGCGGACGTGGACTCGGCTGCCGCGGGTGGCGAGGAGATGGAACCCAAAGTGCATACTCCCGACCGGGCCTTGAACGCGGTCATCCCTATAGTCGCGCTGATCGGGACCGCCCTGGCCGCGATGTACGTCACCGGCAGCGGAGAGACGATCCAGGACATCATCGGGAGCGCGGACTCCTACGCGGCCCTGATGTGGGCTTCTCTTCTGGGCGTGCTTGTGGCCGCGGTGCTCTCGCTCGGGCAGCGCATCCTGAATCTGGATGAGGTGACCAAGGCCTGGTACGCTGGGGTGCGCTTCATGCTGTTCGGCATGGTCATACTGGTTCTGGCGTGGGCGCTCTCCGGCGTGATGGAAGTCTTGCAGACGGCCGACTATCTGGTCTCGATCCTGAGCGCGAACCTGCCGCCGGCGATCGTACCGGCCCTGATCTTTCTTCTCGCCGCGGGGATGAGCTTCGCAACCGGCACGAGTTGGGGCACGATGGGCGTGCTCTTTCCGCTGGCGATCCCGCTCACGTGGGGCGTCCTGCAGGCCAACGAGATGGCGAACCCCGCGAACTACTTCATCCTGTACGCGGCGATCCGCTCGATCCTGTCGGGTGCGATCTTCGGCGACCATTGCTCCCCGATCTCCGATACAACGATCCTCTCTTCGCTGGCGTCGGGTTGCGACCACATCGACCACGTTCGCACCCAGCTTCCATACGCACTCCTCGTGGGGATCGTGTGCGTTATCTTCGGCCTACTCCCGATGGGGTTCGGGGTGCCGGGGTGGATCTTGCTGATCGTGATGGTGGCGATACTTCTCGCAGCCCTCTACCTGTTAGGCAAGAGGGTGGACGAAGCCGAGGACGTGAGCCCGAGAAGGACACCGACCCCAAGACCAGCCTCTTGAGAGACCCCAATATGCTCTGATCGGCTTCTCGGGATTTGGAGCAGTGGCAATAGGGAGCCCTCCCGTGGACAGGCACCGTGGTCGTGGGAAGCCGGGGTCCAAGCACCATCAATCGGGTGGTAATGGGCCGCGTCTCAGAGAGCGTAGTCAGCAACGTTCATTGCTCGGTTCTGGTGGTCCGCGTCGGCGAGCAGAATACTAGCACTGGAGGAAGTAGATGGGTGGATCTTTCAAGATAGGCCGACTGTTCAGCA
>DASQWQ010000380.1:0-22487 GCA_035640175.1 Rubrobacter sp. | reverse complement strand
CCTGAGCCGATTGATGGTCAGGCAGGGTGCTGGCAAGTTCGAGCTTGACTTTCCAGTATCCAACCCCGAGCGCATGGAACTGCTGGAGATTTCCAGCGGGGCCGCCGGAATAGAGTTGGAGAACCTCGCCAATGCCAACCCCTCGGAGGTGCGACTCTCCGGAGGGGCGGCCAGCTACGAACTCGACTTCGGCGGTGTTCTCTCGCGGGAAGCCGAGGTGAGCATAGAGACTGGGCTCTCGAGGGTAGTAGTGTCCGTTCCCTCCTCCACTGCGGCGAGGTTGGCGACTGAGACCACCCTGGGTAGCGTGGATCTTGGCGATGGTTTCACGAAGAGGGAGGGCGCCTTCTTGACCGAAGCCGCCCTGAGCGGGGATGGTCCCGTCTTGAGCATTCGCGCCGCTGTGAGGCTCGGGTCGCTGCAGCTCAGAACGACGTGAGGCCCTCACCACAAGGGTCTGCGCCTCGGCTCCGAGGTCCTCGCCCGGCGGCGGTAGGTATCCAGGCGGGGCAAACGACTACAGCATCATCAGCCGTGTCGGCACCGCTGGAATCCGGCGCGAACCCATCGTCGGTCATGAACGTGTAGATGCCGGAGCAAATCGTGCATTCGACAACACACAATCGGCTACAGGCCAAAACAAAAAGGCTGACAAGCTGAAGTGCTGACTAGCTGACTAGCTCGGAGACCGTCTGCTCCACGGCAGATACGGCCTGCTCCTGATCTGTCCTGATCTGTTATGTCGCGAGCGTCTAGTCGCTATCCTCTTGTCTCTCCAGTCTGTCTTTGCGCTGGGCGACGACGGCCACCGAAGCACCCTGCTGCGCAGGCGCCTTCGCACTCGCCTCACCGATACCGCTGCTCGCGCCCGTTACGAACGCGACCGTCTAGTCTCTCTGCCGTTCTCGATTCTCCCTACAAGTTGCGGAAGGTCGTCATGCAATGTCTTTCCCGATGAATGTCGGGTCTAACCGGACGTCCCTCAGAGGCCGGTCCGTGAGATTTCCGGCGCAAGGAATCCGCCGAGTGTTGGGGAGCCAGGGTCTCCGGCTCCCCAACGCCTGCGCTTACTCGGGGAATTTTTTCTCGAGGTTGTGCCGCATCACGCCCCTTACCCTCTCGTGGTGCGCGGGGTCTTCCGCCTGGTACGCTGGTATCCTTTAAAACGTGGCAGGGATGTCAGTGAAATGACCGAAGTCGTCTACTACTGAGACGGGCCGGCGGCGACCTCCGCCGGGATCCAGGAAGGATCGGTGCGTGCGGCGCGACTCTGGGGGCAACCGAGCCGCGGCAGAAGGGGATCGAAGATGAGGGAGAACCGTCTGAAGAAGATCTGGCGTGAGGGAGAAACCGCTGTGAACGGGTGGCTGCACGTACCTAGCTCCTTCTCCGCCGAGGTCATGGCCCACGCGGGATGGGATAGCCTTACCATAGATATGCAGCACGGGCCCGTGGACTATGGAAGCCTCGTCCCTATACTGCAGGCTATCTCGACGACGGACACCGTGCCCGTCGTCCGGGTGCCGTGGAACGATCCAGGCCTCATAATGAGGGTGCTCGACGCTGGATGTTACGCTGTGATCTGCCCGATGATCAATACCCGCGAGGAAGCCGAGGCCTTCGTCGGTGCCTGCCGCTACCCTCCTGAGGGATACCGCAGCTACGGCCCTTACAGGGCCACCCTCTATGGCGGCCGGGACTACACCGACCACGCGAACGAGACCGTCGTTACGATGGCCATGATCGAAACTCACGAAGCGCTTGAAAACCTGGAGCAAATTCTCGCTGTCCCAGGCCTGGACGCCGTCTTCGTGGGGCCCTCGGACCTGGGTCAAAGCCTCGGGCATGGACCTGGCACGGACCGCGACGAGCCCGCTGTGGTCGAGGCTATCGAAAGGGTGCTGGCCGCTGCACGGGAGCACGGTCTCGCCGCCGGCATTTTCACAGGTTCTCCCGAGTACGCCTCGCGCATGGGCGAGAAGGGTTTCCAGTTCGTCACCGTCTCTTCGGATGTGCGGCTCATGGCCTCAGCGGCCGCCAGCGCTATAGCCGCTTTCAAGAGCGAGTGAGGGTATCATTGGGATGGTATGCCGGGTCTTGCAGAGAGTGCGCGGGGGTGAGAGGAGTTTTTCATGGCTGAGTTAGAGACGACGGTAGGGCCCGAGGAAGGGATCCACGGCCGGCCGGCGGCGCGCTTCGTAAAGGCGGCGAAGGGATTCTCCTCGCAGGTCGTTATCGTGAAGGGTGATCGGGAAGTCAACGCCAAGAGCGTTCTGAAGATAACCGGGCTTGCCAGAAAGGGCGAGAAGGTTACCATCCGCGCGGAGGGCGAGGACGCCGAACAGGCCGTGGAGACCCTGGCCCAGCTCATAGCGGCGGACGAACACTAGATCCGGGCGACGCTCGTGAAGCTGACCGGCATAGGGGCTTCGGAGGGGGTGGCCGTGGGTCCGGCATTCGTGCCCGCTACAGGCAAGCCCGAGCCCGAGCGGAAGCGTATAACAGAGGGTGAGGTCGAGCCCGAGCTGCAGAGGTTCAGGGAGGCCGTCGAGGCCGTCGCTGGCAACCTCTTGGAGACCGGTGACAGGCTCCGTGCTTCAGGGAGCGAAGAGGAAGCCGGTATCTTCGAGTTCCACGTCGAGATGGCCGAGGACCCTGAGCTTGCCTCAGCAGTCGAGGAGCGCCTCAGGAACCTGCAGAGCCCAGAGGCGGCGGTGATCGCCGTCGGTGAGGAGTACGCCGCGGAGTACGCGGCGATGGACGACGAGTACCTGGCTGCCAGGGCCGACGACGTGCGTGACGTTACGGGCCAGATCTCGGCCCAGCTGATGGGCCGTGGTGCCTCGGCCTTGGAGACACTAAAGACACCCTCCGTCGTGCTCGCCCATAGCCTCGCACCCTCGGACACGGCGCGCATCCAGAAGGGGATGGCGCTGGGGTTCGTTACCGCCGAGGGGTCGAGGACTTCGCACGTCTCGATCATGGCCCGCTCCATGGGCATCCCCGCTGTCGTCGGGGTCGGACCCTCTCTGGAAAGAGTCCTTGGCGCGGAGACGGTCGCGGTCGACGGGGGCCAAGGCTACGCGATCGCGGACCCCGACGCGGATACGGTCGCTGAGTTCGAGAGGATGTCTGGGACGCTGGCAGAGGAGCAGGCGGCCCTCGACGAGTACCGTTACGTCGAGGCGAGCACCAGCGAAGGGCGGGGCATCGAGGTCGCGGCGAACCTAGGCTCGGCGTCTGAGGCTGAGGACGCTCTCGAGTGGGGAGCCGAAGGGGTCGGGCTCTTCCGCACCGAGTTCCTGTTCATGGAGCGGGACGACCTGCCTTCCGAGGATGAGCAGTACGAGGCGTACAGCGCCGTCGCCCGTGCGTTCGGTGAGAAGACCGTCATCGTTCGTACGCTTGACGTGGGGGGCGACAAAGACCTGCCAGGCGTGGACCAGGCCGACGAAGAGAACCCTTTCCTCGGCTGGCGCGGAATAAGGATGAGCCTGGATACACCTGAGCTCTTCAAGCCCCAGCTGCGTGCCATCCTGCGCGCCGCGGCCAACGGCAACCTCAAGGTCATGTTCCCGATGGTCGCTGACGTCGGGGAGTTAGAGGCCGCGAAGACGACGCTGCAGGAGTGCCGTAGGGAGCTCCAATCGGAGGGTGTGGAGATCGGCGAGCTCGAGACGGGAGTGATGATCGAGACTCCCGCGGCTGCGGTCTGCGCTGCGGAGCTCGCCGAGGAGTCAGCCTTCTTCTCTATAGGGACGAACGATCTCGTCCAGTACACCCTGGCTGCGGACAGGGGCAACGAGCGGCTGCGACGGCTCCAGAACGCGGACCATCCCGCGGTTCTGGCCCTGATCCGGCGTACCTGCGAGGCCGCGAGCGCGGCTGGCATTCCAGTAGGCGTGTGCGGTGAGGCCGCTGGCGAGCCCGAGATGATCCCGAAGCTCCTCGAGCTCGGCGTTACGGAGTTGAGCATGGGCGCCCCCCAGATACCAAAGGCAAAGAAGGTCGTCTCAGAGCTGTGAAGGCGCGCGTTTTCCCGGACTATGAGGCCATTAGCGCGGCTGTGGCGGATGTCGTTGCCGAGAGGTTGGAAGAAGAGCCTTCCTCGGTACTCATGCTGCCAACAGGCATTACCCCACTCGGGATGTACAGGCGGCTCGTCGAGAGGCACCGCTCTGGGGGACTCTCTTTCGCGAGCGCGACCTTCTTCAACCTCGACGAGTATCTTGGGCTGGCGCCGGACCACGAGGCGAGCTACCACGTATACATGAAGGAGCATTTCTACGGGCTCATCGACGCCGACCCTGCGCGGATCTTCGTCCCTGACGGGGCCGCCCCAGACCCCGAGGCAGAGTGCGAGCGCTACGAGGCGGCCATAAGGGAGGCCGGTGGGATCGACGTATGCGTGCTCGGGATCGGACGCAATGGCCACATAGGGTTCAACGAGCCAGGAGCGCCTTTCGACTCCCGCACCCGCGTCGTGCGGCTCTCCGAGAGCACCCGCAAGGTCAACGCCGCCGACTTCGAAGCTGACCGCGCTCCGGAGCGCGCGATCACGGCCGGCATGGCTACCATCTTCGAGTCGAAGATGGTCCTGCTCCTCGCCTCGGGTACGAACAAGGCAGGGGCCGTAGCCGCGGCCGTGGAGGGCGACGTCTCCGAGAGCATGCCCGCATCGATGCTAAGGAGTCACCCGAACGCCGGACTGTTTCTCGACGAAGCGGCCGCCTCGGACCTCGGACACGGCGTCGCAGGCTAGACTGCGCGTCTTCTCTACCAGAGTCCATTGACGCGGGGTGGGCACTCCAGTAGCATCGTCTCAGGCGGTGGGTTCAAGGGTGGCGAGAGGGAGAATCGACTCCGTCGCTGACCGTGGGCGGGAGAGTCGCTCGTGTGCCCTTCTCTACGTTGAGGTGAGACTGAAATGAGCACTGTCATCGGGTGGACCGCCGGCGGCCTTCGCTTTTCGGAGGCGGGTACGCGAGGGGGCGGACTCCTCATCACCGGGCGCGCCAGCGGTTACATAACAGAGAGGCAGCCCGGCGCGCTGCCGGGGGCCGAGGAGTGAAAGGGTAGGATGAAGGTCGGACTCCTCGGAGCCGGTCGTATCGGCGCCCTCCACGCCGGCGTGCTGGCCCGCGACCCCGGTGTGGACGAGATACTCGTCGGCGACGCCGATATGCCGCGTGCCGAGAAGGTGGCACAGGAGATCGGAGGAGAGGCGGGGCGGATCGAAGCCGTGCTCGGCTCCGGACCCGACGCCGTCGTCATCGCTGCGTCTACCCCTGCTCACGCGCCTTTGATCCGGGCCGCCATCGAGGCTGGCATCCCGGCTTTCTGCGAGAAGCCGATAGCCCTGGGATATGAGGAGACAGTCGAGATAGCGCGGGAGGTCGAGGCCTCCGGCGCGACGCTCCAGATCGGCTTCCAGAGGCGCTTCGACGCTGGATACGCCGAAGCGAGACGCCTCATTGAGACCGGCGCTCTAGGAACCGTCTACTCCTTAAGGCTCGCCACCCACGACCCCGACCCGCCGCCCGAGGAGTACATTCCCGACTCTGGCGGAATCTTCCGCGACCTCCACATCCACGACTTCGATATCCTGCGCTGGCTGACCGGCGGCGAGGTAGAGGAGGTGTACGCTACGGGCAGCGTCCGCAACTTCGATTTCTTCGCCGAGCACGGCGACGTGGACACCTCTGCGGCCCTGATCAGGATGAAAGATGGCGTTGTCGCGGTACTCACAGGGGGCCGCCACGACCCCCTTGGCTACGACGTGCGGGCCGAGGTCTTCGGCTCCAGAGACAGCGTCGCCGTCGGTGTTGACAGGCGCACCCCACTGCGCTCCGTCGAGCCTGGCATTCCGTCCTCGGAGAAAGCGGCCTACCCGAATTTTCAGGAACGCTTCCTGGATGCGTACGCGGCAGAGATGGAGCACTTTCTCTCCCTGGTCAGGGGCGAGGCCGGTAACCCATGCACGTCCATCGACGCACTCGAGGCGCTCAGGATCGCGTTGGCGGCGGATCTCTCGCTCGCCGAACACCGTCCGGTCTCGCCATCGGAGATCGGATGAAGCCACGGCTTGCAGGGGCGCCGATCTCGTGGGGCGTTTGCGAGGTGCCCGGATGGGGCTACCAGATGGAGGCGGAGCGGGTCCTCGACGAGGCAGCTCGCCTCGGCCTTACGGCACTCGAGGCCGGACCCGAGGGCTTCTTGCCGGGGGAGCCGGAAGAGATGGCCAACTTGCTCTCGAGACACGGGCTCGAGCTGGTCGGGGGCTTCGTTCCCGTAGTGCTTCATCGCCCGCAGGCGCGCGACTCGGAGCTTGCCTCGGTAGAGAGGCACGCCGGGCTCTTCGCTGCGGCCGGCGCCGGCGTGCTCGTGGTCGCTGCGGTGACGGGGGAGGAGGGCTACGAGGGGTCTGCGGGTCTGGAGGACGACGAGTGGGACGAGCTGTTCGCCACGCTTGCGATGGTCGAGGAGATTGGGTCCAGAAACGGCCTCAGCGTGGTGCTTCATCCACATTATGGAACCGAGATCGAAAGCCCCGAACACGTGCAGCGTTTCCTCGAAGGTTGCGACACAGGACTCTGCCTCGACACGGGACATTCTATGGTCGGAGGCGGGGATCCCGTCGCGCTGACGCAGGCGGCCGCGGCGAGGATTCGTCACGTCCACTTGAAGGACGTGGATCGGGACCTCGCAGAGCGGGTACTCTCGGGCACGCTGCCTTATGAACAGGCGGTCAGGGACGGGCTCTACATGCCGCTGGGAGACGGCGATGTGGACATCAGGCGCGTGCTGGACGTACTGAACGGGGAGGGCTACGATGGATGGTACGTGTTGGAACAGGACATAATGCTGGCCGCCGACCCCGGCTACGGTCCTGCCGCTGAGGTAGGCAGAAGCCTCTCCTACCTGAAGGGAGTTCTCGAGGAGTGAATCCCCAGGTCATCACGATGGGAAGGGTGAGCGTGGATCTGTACCCCGAGCAGATCGGGGTCACTCTCGCCGAGGTCGAGACCTTCGCCAAGTCCCTCGGCGGCAGCGCGACGAACGTGGCCGTCGCCGCAGCGCGACTCGGCCACCCCTCTGCCCTTATAACGAAGGTCGGGGACGACGGCTTCGGCCAATACATTCGCTCCGCACTGGAAGAGTTCGGTGTAGATAACCGTTGGGTATCAACTGACCCAGAGTTGCGGACGCCCCTGGCATTCTGTGAGATCCACCCTCCCGACGACTTCCCTATCCTGTTCTACCGCGAGCCAAGGGCCCCCGACATGAATCTGACGGTCGAAGACCTCGACTTCGACGCGATCTCGGCCGTGCCGCTGTTCTGGATCACCGGTACGGGCCTCTCCGACGAGCCGAGCCGTACGGCGACCCTCGCAGCCCTCGAGCACAGGCCCTCGGGCATCACGGTCTTCGACCTCGACTACAGGCCGACTCTCTGGGCCTCGGAAGAGGAGGCGGCCCACTGCTACAGGGAGGCGCTCCGGCACGCCACGGTGGCCGTCGGCAACCAGACCGAAGTCGAGGTAGCCGTGGGCACAGACCATCCTTTCGAGGCCTCCGAGGCGCTGCTGGATCTCGGTATAGAACTCGCGATCGTCAAGCAGGGACCGGAAGGCGTGCTCGCCTGCACGAAAAACGGTGTAGCCGAAGCCCCACCAATAGAGGTGGACATCGTCAATGGGCTTGGGGCTGGTGACGCCTTCGGAGGGGCGCTCTGCCACGCGCTGCTATCGGGGTGGGATGCCGAGAGAACCATCCGCTACGCCAACGCCGCGGGAGCCATCGTCGCCTCTCGCCTGGCGTGCGCCGACGACATGCCGACCCGCGAAGAGGTGGAACAACTGCTGGAGAAGTCCTCACGTGCCTGAGCATGTAGGAGTTACGAGTTTTGGGACGGGGGTGATCTCTTGGTCACGGTAAGGTTGACGGCGGCCCAGGCGCTGGTGCGCTTCCTGACCGAGCAGTACGTAGAGAGAGACGGGATCGAACACCGCTTCTTCGCAGGATGCTTCGGTATCTTCGGCCACGGTAACGTCGCCGGTGTCGGCCAGGCGCTCCAGCAGTACTCAGACGGCCTCCCTTATTACCAGGCCCGCAACGAGCAGGCGATGGTACACACGGCCTCGGCCTACGCCCGCCAGAAAGACCGCCTCCAGACCCTCGCTTGTACGACATCCATCGGGCCTGGCGCCACCAACATGGTTACGGGGGCGGCCCTCGCCACGATCAACCGCCTGCCCGTGCTGCTCCTGCCAGGCGACGTCTTCGCCTCGCGCGGACCCGACCCCGTTCTGCAACAGCTCGAGACCCCCCACGACGGGACCCTCTCCGTCAACGACTGTTTTCGGCCGGTATCGCGGTACTGGGACAGGATCGCGCGCCCCGAACAGGTGATAGGGGCCGCCCTCGCCGCGATGCGCGTGCTCACGAACCAGGCTGAGACGGGGGCTGTTACCCTCGCTCTTCCGCAGGACGTACAGACGGAGGCCTTCGACTATCCGGAAGCGTTCTTCGAGAGGCGGGTCTGGCACGTAGGGCGCCCGTTGCCCGATGCCGGCGCGATGGAACGTGCGGAGACCATGATCCGGGAGTCCAGCCGACCCATGATCGTAGCCGGCGGGGGCGTCATCTACTCGGAGGCGACGAAAGCGCTGCGGCGCCTGTGCGAACGCACGGGCATCCCTGTCGGCGAGACGCAGGCGGGCAAGGGCTCTCTTCCCTACGACCACCCTTGCGCCCTGGGCGCCGTCGGCGCTACGGGCACCTTCGCGGCGAACCGCGCGGCCCGCGAGGCCGACCTCGTCATCGGTGTTGGCACCCGCTGGTCCGACTTCACCACGGCGTCCAAGACAGCGTTCCAGAACCCCGAGGTACGCTTCGTCAACATAAACGTCGCCGACTTCGACGCCAGCAAACACGCCGGACTCGCTCTCGTCGGTGACGCCCGCTCCACTCTCGAAGCCTTGGACGATGCTCTCGCCGGCCACGAAGTAGAGCGGGGCTACAGGGAGCAGAACGCCAGCGAATCGCAGGGGTGGGAGGGGGAGGTCGGGCGGCTTTATGCCCTAGGTCACGGGCCGCTGCCGGCCCAGAGCGAGGTCATAGGAGCTGTCAACTCGTTCTCGGAACCCGAAGACGTTGTCGTCTGCGCGGCGGGTTCCATGCCGGGGGACCTGCACAAGCTCTGGAGGACGCGCGACCGTAAGGGCTACCACGTCGAGTACGGCTACTCGTGCATGGGGTATGAGATCTCCGGCGGTCTCGGCGTGAAGATGGCGGCTCCCGAGCGCGAGGTCTACGTAATGTGCGGCGATGGTTCTTACCTGATGATGAACTCCGAGATCGTTACATCCATCCAGGAGAGCTATAAGCTCACCATAGTCCTGGTCGACAACTCCGGGTTCTCCTCTATCGGGGCGCTCTCGCGCTCCGTCGGCTCGGACGGCTTCGGCACCCACTACCGCTACCGCAAGAGAGGGTCCATCGGCCTCGACTCGGAGGAGGCGCCAGGCGACGTCCTGCCTGTCGACCTCGCCAAAGGCGCGGAGAGCCTCGGTGCGTATGTGATCCGGACGGAGAGTGTCGAAGACCTGAAAGGAGCCCTCGCAGACGCCAAAGACGTTGACAGGACCGTGGTCATCCACATCCCCGTAGACCGCTACGAAGGCGTCCCCGATTACGACTCCTTCTGGGACGTGCCCGTCTCCGAGGTCTCCGAGATGGAGTCGGTGACCTCAGCCCGCGAGGAGTATGCAAAGAACAAAGAGGTAGAACGCAGATACCTCTAGAGAGGAGATTCGAGGCGTGCCAGATCTGCTCGCTACCAGCGACGGCCAGCCTGACCGCGACGGCACCCTGATAAAGGTTACGCCCGAGTCCGCGGGCTGGGAGTACGTGGGATTCGAGGTGCTTAGGCTCGAGGCAGGCCGGAGCGCGAGCCGTCATACAGGGGGTAAAGAGGTGTGCCTGGTCCCGCTCTCCGGAACGTGTAAGGTATCCGCTGGTGATGAGGAGTGGACGGAGATCGGGGGCCGCCAGAGCGTGTTCGACGGCGCTCCCTATGCACTCTACCTGCCACCAGGCACGGACTACCGGATAGAAGCCGTGACGGATCTGGAGATCGCCGTAGCTTCGGCGCCGGCGGAGCGGGGGTCAGATCCGATGCTGGTCAGGCCCGAGGATATCGAGGTCGAGGTACGCGGCGCTGGCAACATGGAGCGGGAGATACGGCCGATCCTGATGGAGGACCGACCGGCGGAGAGGCTTCTGGTGGTCGAGGTCCTGACCCCGAACGGCCACTGGTCGAGCTATCCGCCGCACAAGCACGACGAGGACGATCCCCCGCGCGAGCGGTACCTTGAGGAGACCTACTATCACAGGCTCCGGCCCGAGAAGGGTTTCGCTCTGCAGAGGGTTTACACCGAAGACGGCTCGCTCGACGAGACCTTAACGTTCCACGACGGTGACGTGGTGCTGGTGCCGAAGGGTTACCATGTGGTCTCTGCGCCACCGGGCTACGACCTCTACTACCTCAACGTGATGGCCGGTCCCGTTCGAGAGTGGAAGATCCAGAACCACCCCGACCACGAGTGGCTGCTCGAGTAGCGGTCGAAGGGAGATACGGATGAAGCACGGAAGACCGAGAGGACTATCACGCAGGGACTTCCTCAAGGTGGGCGGGGCCGGGCTTGCCGGGGCGGCCTTCCTCGGAGCCGCCGGTTGCGGCGGGGGAGAGCAGGGTGGCGGCGCCACCGAGATCTACTTTACCTCCGCGCCCGACGCGTCAGGAACCACCGAGAAGCTGATCGACATGTTCAACGATAAGAACAAGGGCAAATACAAAGTGATTTTCCGTCAGGGCAACTCGGATACCGGCCAGCGCTTCGATAAGCTCAGGACCCAGATGCAGGCCGGAGGGGAGGACCTCGACGTCATTCTCGGAGACGTCATCTGGACCGCCCAGCTAGCGGAGAGCGGCTGGATCTCCGACCTCTCCGATCGCTTTACCGAGAGCCAGCGGAAGGAATTCCTGCCAGGCTCCGTCGAGGCCATAACCTACAAGGGCAAGGCCTTCGGTATGCCGTGGTTCACGGATACTGGACTCCTCTACTACCGTAAGGATCTACTGCAGGAGAGCGGGTTCAACGGTCCTCCGAAGACCTGGGACGAGCTCAAGCAGATGACCCGGAAGGTGCGGGAGAACGCCGGCCTCAAGTACGGGTTCGTCTTCCAGGGGGCGCCGTACGAGGGCGGGGTTTGCGACGGTATGGAGTTCATCTGGACCCACGGCGGCGAGGTTCTGGACCCGAATGATCCCACCAAGGTCCTCGTAGACAGCCCCGAGGCCATAGCTGGCCTCGCTACGGAACGCAGCATGATCACCGAGCGTATATCCCCCGAGGCGGTCACGGTCTACAAGGAGGACGAGTCGGCGGGGGCGTTCCTGAACGGTGACGCGGTCTTCCTCCGTAATTGGCCCTACGTGTACGCCCTGGTCGGCACGTCGGATTACCCGGAACTAAAACCGGAGCAGGTCGGGGTCTCCGAGCTGCCTTCGGCTGATGGAGAACCTGGCAACGGCACGGTCGGGGACCAGCCACTATACATCAGCTCTACGGCGAAGGACCCTGACGCCACCTGGAAGTTCATCCAGTTCCTCACCGCCCCCGAGCAGCAGAAGATCCGGGCGGTCGAAGGCGCGTACCTGCCGACCCGGACGGCCCTCTACAGCGACCCGGAGATCCAGGAGAAAGTTCCCGTGGTCCCCCTCGCGCAGGAGGCGCTCCAGCATACCCGTCCGCGCCCGGTCTCCCCGTACTACTCGGACATGTCCCTGGAGATGGCCGAGCAGTTCAACGCCTCGCTCTCCGGCGACATATCGCCCGAAGAAGCGGCGCGGACCCTCAAGGAACAGTTAGAGCGCTTTATCAAGGAGGGCCAGCAAACATAGAAACCGGGTTGGACGCTCGGTCATGAGGGGAGAGGATTCTTGAACGAGATCACGATGGGGGGCGGATGCGGGTCGGCTTAGTCGGGGCTGGTTTTATGGGCGGCGTACACCTGAACGCCTACGCCGGCATCCCCGAAGTGGAGGTGGTCGGCGTCGCGGACGCTAGGATCGAGAGCGCCGTGGCGGGTGCAAAGATCGTCGGGGCGCGGCCTTACGCTTCATACGAAGAGCTGGCCGCGGCGGAGGACGTTGAGGTAGTGGACGTCTGCCTGCCGACCGCTTTTCACAGGGACCTCGCTGTCAGGGCGGCGGGCGAAGGCAGGCACGTCATCCTGGAGAAACCCATAGCACGCACTATCGAAGACGCGCAGGAGATCCTGGACTCCTTCTCCGGCGACGGGCCCCGCCTCTTCGTCGGCCACGTCGTCCGTTTCTTCCCAGAGTACGCGGGGATCAAGCAGAAGATCGACGCAGGCGACCTCGGGACGGTCGGCGTGGTCCGGACGAGCCGCCGTTCACCGTTCCTGACAGGCTGGAACGACTGGTACGCTGACTGGCGCGTGAGCGGCGGCGTCCTCCTCGACCTGGTGATCCACGACTTCGACTACCTGCGCTGGACCCTCGGCGAGGTCGAGAGGGTCTACGCCCGCGGCATGCTCGGACGCGAGTACAACCGCCTGGACTATGTCCTCGCTACCCTGCGCTTCGAGAGCGGCGCCATCGCCCACGTCGAGGGGCACTGGGGGTACCCTGGTCCCTTCAACTACTCCATAGAGGTCGCAGGGAGCGCCGCCCTACTCACAGTAGACAGCACAGAACCGGACTCACTCCAGCTGATAAGTGGGGCCCCGGGCGAGGTGCCTGATCTCGCCTCAGGCAAAAGCCCTTATGAGAAGGAGCTCGAACACTTCATCCACTGTATCGCAACCGGAGAAGAGCCGATCGTGGAAGCGCACGACGCCTGCGAAGCGCTCAGGATCGGCCTGGCCGCGACAGAATCTGTCCTGACAGGAGAACCCGTTACCCTGGGAGGCCGGGAGTGAGCGTCAGGGTCGGCATTATCAGCTTCGCCCATGTCCACTCTCCGGCGTACGCCGGCGTGCTAAGGGATCTCGCCGCCGCGGATTTTGTCGGGATCACCGACGAGGACAGAGGCCGGGGCGCTAAGGCAGCTGATCTCTTCGGCGTGCGGTTCTTCGATAGCGCAACCTCCCTCTTCGAGGAGGTCGAGGCCGTCGTCGTCTGCTCCGAGAACAGGAACCACGCGAGGGATGTGATTCCTGCTCTTCAGGGCGGCGTGCACGTGCTCTGTGAGAAGCCTATCTCGACCACCATCGAGGACGCGAGGACAATGATCCAGGCCTCCGAGACTTCGGGCAGCCAGCTCAGGACGGCCTTCCCTGTGCGCTACCTCCCCTCCGTGGTCCGCGCGCGGGAGATCGTACGCGGGGGCGCCCTGGGTCGCGTGCTGGCCCTGAACGGCACGAACCACGGCCAGATCCCGGGCGGATGGTTCCTCGATCCCGAGCTTGCGGGCGGCGGCGCGGTGATGGACCACACCGTCCACCTCGCCGACGTTCTGCGCTGGATGCTCGATGTCGAGGTGAAGTGCGTCTACGCGGAGGTAGATTCATTCTTCGGAGCAGAAGGGACGGACGATGCAGCCATCCTGACCCTGGAGCTCGAAGGCGGCTCCTTCGCCGACGGCGCCTTTGCTACCATAGACCCGAGCTGGTCCCGCGGCGACGGCTACCCGACCTGGGGCGACGTGACCCTTAGGATCTCGGGTACCTCCAGCGTCCTTGACGTGGACCCGTTCGCACAGCCTTTGAGAACCTTCGACCACGAAACGGGCGTCCCTTCGTGGTCATACATGGGTGAGGACATGAACGCGCTTATGCTGGCGGACTTCTTGCGCGGCGTGGCCGAAGACGACCCGTCAGGCGCGAGCGGGCTCGATGGCCTGCGGACGCTCGAGGTCGTCCTGGCCGCATACCGCTCCGGAGAGGAACACAAACCGAAGAAGGTGGAGCGAGCGCCCTGACCCGCCTTCGAGGTGCCATCAGGCGAAACCCTGTGGGCACGGGACTCGTATACTCTCTTTGTCATGGTGATCGCATACCCCTTGCTCCCAGAATGAGAGCGTCCGTCATTGCCGCCTCTTCTCTCGTCATTCCCGTGAGAGCGGGAATCCACTGCGGCAGGTGTTTCGCGCCTCCAACTAAGAGCGATCTAGAGGATTTCGTATGAGCAGTAACATTGCGTCCGAGCGTGCGGCCTTGATCGTCAACACGCGTTCCCGCACCGGGGAGCGGACGTTCTTCAAGGCCCTCGACCGGCTTCAGGAGCTCGGTGTCCCGCTCGGCGTAACCTACGCCATAAGAGATCCCGCGCGGCTCCCCGAGACGGTGCGGGAGGTCCTCGACGACGACTCCGGTTACAGGTTTCTGATCCTGGGCGGCGGCGACGGGTCCGTGAGCTCCGTGGTCGACTTCCTGGCGCACCACGACACCCTTCTCGGCCTCCTGCCCCTCGGTACAGCCAACGATTTCGCCCGAACGCTCGGGATACCGCAGGACATCGAGGGCGCCTGCAGGACGATAGCGGAAGGCAAAGTCGTCGACATCGATCTCGGTCTCGCCGGCGACAACTACTACGTGAACGTCGCCTCCGTCGGGCTCGGGGTGGAGGCCACGCGGGACCTCTCCCCGTGGCTGAAGCGGAGCACGGGTCCGCTGGCCTATCCCGCGGCCGCCATCAAAGCGTTCCTGAGGCACGAACCCTTCTCCGCCAGGCTGACTTTCCCCGACGGCGACCACGAGCCCGTCGAATACGACCGTCTACTGCAGGTCGCCGTCGGCAACGGGCGCTTCTACGGCGGGGGTATGGTCGTCGCCCCTGAATCGGGCATAGACGACAAGCTCCTCGACATCTACGCCATAGATCTCGGCCGGCGGAGGAACCTCATCGGGGTCGCCAGATACCTCAAGAGCGGGGACTTCATCAGGATGGAAGGCGTTCACCACTTCAGGACTTCGCGCGCCCAGATCGATACAGACCCCGAGCTCGCAGTCAATATAGACGGGGAAGTGGTGGCGAGGACCCCGCAAGACTTCTCTGTGGTCCAGAACGCCCTCCATGTGCTGGTGCCGCAGGAGTCCGACGCCGCGCGTCACGACAACGGCGGGTAGGGCAGCGACAGGCGCGCTTGCGTGGCCGGCCTCGGTTGCTAGACTGCCGAACATCGGTGGGGACCGAAACGAGGAGGAAGGAATGCGCTCTGAGGATATCGATGGTTTGACCGTAGGTGGGCTGCTGGATTTGGTGGCCGAGCGACGCCCTGACGATGAAGCCCTCGTCTACGCCGACCGGAACCTGCGTTACACCTACAAGGAGTTCAAGGCGGTCGTCGAGAACTGCGCCCGGTCCTTGATGGCGCTCGGTATACACAAAGGCGACCACGTCGCCGTGTGGGGCCAGAACGTGCCGGAGTGGGTGACCCTGCAGTTCGCTACGGGCAAAGTAGGGGCCGTGCTGGTTACTATCAACCCCGCTTACAAGTCACACGAGCTGAAGTACGTGCTCGAGCAATCCGATGCTGCGGCCTTGTTTCTGACCGAGGGAGCCGGGGATGCGGATTTCCTCCAGATCCTGCAAGGTGCCGTCCCCGAGCTCGTCGAGGCCGCGGACGACGAGCTATCGATAGAGGAGCTGCCTTTCCTGAAGAACATCGTTCTGATAGGCGGGGAAAAGGCCGAAGGGCTGCCCGTGATGGGCCTCGAGGAGTTTATGGGGAGGGGAGAGGGGGTCTCAGCCGAGGAGTTACGCGAGCGGCAGGCGTCGCTCGACGCGGAGGACGTCATCAACATGCAGTACACCTCAGGGACGACGGGCTTCCCGAAGGGTGTGCAACTAACCCACACGAACATCGTAAAGAACGCCTTCTACATCGGCGAGTGCATGAGGCTGGGGCCCGAGGACAGGGTGTGTATACCGGTCCCGTTTTTCCACTGTTTCGGCTGCGTGCTTGGCACCCTCAACACCGTCACCCACGAGGGGACGATGGTCCCCGTCGAGAGCTTCGACGCCGAGAGAGTGTTGCAGGCTGTAGACCAGGAACGGTGTACGGCGCTCCTCGGGGTCCCTACCATGTTCATCGCGGAGTTGGATCACCGGGACTTCGAGCAATACGACACGACGTCTTTGCGCACCGGGATCATGGCCGGCTCTCCTTGTCCTATGGAGGTCATGAAGAAGGTCGTCGACGTGATGGGTGCCTCGGAGATTACCATCGCCTACGGCCAGACCGAGTCGAGCCCCGTCATTACCCAGACCCGCACCGACGATCCGTTGGAGCTGCGAGTATCCAGCGTAGGACGCAAGCTCCCCGACGTCGAGGTCCGCATCGTCAGCATGGACACGGGCGAGGACGCCGGGCCGGAAGAGCAGGGCGAGTTGTGGACCCGCGGCTACCACGTCATGCGTGGCTACTACAACATGGAGGAGAAAACCAGCGAGGTCATAGACGACGAGGGATGGCTACACACGGGTGACCTCGCGGTCATGGACGAAGATGGGTACGTCAGGATCACAGGTCGGGCGAAGGACATGATCATCCGCGGCGGCGAGAACGTCTACCCGCGCGAGATCGAAGAGTTCCTCTATACCCACCCCGAGGTCTCCGATGTCCAGGTCTACGGCGTCCCAGACCAAAAGTACGGCGAAAGGGTCGCCGCAGCCGTAAAGCTCCGCCAGGGTTCTAAGCTAACGGCCGAAGACGTGAGGGACTATTGCCGCGAGAACATCGCATACTACAAAGTCCCCGAGTACGTGGACTTCGTCGAGGAGTATCCGATGACGGCGAGCGGCAAGATCCAGAAGTACAAGCTCCGCGAGACAGCCATCGAACGCTACGGCCTGAAAGGTACGACGGTAAAGTCAGCTTGAATGCGGTTCCTCCGGAAGTTCCGTTCTAGGCTGTGCTCGTCACGCTGAGGTAGCGCGACTTCGCGTTGTTGTGGTTTGGTGGTTTGATCTTGATGATGGCAAAGAAAGGGCCGAGGTTAGACCCCCCGGCCCTTGATGCGTGCGAATTACCTGGCGGCTCTGCTACCTACTATCAAGCGATAAATCGCCAGCAATATGATTGCACCTATCGTTGCAACAATAATCGACCAGATGAATCCCCCACTACCGAATCCCAGGAGATTGATTATCACGAAACTTCCTACGAAAGCACCCGCTATACCAAGCAGGATGGTCACAATAATCCCACCGGGATCATCGCCTGGCATAATGAATTTCGCTAGTGCGCCAGCAATAGCTCCGATAATGATGGCGCTTATGATTGCACCCATTCTCGCCTACCTCCTATTAGTTGACGGTCAACAGTATATTCTGTTTGACGGTCAACAGTATATTCTGTTCCCTAATACGCAGGAAGGAAACACAAGGTTGCGGTAGCTTACGATGCTGCGGATGTCAGCACGCGACTGCAATTTGGGGTATATGCTAATGCTCGACTCACTTCAACCGAGGGATCAGGAGGAGTGCATTGAACTTCGACCCGACCGACGAGCAGCGCCAATGGCGAGATCTGGCGCGCGACTTCGCCCAGGGTGAGATCCGGTCCCGCGCCGCCGACCTCGACCGCGAACAGAAGTTCCCGTACGACATAGTTGCAGAGATGGCCAGCCTCGGCCTAATGGGGCTGACGCTTCCCGAAGAGTACGGCGGCTCGGGTGGGGACTTCGTCGCCTACAATTTGGCGCTTGAGGAGATCTCACGCGCAGATACCTCGGTCGGGATAACCATGGAGGCCCACATCTCCCTGGGCTGCACTCCCATCGCTGCCTACGGTACACGAGAACAGAAGGAAAAATTCCTCTCCAGATGCGCCACAGGCGAGAACCTCTGGGCGTTCGGCCTTACGGAGGAAGAGGCAGGCACGGACGCTGGAGGTACGCGGACGACGGCGGAGCTCAAGGGCGGCCAGTGGGTCATCAACGGGTCGAAGAAGTGGATCACGAACTCCGGAACCGACATCACCGGCGGCGTTACGGTCATCGCCCGGACTGGCACCCGCGAGAACGGAAGACCCGAGCTGACCGCGATCCTCATTCCCCAGGATACGCAGGGCTACACCCGGGGCCCTGCCTACGAGAAGCTGGGCTGGCGTGCCTCGGACCAGCATCCGCTCTACTTCGAGGACTGCCGCATCCCCGAAAAGAACCTCCTCGGCAAGCGCGGGAAAGGCTTTCACCAGTTCCTCGCGACGCTCGATGGTGGCAGGGTCGCGGTCGCCGCACTCTCCGTGGGGCTCGCTCAGGCTTGCTTTGACGAGGCGCTGGCGCGGGCGAAACAGAGGGAGCAGTTCGGGCGTTCCATCTCCGAGTTCCAGGCCATACAGTTCAAGCTCGCGGACATGGCGATGGAGATTGAGCTGGCGCGCAACATGGTACTCAAGGCCGCGTGGCTTAAGGTTCAGGGACGGACCTTCGGGCGGGAGGCGAGCATGGCCAAGGTGTTCGCCTCCGAGGCCGCCAAGCGTGCCGCGGATGGGGCTGTCCAGATATGGGGTGGCGAAGGCTTTATGGAGACGAGTGCTGTCGCCCGCTACTGGCGGCAGGTCAAGATCAACGAGATAGGGGAGGGGACCAGCGAGATAAACCGCCAGATCATCGCCCGCTCCCTCCTCGACGAGAGCGCCGAGGAGGCGAAAGAGAAGATGGTGGCGAAGTAACTGTGATGCCGGAGCGACGCCACAATCCACGCCGACGGGCGGGCGCTGCTTTAGGAGTACGGTCGTAATGCTACGGAAAGTCCTGGTCGCGAACCGCGGGGAGATCGCCATCCGCGCCTTTAGAGCGGCCTATGAGCTGGGCGTCCGTACGGTTGCCGTCTACACTCCAGACGACCGCGGCTCTTTGCACCGCCAGAAAGCCGACGAGGCTTATGAGATCGGGGAGGCTGGCCACCCAGTGCGCGCTTACCTGGACGTGGACGAGCTCGTCTCCACCGCGGAGCGGGTTGGCGCCGAGGCCATCTACCCCGGCTACGGTTTCCTTTCGGAGAGTTCGGCCTTCTCCGCGGCTTGCGAAGAGGCTGGGCTGACGTTCGTCGGACCACCGGCCGACGTTCTCGCGTTGACCGGCGACAAGTTGCGCGCTCGCCGGGCCGCCGAAGAGGCGGGCATCCCGGTGCTGCGTGCCTCGGAGCCCCTCGATGATCCGGACGACACCCTCGCTGCCGCCGAAGAGATCGGCTACCCGGTGTTCGTAAAGGCCGCCGGAGGGGGCGGAGGCCGGGGATTGCGGCTGGTCGAACGTCCCGAGGATCTGTCCGACGCCGTTGCGGCCGCAACACGCGAGGCCGAGGGCGCGTTCGGCGACCCCACGGTGTTTCTGGAGCAGGCCCTGATCCGAGCCCGCCACATCGAGGTGCAGATACTGGCCGACGGTGCGGGGGAGGTCGTCCACCTGTTCGAGCGGGACTGCTCGGTCCAGCGGCGACACCAGAAGGTGCTGGAGGTCGCCCCGGCTCCCTATCTCGATCCGGGGCTGCGCGAGAGTCTATGCAAGGATGCGGTTCTCTTCGGCCGCGCTGTAGACTACCTGGGCGTCGGCACGGTCGAATTCCTCGTCGGCGAGGACGGGCGTCACGTATTCATCGAGATGAACCCGCGCATCCAAGTGGAGCACACCGTCACCGAGGAAACGACCGACGTGGACCTGGTCCACGCCCAGCTTCGTATCGCCGGGGGCGAGACGCTGCGGGATCTCAACCTCACCCAGGACCGCATCCGGCAGCGCGGTGTGGCGTTGCAGTGCCGCGTGACCACCGAAGACCCTGCCCAGGGCTTCAGGCCGGACACGGGCCGTATCTCGGTGTACCGCTCTCCCGGTGGGGCGGGCATCCGGCTGGACGGCGGCAACACGTACGCGGGCACGGAGATCACACCCTACTTCGACTCGCTCTTGGTGAAGGTCACCGCCCACGGCGCGGATCTGCCTTCCGCAGCCCTTCGTGCTCGCCGCGCTTTGGCCGAGTTTAGGGTGCGCGGCGTGGCGACGAACGTGGCTTTTTTGCGGGCGGTGCTCTCCGAGCCGGACTTCCTGGCCGGGCTGGCGACCACCTCGTTTATCGACGAGAGGCCGTACCTCACCGCCGTTTCGACCGGCGCCGACCGGGCGAGCCGCCTCCTGTCCCTGCTCGCCGACGTCACCGTCAACCGGCCGCACGGGAAACCACCCGCGGTACCCGATCCGCGCACCAAGCTCCCGCCACTGCCTGACGGAGACCCGCCGCCGGGCTCCCGCCAGCGGCTGGAGCAGCTCGGCCCAGAAGGTTTCTCCCGCCACTTGTGCCAGACTCCTGCGTTGCAGGTGACCGACACGACGATGCGGGACGCGCACCAGTCCCTGCTCGCCACCCGGATGCGAACTTTCGACATGCTTGCGGTCGCCCCGCACGTCGCCCGGATGTTGCCCCAACTGCTGAGCGCCGAGGTGTGGGGGGGGGCCACCTTCGACGTCGCCCTGCGGTTCTTGCACGAGGATCCGTGGGAGCGGCTTGCCCGGCTGCGAGAAACCCTCCCGAACGTCTGCCTGCAGATGCTCCTGCGCGGTCAGAACACCGTTGGCTACACCCGCTACCCGCCCGACGTGGTGCGCTCATTCGTAGACGAGGCGCGTGAGACGGGCATAGACATCTTCCGCATCTTCGACGCGAACAACGACGTTGATCAGATGCGTCCGGCGATCGAGGCGACCCTCGAAGCGGGCGCGGTGGCCGAGGGAGCCGTCTGCTACACCGGCAACCTCTCCGACCCGAACGAGAAGCTCTACACCCTCGACTACTATCTGCGGCTGGCCGAAGAGCTGGTGGAGGCGGGGTCTCACGTTCTCTGCATCAAGGACATGGCGGGACTCGTGCGGGCCCCCGCCGCACGCGCCCTGGTGGGTGCTTTGAAGCGGGCGTTTGATCTCCCGGTGCACCTGCACACTCACGACACCAGCGGAGGGCAGCTCGCAACGTACCTGGCGGCGATCGAGGCGGGAGTGGATGCGATCGATGGCGCGGCAGCCCCGCTCTCTGGCATGACGAGCCAGCCGTCTTTGGCCGCCATCGTCGCAGCTACCGATCGCACGGATCGAGCGACCGGCCTATCGCTGGACGTCCTTGGCGACCTCGAACCTTACTGGGAAGCGGTGCGAACACTGTATGCGCCGTTCGAGTCGGGGCTGAGATCCCCGACCGGCACAATCTACCGGCACGAGATTCCCGGTGGGCAGCTCTCCAATTTGCGCCAGCAGGCGCTCTCTATGGGGCTCGCCGAGCGCTTCGAGGAGGTAGAACACCTGTACGACCGCTGCGACAAGATTCTCGGACGGCTGGTGAAGGTGACGCCCATGAGCAAGGTAGTGGGGGACCTAGCGCTCTATCTCCTCTCGGCGGAGATAGACCCGGACGAGTTCGCCGAAGATCCCGGCGCTTATGACCTGCCGGACAGCGTTGTCGGGTTCCTGCGCGGCGAACTGGGCGAGCCGCCGGGCGGGTGGCCGGAGCCGCTTAGATCCAGGGCGCTCGAAGGACGCAACGGATCGCCGGACGACGGGCGACTCTCCGAAGAGGACCGTTCGGTGCTCGCCGGCAAGGATCGCCGGGCTGCGTTAAACCGGCTGCTGTTGCCTGGTCCGACCGAAGAGCAGCGAGCCGCCGAGGAGCGCTACGGCGATGTCTCGGTCGTTCCGACCCGGGCGTTCTTCTACGGACTGGTGACCGGCGAGGAGCTAGCGGTAGACCTGGAACCCGGCCTCCGGTTGTACATGCAGCTCGAGGCCGTAACGGAGTCTGACGAGCGCGGCATCCGGACGTTACAGGTCACACTCAACGGTCAGCCACGTCCCATCGACGCGCAGGACCACTCGCTGGAGCCCAAGGTCCCGGTACGCGAGAGGGCAGATCACGGCAACGACGCTCACGTCGCCGCACCGATGAGCGGCCTCGTGACGCTCACGGTCGAAGAAGGCGAGAAGATCGGCGCAGGGCAGCAGATCGGGACGATCGAGGCCATGAAGATGGAGTCGGCTATCCGGGCTCCCGTGGACGGTCTCGTCGAGCGGCTCGCGGTCCCTTCGGGGACGAACGTCGAACCGGGCGATCTCCTCATCGTGCTCGAAATCGGATGAGGCCGAAGGAGCCAGCGCGTTTCTCGACGCCTAGGTTTTTCAGAGCGTTCGCAGGGCTTCTCGCAGCCTGCTCCGGAAAAGGCCGCGGAACTCCCTCTGATTATTCCCGATCCAGACGAGGACGGCCCGCTCGAAGCCGGAATCCACGAACGTTCATCGGCGGCCGGAAGATTTACACTTCGCGCTTCGGTAGCATCTTGCCGGCATCCGGTGAGGAAAGGAGGTCCCTCTGGCACTCTACGCCTTGAACCTGTTCGACCTGGCAGACAACGACCTGTACCATGAGTACTCGCGCCGGTCGCCCGACGCTGTGAAGAAACACGGTGGGC
>DASQWQ010000379.1:0-11581 GCA_035640175.1 Rubrobacter sp. | reverse complement strand
CCGGTCACCATTCCCCCGATCCGACAAGTCCTGCAGGCGAGCGCGGGGAGACCTGGGGTAGTGGCACCCCGACAGGGACGGCTGGTGGCGGTGGCTACCAGAGTCCGGGGGATGCTAACCGCACCGGCGCCGAGCGCGAGTACTCGGATCCCTCCTCCGGGCCTCTGATCGGCGAGCAGCATAGTGCCGTCGAGGGCGTAGGCGAGCAGCAGGAGGAGATAGAACAGCGCATCCGAACCCACATCGGTGAGGATCCGCGCACCGCGGAGATGCCGCGGGTGAACGTCGAGGTAAACGACGGGATCGCCGAGCTGCGCGGGGCCGCGCCTTCCGAGGACGCGAAACTGGCGGCTGGTGAGATCGCCCAACAGGTCGAAGGCGTCCGCGAGGTACGAAATCTGATACAAGTAAGCTAGTCAGCACGCTTCGGCTTGCGGCCTACGCTTGTCAGCACTTCAGCACGCTACGGGCCTGCGGCCCTCGCTTGTCAGCCAGTCAGCTTGCGTCGTGGGCCGCGCCCGATGTTCTACAGACGCCCCGCCATCTTGACGGGGCGTTTTCTTTACCCCAGGCTCTCCTCTAAAAGCCGAAGCTGAAATGCTGACGAGCGCCTGCCAGGGGGAGCGTGCTGACGAGCTGCTCAGCCTCGGATAAGGCTGAGCAGCTCGTCGCGTTTGCGCGACATCGTCTCGTTATCGTCGGCCTCCACGTTGAGGCGGAGGAGAGGTTCGGTGTTCGAGGGGCGGAGGTTGAACCACCAGTCGCCAAGGTCGACTGTGAGGCCGTCGAGGTGGTCTACCTTGGCGTCGTCGTTCTTCGAGAAACGGTCTTCGACCTTCCCTAGAGTCGCTCTCTGGTCTTCTACTTCCGAGTTGATCTCACCCGAGCGGACGTAAGTGTCGATGGGGGAGAGGAGCCTGGAGACGGGCTCTTCCTGGCGGCCGACGAGCTCGGCTATGGTTAGCATGGCGATGATGCCTGAGTCGGCGAAGTAGTTGTCCCTGAAGTAAAAGTGGGCTGAGTGCTCCCCGCCGAAGGCCGCGTCGTGCTTTCGCATCTGCGGCTTGATGATGGAGTGGCCTGCCCTGGTCCTTATCGCCTTCCCGCCCTCGCGCTCGACGAGCTCGGGGAAGGCCTTCGAGCAGACCGCGCTGTACAGTATGGTCGCCCCCGGCTCCTTCTCGAGCACGTTCTTCGCTATTAGGGCGGCCGCCAGGTCGCCCGAGATGGTCATGCCCTTCTCGTCGATAATGAAGCACCGGTCAGCGTCACCGTCGAAGGCTACCCCGAAATCAGCACCCTCTGCGACCACGCGCTCCTGGAGCTCTCTGACGTTGTCGGGCTCGATCGGGTTCGGTGGATGATTGGGGAAGGAGCCGTCGAGATCGAAGTACATCGGTACGTACTCGAAAGGGAGATGCTCGAAGATGGGTGGGACCATTTTGCCTGCCATGCCGTTTCCCGCGTCGATCACGATCTTCAGCGGCCTCAGGCCCTCCGTCTCTATAAAGCTCAGGCAATGTTTCGCATAATCTATGATGATTTCGGTCTCCTCCACGGAACCCGGGTATTCCGCGGGGCCGGGGAGATCACCTGAGACGATGAGGTCACGGATCTGGCCAAGCCCCGCGTCTCCCGAGAGGGCGATGGCTTCTTCCCTGCAGAGCTTGAAGCCGTTGTAGTCTTTGGGGTTGTGCGAGGCCGTTACCATGGCCCCGCCGGGCTCCTCGAGGTGTCCTACGGCAAAGTAGAGCGCGTCTGTCGAGACTAGCCCAATGTTGAGGACGTCAGCGCCCGCTTCCGTGACCCCCTGTATAAAGGCCTTCTCCAGCGCCTCACCAGAGATGCGCATGTCGCGGGCCACGACGACCCGGGAGCCCGAGAGATCCAGGTGCGTTACGAAAGCGCGGCCGATGTCGGTGGCCACGCCCTCATCCAGGCTCTGAGGATAAACGCCACGGATGTCGTAGGCCTTGAATATCGACTCGTCGAGCATCTCCTACCTCCGGACTCCTCCCGGTCGGTGTGCGACCTGTGGTTTTCGGCATCCGGTACAATAACGGGTTATGGTCCATCGTGCAGACCGGTTCGCGGCGTACCCAGGGTAAGCGCGCGTTGGGCCCCCGCTTCGTCAGGTTCGCAGCCCTGTTTTACGGTTCTCTCGCTGTCGTCGCCGCCTTATGGTGCGGCCTCAGGGGCTTCGACGTGCGGCTTCTCGGCGAGAACCCCGCCGCAAGCGTGCTACTCGGTGTCCTTACAGCCGCCTGCACAGTCTCCCTGGGCCTTCTTGCCTACCAGTTTCTACCCACCCTGCGCGAGATCTCCGAAGAGCTCGCCCCGCGCCTGGTCGACGGCGCCACTTCGACCAGCCTCGTACTGGTCGCGATCTTCTCCGGGGTGGGTGAGGAAGCGTTTTTCCGGGGCGCGCTCCAGCAGGAGTTCGGCCTGGTGGTCGCCTCCCTGTTGTTCGGCCTGGCCCACGTTGGCCCCGACCGGCGTTATTTCGTATGGACGGCGTGGGCCGTACTGGCCGGCTTCGTTTTCGGTTTTCTCTACGAGGTCAGCGGCGGTCTGCTCGCCCCCATCCTCGCCCACACCGCGCACAACGCCGCGACGCTCCTGCTCTGGAAACGCTACCGCAAGGGCCCGAAGAAGACCGGTGGCCTCTGAACAAGCTCCCCAACACCACCACAGGCAAGACCGGAGATCGTTACCGCGTTGGTCCTGTGCTGGCCGCAGTTTGTTTCGGGATCCTGTTGCTCGCTGCAGTCGTATCCGTCTGGCCAGGGGACTTCTCGCCTGGGGAAGAGCTGATCTCACCCGGGGCCAAAGACATCGCGGTGAGCCAGGAGGACAAGGCATACCCGACCTCGGACAGGCTGCGTTTCGCCGGGGGGGCAGAGGCGGTTTACGTCTATCTGAGGGTCGAGGACTTCGCCACCTACGACGAAATCGAGGCGAGGGTCGCGCGGACCTCGGAGATCTCAGCCCTTGGTCGGCTCCTCGGCGGCGGCGGTGGCGAGCTTGTCGTCTCGAACGAAGGCGAGGATCGACTCGCCTTGTCGTACGGCGGGGCCTCCGGCGTGGTAAAGTTCGCCGTCCGCCCTGGATCGGGAGGGCGGCTGCCTTCCGGCAATTACACGGTGGCGGTCTACGCTGCATCAGGAGGGGCCGGCGAAAATAGCGTGGTGGCCAGAAAATACTTTGTGGTCGGCGCCCGGCACGGCTAGTAGTCGTCCGCTTTTGGGATACAATGGATTGCGATCGAGGCGACGGTCCGCGCGACCGCGTAGGGAGGGAACGATAGCGCGCATCACTGAAACGGTCATCAATGTGTTGAGCCTTCTGGTTGTTGGCGTGGGAATCGTGGTGACAGCGAGTTTCTTCGTCGTCTCCCCGCAGCACGACGCCAAGGCCGAAGTCGCGGTTGCCGAGAAGCGTAGCACGGCTACCGAGCAGCCCAGGTCCCCTGTGGCCGCGGGGAAAATCGACAGACAGAAAAGGGAAACGCAGAGAAAGGACTCGGGCGGGGCGCTGGCCAGGAAGAGAGTCGTCAGCCGGGGGCCGGAGAGCAAGATGCTGCGGATGACGATCCCGAAGATGGCCCAGATACGCAACGACACCGTACCCTACTCCCTCAGCGACGACAACAAAGCGTTCCGCAAACACGCCGCCGTGCACCTCCGCGGGACAGGCAACCCCTGGGACAGGCAGGCGAACGTCTACATCGCCGGCCACCGGCTCGGTTTCCCCGGAACCGACAGCTGGCTGTCGTTCTGGGATTTGAGCGTGCTCGACAACGGGGACAGGGTCCTTATCACCGACTCGGCGGGCAAGCGTTACGTCTACAAGGTGTTCAGAACCTTTGTCGTGGACCCGGACGATGTGTCGGTGACGAGGCCGCTACAAGGCAGGAACATAGTGTCGCTACAGACGTGTACGCTGCCGGATTACTCCAGGCGTTTGATCGTCCAGGCCGAAAAAGTGACCAGGCGGTAGTGCTCGCTACGGAAGAGGGGTAGAGGTTGCTCCGGTTGCCGGTGAGAGAGCAAAAGCAGGCGAACCCCGCGAAAAAGCGTGTGGAGACGCCGCCGATGACCAAGGGCAACATGCAGGTGCGGGTAGTCTCTCTGGCGGTTCTGATCGGCGCGGTCTTCCTCATCCTTGGCGCAAGGCTGTGGTACCTGCAGGTCCTCACGGGCCAGGACTACACCCTCGCCGCGAGGGCAACGCAACACACCAACATCAAGATATCCGCCCAGCGGGGCGTGGTCTACGACCGCGACGGCAAGATCCTCGCCAACAACGTCCCAGGGCTGAACGTTACCGTCATACCGGATGAGATCTCCAGGGACAAAGTTAGGGAGCTGGCAACGGTAGTCGGGGCTGACACCGAGGCTGTCCTGGCCCGCTACGACGCGGCGAAGGAAACCGGTAGCCAGTACAGCCCTATCCTGGTAAAGGAGAACGCGGGCCGCGACGCGGTGACTTATGTCAGCGAGCGCACCGGGGAGTTTCGGGGTGTCGCCGTGAACGACGACTGGGTGCGAAGCTATCCCGGAGGCAGGGTGGCCTCCCACATCCTCGGGTACACCGGCGCCGTAACCCAGGATGAGCTGAAGCAGGAACCTTTCGATGGCCTGCCCGCTGACTCTATCGTTGGCAAGAGCGGGGTCGAGCTCTCCTACGAGGAGGTGCTGCGCGGTAAAGCAGGCCATAGAACCTACAATGTGGATGCCCTCGGGCGCATAGTCCCCGAGGGGAGCAGGGTCGATTCCATGGGCAGGTTTGTGGACGAAAACGGTATCCCCATAAACGTGAACCCAAGCCAGGAGTTACCCGACCACGTCACGGAGCCCGAACCTGGCAACAACCTCACCCTAACTATTGACATTGATTTGCAGAGGGTCGTCGAGAAAGAGCTCGACGCGGCCCTGGAGCGCACCTGGGAGGCGGGCTACGACGGCAGGGGCGGGGCTGTCGTAGCCATGAACCCCGAGAATGGGGAGATCTTGGCGATGGCCAGCCGTCCCGACTTCGACCCGCAACTGTTCGTTGGCGGCATCTCCGGCGGAAGGGAACTCGCCACCTACAATTACCTCTTATCCAACAGGTCGAACGATCCGTTCCTCAACCGCGCGATCGTCAGCGGGCAGCCGGGTGCCTCGACGTTCAAGATCTTCACGGGGATAGCCGGCTTGGCCGCCGGCGTCATAGACGCCTACACGATCGTCAACGATACGGCTAGCATGAACGGGACGGGCTGCTGGATGCCGTCGAGCGTCTCGGCGAGCCCGTGCTACAGGAGCTGGCGGCAGAACAGCCCCAACTACCAGTTCCTCGGCGACCATGGCCCCCAGAACCTCTCCGAGGCCATCGCCGACTCCAACGACATCTTCTTCTACCAGGTCGCCGACTGGATCTGGAACCAGACTCCGGATAAGGACTGGCTACCACACTACTACGAGCGGTGGGGGTTCGGTAGGATCACCGGCATCGACCTCAGCGGCGAAACCGAGGGGCGCGTCCCCACCGAGCAGGGGATGAAGGAGCTGTACAAGGCGTTACACGGTACAACAGAAGAGGCCTACTGGAGCGTGGGGGACTGGGTGAACCTCGCTATCGGCCAGGGCGACCTGCTCGTCTCCCCGCTCCAGATGGCCCGGGCCTACTCCGCCCTCTACAATGGCGGCACCCTCGTCACCCCGCACGTCGGCAAGGAGATCACTGACCAGAGCGGGAACGTGGTGGAGACGATCTCCCCCAAGCCCGCCGGACGGGTAGACACGAACCAGTACCAGATCGACCTCGTGATAAAGGGCCTGAGGGGCGTCACGGAGAAGGAGGGCACCGCGGGACCGGTCTTCGTGGACTCAACCCTCCCGGTTGTCGGGAAGAGCGGCACCGGCGAGCTGCCAGCCGGGAGGGACTACGTGAACTGGTTCGCCGGCTGGGCTGAGGGCCAAGAGGAGCAGCCGCTGGTCGTCGTCACGATGATCGAGGGCGGCGGCACTTTCCAGGAGGGCTCGGAGATGACGGCCGGACCGGCCGTGCGCCACATACTCGAGGCCTACTACGGCGTCGAGCAGTCGCCCAAGGACCCGCACCCGACGGGCACCCCCCCGCTGGACCCTGCGGACCGCGCTTCCACGGAGAGCGAATCGGAAGCAGCCCCGCTAGAGTAGCGTGAACCTTCTCTCCCTGCCGAGCCCGCCTTCCCCTGTAATGTTCGAGGTAGGACCCTTCGCCGTTCGCTACTACGGGCTGTGTATAGCGTTAGGCATCATCGTCGCGACCTGGCTCACAGGGAGGGAACTGGAGCGCAAGGGCTACGACGGCACCCTGGCCCTCGACTCGCTGTTCTTTACCGTACCTCTTGGCTTTGTCGGCGCCAGGGCCTATCACGTCATCACCGACTACGGGCTCTACTCGGGCGACCCGTTCCCCGGTGTGTTCGAGGTCTGGAACGGGGGCTTGGGGATCTACGGCGGCATCGTCGGGGGGTTTGTGGGGCTCTTGATCTTCGCCCGAATCCGGGGCATAAGCCCGTGGGCGTTCGCTGACGCCGTCGCACCCGGACTGGTTCTCGCCCAGGCGATCGGGCGCTGGGGCAACTACTTCAACCAGGAACTCTTTGGACGGCCTTCGGACTTGCCCTGGGCCATCCGGATAGCGCCGGAAAACAGGACCGTCGGGTACTCAGACGCCGCGGCCTTTCACCCGACCTTTCTCTACGAGTCGATCTGGGACGTTGTGGTCTGCCTGATACTGCTGTGGGTGGCCCGCCGCTTCGCGGACCGTCTAAAAGACGGCGACCTCTTCGTGCTCTACGTGAGCCTCTACTCCTTCGGACGCTTCTTTGTGGAGGCCCTCCGCGTCGACCCGGCTTTCCTCATCGGCGGAACTATCCGCGGGAACCTCTTCGTTAGCAGCGTCCTGGCACTGGGCTTCGCCATGATCCTGTTCCTGAGGCACTCGGGGTCCAGGCGCAAACGGCCACAAACCCGCTGACGGGGCTACGGGTCTCGCTTCCCGTACATGGCGTTGACCTTCGAGTACCACGCGAGCACCTGCAGACGTTTGTCTTTGAGCTCCTTTCTGCTCAATTCGTCTGCGATGGTGTTCCTCTCCAGAGGATCTGACGCCAGGTCGTAGACCTCCTCAGGCTGGTTGCCGAAGAAGTAGATGTACTTCTCTGTTCCCTGGATGCTGGCGAGACACCTGTACTCGTCGAAGCAAGAAAAGAACAATGTACGGTCCTCCTGCGGCGGGCCGAGGAGTGATCTCCCGGGGTAATGGCCGCCTGTGACCTCGAAGCCGAGCATATCGAACAGGGTGGGTAGGATGTCGAGCTGGTTCGTCAGCGACTCAACGCGTTTGCCTTCCTCAAAGCGTCCAGGCGCGTGGATGATGAAGGGTACCTTGAGCCCCTCCTGGTAGATGGTGTTGTCGTGCTGAAAGAGGTCGTGCTCCCCGAATCCTTCCCCGTGGTCGCCGTAGATCACGAAGATCGTGTCCTCGTATAGCCCCAGCTCCTTGTACTGGTCGATGACGTTCCTCACGAAGAAATCGAGGTAGCGCATCTCGTTCTGGTAGTGGTCGAGCGCGGGGAGGTTCGAGTAATCCTTTATCCCGTAACGGTCGACAGGTCGGTAGTCGTGGTGTCCCGTGACCCCGAGGTAGGTCGCAAGGAAAGGTTCGTCTTTGTGTTGCATTAACCAACTTCTGCTCGGCTGGAGCATGATATCGTCCTCATAGCCGAAGTAGTTGGATTTCTGGAAACCCTCTGTCTCCATAGTCTCGACAGGTTGAAAATCATCGTAGCCGAAGTTCTCGACCAGGTCCCTGCGGTCTTCGAAGTGCTCGGTCGCCGATGAGAACCAGACGGAGTTATACCCCTGCTCCTTCAAGAGTTCGGGCAGGCACCGGGCGGGGACGCCACCGGGCTCGGCCTCGGTGATCTCACGCACGAGGTGCGGATCGATGCCACAGTTTATCGAGGTAACGGCCTTGGAGGTGTGGGGGACGATCGTGTATGCACGCTCGGCCAGGAGGCTATTCTTCGAGAGTGTGTCGAGGTAGGGTGTCGTGTCCAGGTCCTCGTTGTAAGGCGTCGTGGAGCGCGCCCTGGCAGACTCGAGGTGGATCAGGACGACGTTCTTCTTCTCGGTCTCGGTGGTCTCCTGCAGGCGGGTATCCACAGGAGGCTCTATCGAAGTGGCGTTCGCGGCAAGGCCTCTGAGCTTCGCGTGCTCCACCTCTGACATGACAACGTTGACGACGGCGTCCCTAGAGAAGGATTTGCCGGCCACTCCGGCACCGACCGGCAGCGAGAGGAAGATGAGCCCGAGCGACGTAGTGAATGCCCCGAGGGCGAACAGCCTGGATGTGGACGGAGAACCGAAGGACCCAGGCTCCCCACGCTTTCCACAGACGAGCGTCGCTATTATCCAGGGACCAAGCACTATATAGCCGAGGATGACCAGAACCCAGGCCCAGATAGCCAGCGACGTTACGCTGCCGATTACGTCTGTGATCTCTCCCAGTGATTTGAGTGAGTACGTGATGACGTTGAGGCTGAGCGTCGAGCCGGTCTCCTGGAAGTATCCGTGGGCCGAGGTCGTCGTCGCAATGACGAGTATCGTGACCGTGTGGAAGAGGACTACCACAGGCCAGCGGAGACGACTCTGCCGCGTTAGGGTGAATAGTCCGACCCAGAGGAACATGTACCCGAGGTTGAAGAGCAGGTCCGAACGGATCAAGGCGAAGGCGGCGAATCCCCCCGGAAGTTCTTCCTGAGAGTCTATCCGGATTCCCTTCAACACCAGATTGTAGACCACCAGAGGAACCAGCAAACCGCAAAGGTAGACCCAGTCGCGACCGCTCAGAATAGAGCGGGCAAATAGCGCCAGCCGCTTGTGATTTCCGGAAGCCACGAGTTCGAGAGAGTTTACAAAGATTTCGCAGAACTTGACAGCCGACCCGCAATCTCCCAACCGGGCTGCTTTGACGCGCAAGAATCCCCCTGCTATCTTGCAGATGTCCGTGCGCACAGCCTGGAGGTTTACGGGAGGTGCTCCGACTGCGGGTAGAGGGGTGTAAGGTAGGGTTGCACGGCGCCACGGTGGATGGCGGGTGGCGGCTGTGAACGCGATCCTGATGGCTTCGCTGGCCGCAGGGGGCTTTTCGGTGGTGAGCCTTCTCGCTCTACTCGGTGGAGAGTTGGGAGCCAGGGGCCGGTCTTACGCTGCCGCCTTCGCCGCGGGGATACTGCTCGCGCTCGCGTTCGTCGACCTCTTCCCCGAGGGTCTCGAGCTTGGTGGAGAGGCCGCGGTCGCCGGGTTCGTTGGAGGGTTCGCCCTCTTGTTCATGACCGAGGCGTTCACCAGGGCCCACACGCACCACCTGCCCGACGAGCACGTCCACAAACACGCGCTCGGACCTTTCGTCCTAGGATTAGCCGTCCACAACCTCGCCGACGGATTCGTTCTCGGCGTAGGCGCCAAAGCTGGAGCCGTCACCTCCTGGCTCGTAGGGCTCGGGGTTCTAGTTCACCAGATACCCGTTGGGATCTCCCTCGCCGCCGTCCTGCTTGCTGCGCAGGTCGGAAGGTCAGGGGTCATGAGGACCGCAGTCTTGCTCGGGCTGGCGATACCGGCGGCAGCGGCGTTGACCGTGGCCTTCCCCGCGCCAGGAGAAGGCACTCTCGGTCTACTGACCGGTGTCGCCGGAGGGGTGCTCGCCTACATCGGCGCCGCACACCTGCTCCCCGAGGCCCAGGCCGAGGATACAACCAGGTTGGCCGGCATCATGTTCGTGGCGACGCTCGTCCTCACCGCCGCCGGGCTGATAGCACTTCAGCGATTCAGCTAGTCAGCACGACGCCCGGCTCCGCCAGGCGACTTGTCAGCACTTCAGCACTTCAGCTTTCGCGTGCGTAAGTTCTGGCTAACTGGCTGACAAGCGAAGCCCGAAGGGCGTAGCGTGCTGAAATGCTATTGGAGCCAGAGGGCGAGCAGGATCAGTTCTGCGCCGAACAGGATGATGGTCGGTGTCGCCGTGCGCAGCGTCTTGCTGGAGTAGACGGTGGGTGCCGTGAGCCATCCGAATGCGGCTCCGCCGAGGAGACCGCCGATATGCGCCGTGTTGCTGATATTGGGGATGGAGAATCCGACGTAGAGGTTCACGGCGGTCAGGATCAGGAGCTGGCGGATCAGGGGATTCTGCCAGGAGAAGGTGCCGCGGCGTACAGAGTAACCGAGCACACCTCCGAGGAGACCGAAGATCGCGCCAGAAGCCCCTACGGCGGATCTGTCGAAGGTGCCGAAGTAGAGGTAGGCGATGCCCCCGGCGAGCCCACTGGAGAGGTAGAGCGCGAGAAAACGGCTTCGCCCGAACGCCTGCTCTACGAACGAGCCGAGGAAGTACAAAGAGACCATGTTAAGAGCCAGGTGGATGAACCCCGAGTGCAGAAACATGCTCGACAGCAAGAGCCACACTCTGCCATCGGCGACGGCGGCGGGCGCGAGGGCGCCCTGCGCAAGCACCTCGGGAGGCTGTGTCACCAGCCCGAAGTTCAGTGGGTAACCGTAGCCCTGGCCCATGAGCGCGACGGCGACGTACACGGCCACACAGGAGGCTATGAGGCCGAACGTCACCGGTAGGCGGGAGAGGTTGTTCAATGCCGGGTACTTACGTTGAGTCTAGCGGCGTTTGATCTCGCGCACGGCGTCTCCGACCTGCACCTGTGAGAGGTCCTGCAGGGGGCCGCCGAGCATTGACTCGAGGTCGGGGTCGTCGCCCGCCGTGGCGCCGAAGCCGCGGATCTGGACGCCTTCGCCGAACATCTGCCCGAACATACGCTGCAGGTTCTCCTGCATCTCCCCGATGTTGACAGCCCCGAACGGCGTATCCTGCACGTTCTGTAGACGGGCAACGGCGAGCCTGTCCTTGACCTCTGTAACCTCGGCCTTCGCCTTTACGTCCTCGACGGTGCCAAGCGTCTCGCCCGTATCAGGGTCCCAGACCTCCTCGCCCTCAGGAGCGAAGATCTCGAAGAGCATGCCCTGACGGACGCCCTCTCCTCTTCCGCGGTTTATAACGATCTCGTTGTTTCCCAGAACCTTCGCTACCTTTCCTTCGACCGCCATGCGGTTGGCTCCTTCCGATCATCCTGATGGTCTCACGAGATTATATCTCTCCTGGCGAGCGCTGCCGCAGGCCGGTAGAATCCCCGCCATGCCAAAGAGGACGAACAGAATAGGACGGCACCTTCCGACCTCCGGCGGGCTTGCCAGGACCCTTTGGGCCGCGCGCGAGCTCGGGTGCGAGACTGTCCAGATCTTCCTCTCCAACCCGCAAGCCTGGGCTGACCCAAGGCGACGCCAGGACGCCGATACCTTCGTCGAGGGAAGCCGTGAACTGGACATCTCGCCGGTCGTCGCACACGCGAAGTATCTTATAAACCTTGCCTCCACGAGCGAGGAGCAGCGGGATCTTTCGGTGCTGGCCCTGACCCACGAGCTGGCCGCCGCAGGCGCGCTGGGGGTCGACCTGGTCGTCGTGCACGCTGGCAGCCACG
>DASQWQ010000378.1:0-6436 GCA_035640175.1 Rubrobacter sp. | reverse complement strand
CGCCATACCCCAGATCGGGGGCCTCGGCGACCACGGATACACCACCGAGGAGACCAAGATGAGGGAGGAGACCCGCAAGATCCTCTCTCTACCCGACCTTCCCGTCTTCGCGACCGCCGTCAGGATTCCGGTCCACACGGGCCACGCCGAGAGCGTCTACGTCGAGACGGAGCGCGAAGCGACGCTCCCGGAGGTGCTCGAAACGCTGGGGGCTGCGCCCGGCGTCGGTCTCCCTGACGACCCATCTGAGTTCCCCACGCCTCTCCAGGTCGCCGGTCAGGATGGGACCTACGTCGGGCGGGTACGCGTGGAGGGGCGTATGGTCCAGTACTGGTGCGTCGCAGACAACCTCCTCAAGGGTGCGGCGACGAACGCAGTCCAGATCGCCGAGTCCCTGGTCGGCGTCCACGCGCGGGCGTAGGGGGCCCGTTCTGGAGGCGCAGTCCGTCCCTTGATGCCCTGTACGGAGAACCTGCAAATCGGTAAACTTCAGTGTGGGACGATACCCGCGGTGAGGAGGAAAGCATGCCACGAGGCGAAAAAAGATCCTTCTGGGACAGGTTGTTTGGCCGCAATCAGCCTTCCGCACGGGAGGAGAGGGTCGTCGAGTACATCATCCACCGCCTGGGCGAAGGGGCGCACCTGGGCGACGTGGTAAAAGAGGAGTACGTGCGGCGCAATGCTTCACCCCTCGAGATAGAGGAGATCTGCGCTGATCCCAGGCTCGTCGAGGCCGCACGCCAGCACCTGAGGCAGGACTTCGGCTCGGGGGAACTCGACCCGGGCAAGCGTCCATGATAGCCGCCTGGGGCGGACGGAACCGGAAGTCTATCCAGCCTGTATAATCTGGATTCACGAGCACCTATAATGGAGGCTGGATGCCGATCTACGAATACAAGTGTGAAAACGGGCACCTCTTCGACGTGATGCAGAAGCTGTCCGAAGACTCCCTCGCGTCCTGCATCGAGTGCGGCGCCCCGGTCAGGAAAGTCCTCCATCCTGTCGGTATCTCGTTCAAGGGCTCGGGCTTCTACTCGACAGACTACAGCAAGAAGGGCCCGAAAGAGGCCGCACAGAAAGACACCTCCAAGAGCACCAACGGGGACAACGGGTCCCGCTCGGATGAGAAAAAGAGCAAAGAGAAGCCGGCCGAGTCCTCCACCAGCTCAGGGAAAAAGGACTGAACCCGTGGCGCGCGGTGCCGGCCTGCCACAGAGCCGAGACCGCCAGGAAGGTATCGTCAGAAGGGCACTCCGTGCGGCGGTGCTCGGGATCACCCTCCTCTTCGTCGTCTCAGCCCTCGCCGTCTCCTGCGCCCTCGTCGTCTTCACAGCCTGGCGCCACGATTTCAGCCACGGCCTCTTCGCCCTTCTGTTCGCCGTCCTCAGCGCTCAGATAGCACTTAACTGGGTTCTGTGGAAAGACGACGAGGATTAAGCACGCTCAGCTTGTCAGCCTGTCAGCACGCGTTCTGTTGGGCGCTTGACAGCATTTCAGCTTGTCAGCTTCGCGAGTGCGAGACCTGGCTGACAAGCTGAGGCCGCAGGCCGGAGCGCACTGAAACGCTGGCCTGAAAAGTCCTGCAAAACATGCCTCAACTTGTGGTCGAGGTACTCTAGACAACCTGCGGTTGCGTGCCTTATAGTAGCCCGCGTTGGGTATCGACGGGGAGAACAGGCGACCGGCGGCGCTCTTTCCGGGGCGTCGCCGAAACCCGAGAGTAGAGGGAGGAAGGTTGGCGGTTACGTCGGGCGGCGCCTTCGCGCACTTGCACTGTCACTCTGAGTATTCGATGCTCGACGGGGCGAGCCGGATCAAGGACCTCATCTCCTTTGCGAGGGACCAGGGAATGCCCGGGCTCGCGCTTACGGACCACGGTGTGATGTACGGCGCGGTCAAGTTCTACAAGGAGGCCAGGGACGCCGGTATAAAGCCTTTGATGGGCTGTGAGGTCTACGTCACGGCCGACCGGAATGACCGGAGTCGCGCACCTTATTACCACCTTACGTTGATTGCCAGGACCGCCGAGGGCTACAGGAACCTCATGAAGCTCTCCACCTGCGGGTTTCTGGAGGGCTTCTACTACAAGCCGCGGGTCGACATGGAGATGCTGAGGAAGTATGGGCGTGGGATCATATGCCTCTCCGGCTGCCTTTCGGCTGAGATCCCTACCAGGATACTGGAGGGGTGTTTCGATGAGGCGCGAAGGCTCCTGCTCGAATACGCTGAGATCTTCGACGACGTGTATCTGGAGATGCAGGACCACGGCATCGAACAGCAGCGGCGCGTCAATGATGGTCTCTTCAGGCTTCACAAAGAGACCGGTATCCCGCTCGTTGCGGCCAATGATTCGCACTACACCACGAAGAACGACGCCAGGATGCATGACGTGTTGCTCTGCATCGGGACCGGCAAGTTCTACAACGACCCCAATAGGATGAAGTTCTCGGGCGAGGAGTTCTACGTCAAGACCGTAGAGGAGATGGCCAGGATCTTCCCCGACCATCCCGAGGCGCTGGAGAACACCATCAAGGTCGTCGAGAGCGTCGAGGACGTCGGGATCGAACTAGGCAAAACACGCCTGCCGAACTTCCCGAAGCCAGAAGGGTACACAGCCGACCAATACCTGAGGGAGCAGTGCGAGCGGGGACTGGCGAGGCGTTACGGCGGGCTGGCGAAGAGCCGGGAGGTGCTCAGCAGGTTGGAGTTCGAGCTGGAGACCATAAGGAAGATGGGCTTCGCGGACTACTTCCTGATCGTCTGGGACTTCGTCAAGTACGCGAAGGACAGGAAGATCGCGGTAGGACCGGGACGTGGGTCTGCGGCCGGCTCCATCGTCGCTTACGCGCTCGAGATCACGGACCTGGATCCCCTCGAGTACTCTCTGCTCTTCGAGCGCTTTTTGAACCCCGACCGCATAAACATGCCTGATGTGGACATAGACTTCTCGGTCTCGGGGCGCTCGGAGGTGATGCGCTACGTCACTGACAAGTACGGCGGCAACGAGCATGTCGCCCAGATCATCACGTTCGGGACGATCGGCGCGAAGGCGGCCATCAGGGACTCCGGACGGATCTACCAGTACCCCTACTCGGACACGGACAAGCTCGCCAAGTTCATCCCCGATAAGCCTGTCGGGACCACACTCCGCGACGTGCTGAGCCCCGAGAACGGTTCCTACGTCGCCGGGGACAAACACCCAGGTCCCGCGCGTGAGATCATTCAGTTCGTGGGGCAGGATGAGGCCGCGAAGCAGGTGCTCGACACCGCCTTCGAGATAGAAGGTTTCGCCCGCCACGCGGGGACCCACGCCGCCGGCGTCGTCATCTCGGAGGAGCCGCTCACAGACATAGTGCCGCTACAGCGTGTCGCCAGGGACGAGGGGTCCGTCATGGTCCAGCATCCCATGTCCGACGTGGAAGCATTGGGATTGCTCAAGGTAGATTTCCTCGGCTTGAGGAACCTCGATGTGATCGAAGAGACCCTCGAAACGATCCGCCGGGGTGGCGGCGAGGAACCTGACATTCGCTCGATCCCTCTCGACGACGCGAAGACTCTGAAGCTCTTCGCCAGGGGCGACACCTTCGGGGTCTTCCAGTTCGAGTCGAGCGGGATGCAGCGGATGCTCCAGGAGGTCAGGCCGGACCGCTTCGACGACCTCGTGGCCATGAACGCCCTGTACAGGCCTGGTCCGATGGACTACATCCCCAACTTCAAGCGCGGCAAGCACGACCCCGAGAGCGTCAGGTACTTGGACGAGCGACTAAAGCCGATCCTGGAGCCTACCTACGGCGTCGCTGCCTACCAGGAACAGCTGATGGAGATCTCCAAGTCTTTGGGAGGATTTACTCCGGGCGAGGCCGACACGCTGCGAAAGGCCATAGGCAAGAAGAACGCGGCGATGCTCGCCACGCTCAGGGACAAGTTCATGGCCGGTTGCGCGGCGAGCGACGTCTCTAAGGAGGGCGCCGAGGAGCTGTGGAACTGGATGGAGAAGGCCGGAGGATACTCTTTCAACAAGAGCCACAGCGCATGCTACTCGTTCCTGGCCTTCCAGACCGCATACCTCAAGGCCCACTATCCCGAGGCGTATATGGCGGCCCTCATGAGCAGCGTGATGAACACCAAGGACAGGGTGCCCCAGTACGTCGCTGAGGCCAGGGCGATGAAGATACAGGTCCTCCCGCCCGACGTAAACGAGAGCGGGCGCCGCTTTACGGTGGTCGGGGAGACCATCCGTTTCGGGCTCTCTGCCGTCAAGAACGTCGGGGACTCTTGCGTAGATTCGATCATCTCCGCCAGGGAGGAGGGTGGACCCTTCCAGGACATATTCGACTTCTGCGAGCGTGTCGACCCGAAGACATACAACAAGCGGACTCTGGAATCCCTCGTAAAGTGTGGCGCCTTCGACAACGTCGGGCCCTCGCGGGCCGCCATGGTCGCGGTCCACGCCAAGGCTGTCGAACGGTCCACCAGGGGCCTGGAAGGTGCGCACGAGGACCAGTTTTCGATGTTCGATGCGTCCGAGCTCGCGCCGCCCAAGCCCGAGTTTCCAGACGTCGAGGAAGACCACCGCGAGAGCCTGGAGTGGGAGAAGGAGGCCCTAGGCCTCTACGTCTCCGATCACCCCTTGCGTCCCGTTCTGCACAAGCTCAAAAAGCATACGGACACGACGGTCTCAGATCTCGAAGGTTACAAGGACGGGGCCATCGTGTGGATCGGGGGGCTCGCGACCTCGGTGCGGACCAACACGACGCGCAAGGGCGACATGATGGCCATGCTCCAGCTCGATGACACGCGGGGCCTCGCCGAGGTCATGGTCTTCCCGCGGGTCTACGCCAGATGTTCAGCGTGCGTGCGCGAGGACGCGGTCCTCAAGGTCAAGGGGAAGGTCGAGATGAAAGAAGGCATCCCGCGCATCGTGGCGCTGGAGATGGAGGAGCTTCATCTCGAACCTGGGGCGGACCCCGTGTACCTCGACGCCGGCGCGTTCGTCGGCCTCTCGCGGAAGGTGGCCAAGGAAGCGTTCGAGCTTCTGCTGCGACATCAGGGGGAGAGCCCGGCCTTCCTCGTCTCCGGCGACGGTATGCTCGAGGAGAAGATCGGAGACATAAGAGATTCCTCCGACCTGCACGCCGAACTGAAACAACTCCTCGGACCCAGATGCCTCTCCTATACATCTCCCGCCGTCCAGCCGGAGATGGAGCAAGTTTCCTAGAACGATCGGCTTTCGGCTCCTTCCCGGTCGACGGCTTGGTAACACGTCGACCCTGCAGGAGGTGCTCATCACCTGTAAAAGGTACTCTGGTGGGTTGCGCTGGGGCGCGGGCCGGGCGATGATGCGGGCTTCCTGAGACAGAGGCGGAGGCTTGTGAACATGGCAGATAAGATAATCTTTACGCGCGGCGTCCCGCCGCCAGAGGCGTTCCCGACCGAAGAACTGGGGGCCTGTTTCGACGCGGCGGTCAGGGAGAATCCCGGCGTCGTATTGCAGTACGGCCAGCAGCCCGGCTACGCGCCGCTGCGCGAGGAACTGGCCGACGAATACCGGGTCTCGCCACAGGAGATCCTGATCGGTAACGGCTCGTTGCAGTTGCAGGATCTCCTCTCCTCCTATCTCGTCAAGCCCGGTGCTGCGGTCTATACGGAGCAGCCTAGCTACGACCGTGCGATCAAGACCTTCAGACGTCGCGGGGCGCGCACCATGGGGATCCCGCTGGAAGCGGACGGCATAAGCATCGAACGGCTTGAGGCGGCGCTGAGACGCGAGGTTCCTGCCTTCTTGTACCTCGTCCCTGACTTCCAGAACCCCGCAGGGGCAACGCTCTCCCTGGAGAAGCGGCGGCGGGTCGTGGAACTGGCGGGCCTCTACGGCTTCTGGGTAATCGAAGACATCCCTTACCGCAAGCTGCGCTACGAGGGCGATGACGTTCCGCTGCTGCGGGAGATCGACCCCTCACGAATCATCACGATGAGCTCGTTCAGCAAGCTCCTGAGCCCTGGCATAAGGGTGGGGTTCATGATCTCACCCGAGGACCTCATAAGGGGGGTGACGGCGCTTGGCGAGGATACGTACCTCTCTCCCGTGCTTCCCACGCAGGCTGCCGTCGCCGAGTACCTGCGCCGCGGGCTCCTAGGACCGAATATAGAGCGGTTGAAGGACCTGTACACACCCCGCTGGAAGGCGATGGCAGGCGCGGTACGCCGCGAGTTGCCCGGCGCCCAGGCGTTCATCCCCCCGGGCGGGTTCTTCGTGAGCGTGATGCTTCCTGAGGATGCGAACACGCAAGACCTCGTAGGCCGGGCTATAGACGTCGGGCTCGTGCTCACGCCCGGCGCGGCCTTCTTCGCAGATCCTGAGAGAGGGGGAGAGGCGAACGGCGACAGGTTCGTGCGCCTGCCTTTCTGCGCCGTCACGCTAGGGCAGATCGAAGAG
>DASQWQ010000377.1:0-6483 GCA_035640175.1 Rubrobacter sp. | reverse complement strand
GACGAACCGCCACCAGCGGCAGTCGGGTTCTACACTTTTGGCGAGGCTACGGGACGACTTGCTGAAGTGCTGACAAGCCGCCGACCGGAGGGAGGCGACGTGCTGACAAGCAGAGGCCTCAGGCCGGAGCGTGCTTTCAAGCGCCGAAGAAGCGGCGCAGCCAGTCAGGCAAGCTTGTGTGTTCATCCGTGGCCCGCTTGTAGTCAGCGAGGTCGTCAGGGTGTACCGGGATGCCAGACTCGCCGAGGAGGGCGACGGCGTCTTTCAGACGCGCCTCGGGTGTACCGTCGGAGAACGCGGCCTCGACCAGGTAGTTGCCGTTCCAGCGGACGCGGTAGATACGAAGGCCTGCAAGCTCGTTTTGTGTAAAGCGCCGGTCGAGGTCTGAGGCTGCAGCCCTCGCCTCCTCCTCGCGGGCGAACTCGTAGCCTAGAGTAGAGGAGTGCGGGCCTGATCCTCTCTCCATCTTAGGACGATCCAAGCCTCGACATCCAGAGGCCTGGATCGCGCACCTCTTCGAGTGAGGGAAGGTTCTCGGGCCTCTCCCAGGTACGGTTCAGGCCCTCCATCCCCTGACGCCTGACCACGGCGTCGGCAAAGCGCTCGCCGAGTCTGTACTGCTCGAACTTCACGTCGAGGCCAGTCAGGCGAAACACGGCGGTCTCTAGGGGCGGGCGGTGGACTCTGCTTCTCGCCATGCGCTCCTTCAGGTCCTCGTAGTGGGGCACAAGGCCCTTGCCGACGTGGTGCATCACAAAATCCGAGTAGCCCTCGATCACCGACATGGCAGCCTGCATCCTGTCGAAGGACTCGCGCTGGGAGCGGCTCATCAGCAGCTCTACCGACCGGCCGCCGGTCCTCATGTTTCCTAAGAGGCGTCGTAGCGTCTCATGCAGTCCGAGCCGCTCGGCGAGAGGTGAGATCAGGCTCTCCAGGAGCTCCCCGAGGTGCCTGCGTAGCCAGGGATATCCTTCGAACTGGAGCGCGTGGGTCATCTCGTGCAGCACGATCCAGAGCCGCAGCCCGTCGACGGGAACCCCGAGCCGCCCAGCGGCCGAGACTATGTTCCCGTCGAGGAAGAAGACCTTGCCAGGCTCTCCGGCCCGCCCAGGTGTGAGCAGCGGTCCTGTATCGTACTGTCCCAGAACCCGCGAGGAGAGGAACCCGAGCAGAAGACCAACTTGGGCAGTCAGCGTCACACCTCCAACGGCCCAGGTAAGGTCGCCGGCGCCGACTGCGGCACGCTGTACGACAGGCTCCATCAGCCTTCCGAAGCCCTCGATGTTGAAGTCGATCCACTCTGCCCTATCCGCGATCCTTAGCTGGCGGCCGCTGGGCGGTCCCTGTGGCAGCTCGATACCTGTGAACTTCGAGAGCGGGTCGATAGTATTCTCCACGGCGCCCGCGTAATCGAAGTCGCCTGCAGGCCCCCGCTCGGTGCGGGAGGCGAGCGTCACGGCGATGGTGCGCGCCACACCCCAGGAGATCAACGGCGGTCTCTCACGAAAGAGGACATACGGTGAGTATATACGCTGCCGGGGCCGGCGAGTCGCGGCTGTTTGTAACCTGCACGTCCGCGGGTTATATTCTGTCTTATGTTCGGTGTCGGGCCTCAAGAGATGGTGATAATCGGGCTCATCTTCCTCGTGATCTTCGGCCCAGGCTCGCTGCCAAAGATGGCCAAGGACATGGGACGCTTTGTGTCCGAAGCCCGCCGCGCCATCGACGACTTCAAGGAAGAGATCACCGCGGCCGGCGACGACGAAGAGGACGAAGACAAGCGCTAAGAGCAGCTAGTCAGCACGTCAGCACGCGCCCTGTCGGGCGCTTGTCAGCATTTCAGCTTGTCAGCTACCGGTTTACGCCTACGGCCGAATGTGTGATTCGCGGCAGGTCAATAGCTCTGCAGGTCGCTTTATTGTTCCGGAACGTAGAGGGCGCGTCGGAGCGGGTTCTCGTGATGGCTCCAGCCACCTGGGGCCACGTTCTTCGTAGTCTCGACGTACATGGCGGCCCTCGCGTCGAGGTTGTCTACGAGGTGAACGAGCAGGGCCTCCAGCGTCTTGGGACGCTCGGGCGATCCGTACTCCGTCTCGCCCTGGTGCGAGATCAGGACGTGAGAGAGCCTCAGACGCAGTTCCTCGGGAAACCCAGGCAGGGTGGTGACGTACGATGCCACGAGACGCTCTCCAAGCACGACGTGGCCTAGCAGACGGCCCTCCGTTGTGTACGCGAAAGCTCCCTTGTCCCAGGACAGCTCGCGCACCTTACCCACGTCGTGGAAGATGGCGCCGAAGACGAGCAGGTCGCGGTCTACGGGGTAGAGCTCGACTAACTCGCGGGCGATCCTCATGCAATTTACCGAATGCTCCAGCAGGCCCCCTATTCTGGCGTGGTGCATCGTCTTGGCCGCCGGAGCTTCGCAGAACGTGTTCCAGAAATCCTCATCGGAGACCATTTTCTCGAAGAGGCCTCTGAGGTGTTCGTTCTCGAGCTCCCGCCCGGCGCTTTCGAGCTCCGCCGCGAGGGCCCGCCGGTCCAACTCCGTGGCAGGAAGATAGTCTTCCTCGGAGATGTCCTCGGGCCGCAGGAGACGCAACCGTTCCAGCTTCACCTGCAGGGTGCCACGGTACTCGTGGGTGTGTCCCTCGACATCCACATAGGCCGGACTCGGTGCCTCATGGAGGAACTCCTCCGGGAGTTTCCCCCACATGCGGGCGTCGACCGAGCCAGTACGGTCGACCAGCTTCAGGGAGAGGTAGGGTACGCCGCGGCTGTCCTTGCGGACCGTGGAGTCCGTGGCGAGGAAGCTGGCGCGCAACCTGGAGCCTGGCTCCAGATCACGCGCCCAGAACTTCTCTTTATTCAGAGGCGTTCCCTTCTAGCTCTACCCCTTGACAGCCCCAGCCGTCAGCCCCGAGACGATGCGGCGCTGGAAGATCAGGACCAGTATCACGAGCGGTATCGTTACCACCACCGCGCCCGCAGCCTGTGCACCGTAATCTGTAGTGTAGACCGTGGCGAAGTTCGGGATCACCACCGTGACCGGGTAGTGGGCAGCGTCGAAGATGAACGTGTTGGCGAACAGGAACTCGTTCCAGGCGTGGATGAACGTCAGGATCGCCGTCGTGAACACCCCTGGCGCTGCGAGCGGCACGATGACCTTGCGGAACGCCTGTAGCGTCGTCGCCCCGTCCACCTTTGCGGCCTCTTCGAGGTCGGCGGGCAATTCCCTGAAGAAGGCGACCAGAATCCAGATCGTCAACGGCAGCGCGAAGACTACATCCGGGATGATCATGGCCCAGTAAGTGTTTATGATCCCCACGGCCGTGAACTGGATGAACAATGGAGCTATAATCGCCACCGCCGGGAAGAAGCTGATCGCGAGGATCAACGTCATTATCGGGCTCTTGAAGCGGAAGCGGAGCCTCGCTATCGCGTACGCGCAGATGGAGCCGAAGAACAGGCAGATCACCGTCGTCGTCCCGGCGACGATCACGCTGTTCACGAGTGCCTGTATGAAGTCCGGGTTACCAAAGACGGTCTTGTAGCTTTCGACGACCGGCGGCGCGGTCGCCGTGACCCCCGGCGACTCCAGGAGGTCCGCCTTGGTCACGATGCTCATCCTGAAGACCCACAGAAGCGGGAACATGCTCACAAACACGAAGAGCACCAGGAACACGTAAAACAGAACCATGCTTAGAGGGCTGCGACCCGTCGCCCCCTTGGTAGTCGTTGCGCTAGCCATCCTCTACTCCTCCGTCCCGGTCTGCATACCGAAGAGCTTGATGAAGATCAACGCGATCAGGAATGCCGTCACGAAGATGAAGACGGACGCCGCGTTCCCCTGCGCGAACAGCAACTGGCTGACCCTCACGCTCTTGAATACGAACGTGCTCAGGGACTCCAGCTGCTCGCTGCTCAGCACCCAGAACAGGTCATAGACCCGGTAGGCGTCTAGTGTCCTGAACAGCAGCGCCACGAGGATTGTTCCCTTCAGTAGCGGCAGCGTGATGCGGAAAAAACGCTGCATCACGTTCGCCCCGTCGACCCTCGCCGCCTCGTAGACCTCACCGGGGATGGTCTGCAGGCCCGCGAGGAGTAGAAGCGCCACGAACGGCATCGTCTTCCACACGTCAACCAGGATGCAAGCGATCAGAAGGAGCGTCGCGTCGGCAAGGATCGGCTCGCTGATGAGGCCGAGGGTATTCGCCACTGCGGCGATGATGCCTATCTGATCTTGGAACATGAGCCGCCACATGACCGCGGAGATAACCGTCGGGAAGGCCCAGGGCACCAGAACCGCAGCCCGCGTGAGGCCGCGTCCGCGGAAGGCACGATTGATCGCCAGCGCGACACCTAGCCCGATGATGAACTCCAAGGCCACGCTCGCCACCGTGAAGATCACGGTATTCTTGAGGCCCTCCCAGAAGTCCGGGTTTGCGAACATCTCGACGTAGTTCTCCGCCCCGACGAACGAACCGAAGCCGGCGACGGTCGAGTCGGTAACGCTCAACAAAACAGAGTACACGATCGGGAAAAACGCTATGGCGACGATGATGATAATCGCCGGCAGGACCATGTAGTAGGGTAGACGCCGTTCAGGGGTGCCGAACTCCTCCTTGATCCAGCCACCTCGCCGCTTCTTCTCTCTTGTGGCGCTCGTCACACCTCACCTCTCTATCTTCGGCCCCCGGCGGTCGCCGCCGGGGGCGTGCTCCGTGGCTAAGATCCCGCCTCGATAATCCTCTGGAGGTCCTCCTGCAGCGTCTTTACGGCCTGCTCCGGTGAGACGTCGCCCTTGAGGCAAGCGTTGAACTGCTCGTTCATCTCCAAGGACATGTCCGCATAGTACGGGGAGACCGGGCGTGGGTGGGTGTGCTCTATCGCCGGTCGTCCCTGCGCGACCACCGGTATCTTCTCTATCTCCGGGTCGGTCAAGAGGTTGCTCCGGGTCGGCAGTACCGTAGCATTCACCGCCCTGAACTTCATGCTCTCCTCGCTGGTCATGAACTTGATGAACTCCCACGCTTCATCCTGCATGTCCGATTGGGAGTTGATGAGCATGTCCCACCCACCGAGACAGCTGGCCAGCGGGTTACCTTCATCCACCGGTAGCGGCCCGACACCCACCTGGTCCTGCTTCAGGTAACCCTTTGTGCCACCATACGCGTACATGTACGGCCAGTTCCGGGCGAAGACCGCGTCCCCCGGCTCCCCAAAAAAGGCCGGGTCCGTCTGGGACTCTTGATAGGTAGAGACGGCCTCCGGCGCTACGCCGCTCGAGAGCATGCTGGCCTCGGTGGCTAACCCCGCGGCCGCCTCGGGGCTATCTATGATGACCTTGTTCGGGTCGCTCGGGTCGAGGACGTCGCCGCCGTGGGTCCAGATGTACTCCAGACCGTTGCACACCCCACCCTCGTAGGCGTCCCCTTGGAAGACGAAGCCGTATTTGATGCCCGCGTCCTTTTTGACCTTGTCAGCCATCTCCTTGAGCTCGTCCCACGTCTTGGGGGGTTCCGAGTAGCCGCTCTTCTCAAGAAGGTCCGCGCGGTGGTAGAGCATCCCGGCGTCCGTGTACCACGGGACCCCCCAGACCTTACCGTCGTAGGTGACGGACTGTAGGGGTCCGTCGAGGAACTTCTTCTGCTCGCTCTCGGGGAATTTGTCGGTCATATCCACGATCCAACCGCTGGCTGCGAGCTGCGCCGGCCAGATCACGTCCCCACCGATCACATCTACGCCGCCGCTACCCGCCTGCAGCTGGGTCCTGAGCTTGTCGAAGTAGCTCCCCGTATCGGCCGGCATCACCCGGTGGACGACATTAAAGTCGCTCTGCTTGTTGAACTTTTTGATCAGCGTTGCCACGGTCTTCTGCGCGTCGTCGGGCCCCCAGGCGAAGATCAGGTCTCCAGAGCCACCGGAGCCACCGCCACAACCGGTCGCCCCCAACAGGGCCGCCCCCGCGAGCCCCGCGCCGCTCATCTTCAGGAAGTCGCGCCGATTCAGCTTTCTCCCGGCGAACGCTCCAGATCCTTCGTTTCTCTCCGTCATGCGCAACTAGCCCTTTCTACGAGGACACAACACTTTACTCTCACTAGACTTCTACTCTGGCCGGATGCAGCCCGGCGGCCCGGCGTGGTCCGCATCCGGCGCAGTTGTTCCATCTCCCTACAGGATCGCCTGTTCGGTCTCCATATCGAAGATCCGTATCTTGCTCGGGTCGACCACCAGGCGCATTGTCTGGCCCTCACGCGCCGTGCTCTCCGGCGCGACACGAGCGACCATCAGGTTGCCGCCGACGTCCTCGGCCGACCCTCCCATGGTGTCCTGCTCGGCGCCGCCCTCCTCGTCTTCGGTCAACTCGCCGATGCTCTCCAGGTGAACGGCCTGCTCCCTGGGCGGCTCGAAGTAGATGTACTTCTCGGAGCCCATGCTCTCTATGACCTGCGCCTCGACGTTCACGCAGCTCGTACCTTGCGG
>DASQWQ010000376.1:0-2867 GCA_035640175.1 Rubrobacter sp. | reverse complement strand
TACGAACGACGACGGGACGCTCGCCCTTCGCTCCAGCGTGCTCAACCTGATCGTGGTGACAGACGAGGAGTCGGCGGCCGAGATCACCAACTCGGTCTCGAAGCTGGCAGGCCGCCACCCCGCGCGGGCCGTGGTATTTATCGCTGACCCCGAGGGCGAGTCGAACGTGGACGTGGGGCTTTCGGCCTTCTGCAACGTCAGGGGTGGCGGGGCGCAGGTCTGCGCCGAGCAGGTGACGATACACGTCGAAGGTTCTCCCGCGACGCACCTGGAGAGCCTCGCCGGACCGCTCCTTCTCCCTGACCTTCCTGTCTTCCTGTGGTACCCGGACGAGTTCTCGCCCCGCTCGCTGGGGTTCGCGGCGATGGCCGATCTCGCAGACCGGGTCATCGTGGACTCGGCAGCATCGGAGAGCCGCGAGGCCTGCCTGCGCGAGCTGGCCGCCCTGGTCGAAGACCCCGAGATGCCGGCCATCGGGGATCTTCAATGGGTCGCACTCTCGCCCTGGCGCTCGCTGCTCGCCGACACCTTCGGCGCCCCCGAGCGGGCGGGAGACCTCGAAAAGATCGAAAGTGCAGAGGTTCTCTACGCGCCAGGCGGGGAGAACAGGGCCCTGCTCCTCGTCGGCTGGCTCGCCTCCACCCTGGGATGGACACCCGAGAGCCGTGACGGCGAAGGCCAGAACATAGAGTTCTCCGGCCCCTCCGGTCGGATCTTCGTCGATCTCTCCCCCGATTCACCCGACGCCAGGCTGAGGCGCATTCGGCTGTACTCACCCGAGTACAGCTTCCAGGTCTCGCGCCACCGCGAGCTCTCCGACGTGAGGACCACCGTGATGCGGGGAGACGAACTGCTCGCCGAGCGCACCGTCCACCTCGGCTCCTTCGACCTCGGAGTCCTGGTTGGGGAAGAGCTGCGCTATCGTGGGCGCGACGAAGCCTACGAAGGTGCCCTGGGTAAGGCCGTGGAGATCCTCGACCTTTGAGTGTCCAAGTCTACAGTAGTTCAGAAGAGCTCTCCACGGCCGCTGCGCGCGAGTTCGCGGCCAGGGCCGAGGAGGCCATCGAGGAGCGCGGGCGTTTCGCCGTCGTGCTCTCAGGCGGCTCGACACCGGAGACTATGTACGGGATCCTGGCCCGCGACTGCGCCGACCGGATAGACTGGAGCAAAGTCTACGTCTTCTTCGGGGACGAGCGGGCCGTGCCCCCGCATCACGACGACTCGAACCACAAGATGGCCAGTGAGGTGCTCCTCGACCACGTTCCGGTCGCGAACGTCCACAGGATGCGGGGCGAGCTGCCGCCGGAAGAGGCGGCGGAGGCCTACGAAGAGGAGTTGCGGAAATTCTTCCAGACCGAGGATGTTCCACGGTTCGACCTGATCCTGCTCGGCTTAGGCGCCGACGGCCACACGGCGAGCCTCTTCCCCGAGACCTCGGCGATAGAGGTCCACGACCGCTGGGTCGTGGCGAACCCTGTACTCAAGCTGGATACCACCCGCATCACGCTCACCATCCCCATCATAAACGCAGCGCGGGCCGTCATCTTTCTCGTCGCAGGCGAGGACAAGGCTGAGGCACTGGGGGAGATCCTCGAAGGCGAAGCGGATCCACGCGCGTATCCGGCTACGCTGATCCAACCCCCCGGCGGACCAAAGTGGATGCTCGACCAGTCCGCCGCGTCATTGCTCGACGAACATTCCTTGTAAGGGCGATTCGTGTGAGGGCGGTTCGCGAACCGCCCCTGCTCTAAAAGAACCGTTTCAGGGCCCCAACCGCACCCTGCTTCCACGGCACTCTGTGCGAGACCCCAGAGGCGTTCTCGAACTTGCTCAGGTTGTCGAGGTACCAGCGGAAGTTGCGGATCAGGGCCTCCTTGTTGGAGAACTTCGGCGCGTAGTCTAGCTGTCTCTGTGCTTTCTCTATGGAGACGAAGGAGTCCCTGGAGGCCGTCTCGTAGACCCACTTGTAGAGGGGGGAGAGCTTCAGCCAGTCGAGGACGCGCAGGCCCCAGATGGCCGGCGCCGCGGGGAACCCGACCACCTTCTTGCCGTGGCCCGCGTAGTCGAGGACCGCCTGGTAGTCTTCCTTCATCGTCGTGAACTCGCTGGCGCCGATGTTGAAGGTGTCGTTGACCTGCTCCTCGGGGAGGGTCATGGTCAGGGTTATCGCGTCGCAGAGGTCTTCGACGTCGAGTAGCTGGTAGCGGTTGTCTCCCGAGCCGATCATGGGGAAGTTGTGCCCTGTGTACGCCCAGTCGTAGAGGAGCGCGAAGACGCCGAGACGCTCGGGACCTACAAACGACTTGGGGCGGATCATAGGGACGGTCAGCCCCTTGGCGCGGTACTCCAGGCAGATCATCTCGGCCTGGATCTTGGCCTGCCCGTAAGGCCCTACGCCCTCCAGCCTGTCCGTCTCGTAGAGGGGATGGTGGTCCGGTATCCCGTAGACGGCCGTAGAGGAGACGTGGACGAAGCGCTTTACGCCGTACCGCAGAGAAGCATCGAGGACGTTGCGGGTGCCCTCCACGTCGGTGGTGTAGATGTCCTCTGGCGAGTACAGTGGCAGGGCCGCCGCGGTGTGGACGACCAAATCGGCGCCCTCTACCGCCCGGTCCACCAGGGCTTTGTTTCTGATGTCGCCTTTGATGATCTCGACGCGGTCGCGCTCAGGATAGTCGAACTCCTCCAGGTCGATAGAGGCAACGGCGTAGCCCCTGGAGAGGAGGTGCCTTGCGAGGTTGATCCCCAGAAACCCGGCCCCGCCGGTGATAAGAACTCTCTGCTGGTCCATAAGGCGAATCTCCTTGTGCGTAAGAAACCATCGGGCGCATAGAGGCCCATGCAAGCGGCGCATTTTAGCATTTCAG
>DASQWQ010000375.1:0-9020 GCA_035640175.1 Rubrobacter sp. | reverse complement strand
GCAGCATCGAGGGCCCGCATGCGAACCCTGGTTACGGCGTGCCGCGAGGCGAGATCTTCGCCTCTTGCGACGGCAATTCCTGTGTAGACCTCGTGGGACCGTCCTTGTAATTTGTCCATGAAACGCTGGACGTCTTCCTTGCTTCTGGCCTGCCCGAGGACACGGCTGCCGACAGGCAAGTCGGGCATGTAGACGATCGTATCGGCCGCGAGCACGACGATGTCCGGGTCTTTCGTTATGGCGAGCGCCTTGCCCTCCGCGTTGGCCTTGACGGTCTCTACGGGGTCTTCTAGCACCAGCTCGGGGAAGCCGCTCTTACGGGCCTCGAACTCGTAGCCTGCGGTGTGGAGCAGGTTCACCCGCCTGGCCGACTCCGAGGCGAGCACGAGGCGCGATACTTTCAAGGGCCGAAGAAGAGGCCTAGCTCCCGCTTTGCGCTCTCCGGCGAGTCCGAGCCGTGGACGAGGTTATCCGGCATGCTAAGGGCAAGGTCGCCCCGGATCGTACCAGGCGCTGCTTCAGCAGGGTTCGTGGCCCCCATAAGGGTCCTCATGGCCTTTATCGCGCCTTCGCCCCTTATCCTCATGGCGACGACCGGTGTTGCAGTGATGAACTCGACCAGTTCTTCGAAGAAAGGCTTCTCGCGGTGCTCGGCGTAGTGTAGTTCTGCGAGCTCCCTACCGACGTCCATCAGCTTCATGTCCACGATATCGAGGCCCCTGGCTTCTATGCGGCGGATGATCTCGCCGATGAGCCTGCGGCGCACGCCGTCACCCTTGACCAGTACCAGCGTCTGTTCCATTCTCTTCTCCTTATCTAACGATGGTCTTGCCGCTGCGCTGATCGGTGCCGCAGTAAGGACACATCCCCCACTCCATGTTGAGTGGTTTTTCACAGTTTACGCAAGACTTCTTGAGCTCCCAGGTGCACGAAGGGCAGATCAGGTAGTCCCTCTCGACAAGGTTGCGGCAGTTGGGGCACAGAAGGATGCTGTTCGTGAGCTCGCGCTCTAGCAAGGCCAGCTCCAGCTCGCGTTCGCGGGACTCTTCGAGGTACTCAGGGGGGCGTATGATGAGGTAGACCAGGGTGCCGACGTAGGGGAAGATGAAGGCGATAAAGCCCCACAGCACGCTCATGGCCCCGCGCCTGGAGGCGTCGGCGTAGGTCCAGTAGACGAGGGAGACCCACAACACGATGAAAAGAAGGAGCACGAGCTGACCCGAGATTCTCAGGATCGGGCTCTCCAGAAAGCTGGAGATGATCTGGAACGGGTCAGGGTCCTGCTGGAATGCGAGCAAGGAACTCATCCGATAAACCTTATCATTACGAAGTAGCCCGCCACAAAAGAGATCACAGCAACCATCAATAGAAGGCTGACGAGCTGCCAGGCGCCCTTATGCTTCACGCAACCACCGCAATACCGGTGCCGCTGTGGAGAGGGAGCCCGTGACGAGCACCACTCCCGCCGCTTCTCTTACCGCCTTCACGGCCACGCCGAGGGCCTCTACAGGGTCCTCGACTACAAGGGCTCTCCTCTCACCGCGGTCGAGGAGAGCGTGCTCCACCTGGGCGGGGTCGGCGGCCCTCTCACTCTCAGGACGTGTCAGCACGATAGCGTTGGCTTCGCCTTTCAATCCGGCAAGCATACTTGTGGCGTCCTTCTCTCGCAAGACGCCGAAGACGACGCCTAAAGGACGCTTGCCGTACACGGCATGCATCCCGGCGAGCGCCGCCGAGAGCCCGGCCGCGTTGTGCCCACCGTCGACCACCACGGGGACGCCCTCGACCTCGTGTACCTCGAACCGTCCGGGAAGTGTCTCCAGGATAGCCAGCGCGACCTTCTGCTCGACCTCGGTAGGGAGGCTCCTTCCCAGCAGTGACTCGGCTACCGCGATCCCCAGTCGCACGTCATCTGCCGCATAGGGTGCGAGGCCCGGGAAGGGGATATTTTCGCCGGCTTCGCCGGGCAGAACCAACCTCGCCCCAAGCCGGCGGCACGTGCTGTGCGCGAGGTTGATGATTCGCCCTTTGTCCGTACCGAGAAACAGGGTCGCGCCCGGCCTCAGGCTGGCGAGCTTCTCTTCGGCTATCTCCTCGACCGTCTCACCCAGGTACTCGGTGTGGTCCATGGAGACGTTGGTGAGCACCACGGCGTCGGGTCTGACGACGGAGGTGGCGTCGTGGCGCGCGCCGAGGCCTGCCTCGAGGACGGCCCACGACAGCCCTGACGCTGCGAAAATCCCGAGCGCGCCAGCGGTAAGGAGCTCGAACTGTGAGGCGGGAATGCCATTACTGTCCGCAAGCTCAATGGTCTCGCTCATAGCGGCTGCGAAGTCCTCCTCCGAGACCTGGTCACCACGGAGTACGACCCGTTCGGTGTAGGAGAGGACGTGCGGTGAGAGGTAAGCGCCCGATGGATACCCCATCTCCTGCAGGGCTGCTGCGAGAGCGAGGGCTGTTGTGCCCTTGCCGTTCGTGCCAACGACCTGCACCAGGCCTGGCACGTCGCCCTCGGGATGGCCCATGGCTGTGAGGAGGGCTTCTATCCGCTCGAACCCGAGGGTGACGTAACGGCGCCGATCCAACTCGGCACAGACCTGCGCGAAAGAGGTCATGATAGGAATGGCTGGCTCCTAGGTATATTCGTCGAGACGACGAGAGAGCGTCTCGAGCATCCTGGCATTGACGTCCAGCTTCTCGCGCTCGCCGGCGACGATCCTCTCCGGCGCGTTGGTCACGAATTTCTCGTTGGAGAGCTTGCTCTGTGCGCGCGCAACTTCCTGCTCGGCGCGTGAGATCTCGCGCTTCAGGCGCTCTATCTCGCCGCGGCGCATCTCGTCGGAGAGCAGGATCTCCACGACCACGTCCCCCGCGGGCAACGAAGCTCGGCTCGCGCCGTTCCCGGCCTCCGCGGGTCTCACCCCGGCCAGCGCGGCGAAGACGTCCTCGTCGATACCCTCTGGCACCAGCCCTTCGAGCTCGCCGTCTACCTTCGACTCGGCCCTGAACGAGCGCACCGCCGAGACGGCCCTCCTGGTGCGGTCGAGCAGGCGGTCGGCCTCCTCGTCTTCGAGCGCGGGGTCGGGCTCAGGATAACGCTGGGTCGCGAGCAGTGCCTGCTCTCCCATTACGCTTGCCATCTCCTCCGTCGCGAAGGGCATGACGGGGTGCAGGAGCTTCAGGATACCGTGGAAGACCTCGCGCAGGACGCGGGGCGTCGCTGACGAGGGGGCCGCCTTCGCTATCTCGATGTACCAGTCGGCGAACTGGTTCCAGGCGAAAGCGTAGATCCGGCGCATCGCCTCCGAGAACTCGCATTCCTCCAGGTAGGCATCGTACTCCCTTACCGTGCGGCTGAACTCAGAGAGTATCCAACGGTCAGAAGGCGAGAGTTCTCCATTTTCTTCAGTCTCCGGGTAGGCGAGCACGAAGCGCAAGGCGTTCCATAGCTTTGTGACGAAGGCTCTGCCCATCTCGGCCCGCTCACGGGAGTACGGGAAGTCCTGGGTCGAGGACTGGTAGAGGAGGCCGAAACGGACGGCGTCGGTTCCGTATTCGTCGAGGAGCTCCAGCGGATCTATGGTGTTTCCCTTGGAGCGGCTCATCTTCGTCCCGTCTTCGGCGAGCACGATGGAGTGGACGTTTACCTTCTCGAAGGGGATCTTGGCCTCGAAGTGCAGGCCCATCGTGATCATGCGTGCCACCCAGAGGTACATGATCTCACGCGCCGTCGAGAGGAGGTCGGTCGGGTAGAAGTAGCGCAGGTCCTCTGCGTCCCTGTCGGGCCATCCCAGGGTCGCGATGGGCCACAGGCCGCTGGAGAACCAGGTGTCGAACACGTCGGGGTCCTGCTCGAAACCAGCACCCGGCGACTCTTTGGAAGCCACTGCCTCACCGTCAGGGCCGTACCACACCGGTATTCGCTGCCCCCACCAGAGCTGCCTGGAGACGTTCCAGTCGCCGATGTTCTCCAGCCACCTGATAGTCTCCCGCCGCCAGGAGTCGGGGTAGACTGTTATCTCGCCCTCTTTCAGCGCGTCGATGGCTGGTTCGGCAAGCGGCCTCATGGAGCACCACCACTGTTCTGAGAGCCACGGCTCGATGACCGCTCCGCACCTGTCACAATGCCCGATCCTGAAGGCGTAAGGGCGGACGCCACCGAGGAGTCGCAACCCGTCCAGCTCCTTCACGACGGCCTCGCGGGCCTCCTCACGGCTCATCCCCTCGAAAGGACCACCAGCCTCGTTGATCGTCCCGTCCGGGTTCATAACGTTGATGGGATCGAGACCAAGCCTACCGCCTATCTCGAAGTCGTTGGGATCATGCGCCGGGGTGACCTTGAGCACACCCGTACCGAACTCGGGATCTACGTGCTCGTCGGCGAAGATTTCTATCTCCCGCTCGACAAATGGCACCTTGACCTTGCGCCCGACAAGATCCCCGTACCTCGCATCCTCAGGGTTGACGACGAGCGCCACGTCTCCGAGCATCGTTTCCGGACGCGTAGAGAAGACCTGGGCGTAGGCTTCTCCGTCAGGACCAGGGCCTTTGCCATCACCGAAGGGGTAGCGGATGCCGTAGAGCCTGCCCTCCACCTCCTCGTAGTTGACCTCGAGGTCACTGATCGCAGAACGGTCGTGCGGGCACCAGTTGGTGATACGGTTGCCGCGGTAGATCAAACCTTCATTGTACAAGCTGATAAAAGCCGTTAGGACCGCATCGATGTAATCGTCGTCCATCGTGTACCTGAGTCGACGCCAGTCGAGTGAGGCGCCGAGCCGTTTGTACTGGCCCAGTATCTGCTCCCTCGTCTTCAGGGCGAACTCGCGGCAGCGTTCGACGAAAGCCTCCCGCCCGAGGTCCCACCGCGACTTGCCCTCTTCGCGCATGACCTTGCGCTCGACGACGTTCTGGACGGCTATCGAGGCGTGGTCGACGCCTGGAAGCCACAGGGTCTCGTAGCCCTTCATCCTGGCGCGCCGGATGAGGGTGTCTTGTATGGAACCGTTTAGCGCGTGGCCCATATGCAATGCGCCCGTAACGTTCGAAGGCGGCACGACGATGCAATAGGGCTCTTTTTCGGGGTTCGGGTCTGCATCGAACGCCCCGCGGCGTTCCCATTCTTCGTACCAGCGGCCCTCGACGGCGCGGTGGTCGTAGGTTTTTGGTATCTGTGCTCTACTCAAGGAGTTTTCAGGCGGTCTCTTCTTCGTCGTAGGAGTACTTCTGGGAGCCTGTTACCAGGGACGGCTGAACACCGTCTTTCACCGTATCGACGTCGACGACGCACTTGTTCACGTCCGAGCGGCTCGGAAGCTCGTACATGGTGGGCAGAAGGGCCGACTCGAGGATGCTCCTTAGGCCGCGGGCCCCCGTCCCCCGCTCGAGTGCGAGCTCCGCTATGGCGCCGAGGGCTTCCTCAGTGAAGGTCAGGTCCACCTTGTCGTAGCGGAAGAATTGCCTGTACTGCCTCACAAGAGCGTTCTTCGGCTCGGTTAGGATGCGTACGAGGTCAGCCTCCTCCAGGCTGCGCAGGGTGGAGATCACGGGCAGACGTCCCACGAACTCGGGTATCAGGCCGTACTTCAGGAGGTCCTCCGGGAGCGCGAACTGCAGGATGGCGTCGTCCTCTTGCTTGAGGCGCGAGTCGATGTCGCTACCGAAGCCTATGCTCTTCTTGCCGATGCGCTGGCGGATGATCTCCTCCAGGCCCCCGAACGCGCCGCCGCAGATAAACAGGACGTTCTTGGTGTCTATCTGGAGGAAGTCCTGATGCGGATGCTTGCGTCCTCCCTGCGGCGGTACGCTCGCGACCGTGCCTTCGAGGATCTTGAGGAGGGCCTGTTGCACGCCTTCGCCGGAGACGTCGCGCGTGATCGAAGGGTTATCAGCCTTGCGGGCTACCTTATCGATCTCGTCGATGTAAATGATCCCGGTTTCGGCCTTCTTCACGTCGAAGTCGGCGGCCTGAATGAGCTTGAGGAGGATGTTCTCCACGTCCTCGCCTACGTAGCCTGCCTCGGTCAGGGCCGTTGCGTCGGCTATGGCGAAGGGGACGTTGAGGATCTTGGCGAGCGTCTGGGCGAGGAGCGTCTTGCCGGAGCCTGTCGGTCCCACAAGCAATATATTGGACTTCTGGAGTTCTGTGCCGTCTGTGGCCTCGGCGCCCATCTGGATGCGCTTGGAGTGGTTGTAGACGGCGACGGCAAGGACCCTTTTTGCGTCCTCCTGGCCGATCACGTACTCGTTGAGGATGCGGTTGATCTCCCGCGGCTTCGGGAGGTCGTCGTCCTTGAGGACCTCAGGTCCCGAGAATTCTTCGTCGATGATCTCGTTGCACAGCTCGATGCACTCGTCGCAGATGTAGACACCAGGGCCTGCGATGAGTTTCCTGACCTGACGCTGGCTCTTACCGCAGAAGGAGCACTGCAGTTGATCCGACGGATCCCTCATCCCTCTACATCCTCCCCGAGATCTCTACCGATTCCAATGGCCCCAGGAACCTCTAATGGTTCCTGACGATGTTGTCGATAACGCCGTACTCGATCCCCTCTTCGGGCCCCATTATGTAGTCGCGGTCTGTGTCGCGCTCGATCCTCTCGTAATCCTGCCCTGTGTTGGCGGCGAGGATCTCGTTCAGGCGGCGCTTGGTCATGATGAGCTCTTTGGCGTGGATCTCCACGTCAGAGGCCTGGCCTGCTAGCCCGCCCACGCTCGGCTGGTGCAGGAGAATGCGCGTGTTCGGCAGGGCGTTCCTCTTGTCCTTGGCGCCCGCGGCGAGCAGAAAGGCCCCCATCGAGGCGGCCATGCCGAGGGCCGTCGTCGAGATGTCGGGCTTGACGAACTGCATGGTGTCGTAGATCGCAAGCCCTGCCGTGACGCTGCCGCCGGGGGAGTTGATGTAGAGGTTGATGTCCTGCTCGGGGTCCTCGCTCTCTAGGTGCAAGAGCTGCGCCATTATGGCGTTGGCCACCTGGTCATCTACGGGGGTCCCGAGGAAGATGATGCGGTCCTTGAGCAGCCGCGAGTAGATGTCCATGGCCCGCTCCCCACGCGGGCTCTGCTCTATAACGTAGGGGATGACGTTGTCTATACCGTAGCTCATTGATGTTCCTCTCGTTCTTCGCTCTCTGTCGCGCCGGCCTTTGCCTCTACCGGTTCCTCCTCATCAGCGAGTTCTTCTTTCTCCCTCTCTTCCTCCGACATAGGGATAGGCACCGCGTTCTCGACCAGGAAATCGAGGGCCTTCTGGCGTGAGATCTCCTCTTCCAGCAGCGCGTATGTCCCGTTATCGCGAAGGGTCTTGGCGATTTCCTCGGCGCTTCTTTCGGAGTTTTCGGCGAGGTGGCCAATCTCGTGCATAACCTCGACTTCGTCCGCCACTATTCCCTCGGCCGTGGCGACGGCGTCAAGCACGAGTTCCTTCCTTACGGTGTCCTTGGCGTCCGGCATGACGCGCTCCTCGAAGGCGGCGTGGTCTGTGCCTGCGAGCTCGTAGTACTGCTTAGGGTCCATTCCCTGCGACCTTATACTCCGCTCGAAGCTCTCGACCATCTCGTGAGCCTTCTCGTGCACCATGACCTCGGGGACCTCTACTTCGCCACCTTCGGCGACGACGTCGAGCACGCGCGCACGGAACTCACCGTCCACACGCTGCTCGGCGACGGCCTCCAGTTCCTCTCTTACAGCGACACGCAGCTCGTCTAGGGTCTCGAACTCGCTCGCCTCCTTGACGAACTCGTCGTCGAGAAGTGGCAGGTCGCGCTCTTTGATCTCCTTGACGTGCACGTTGAAGAGCACAGACTGGCCCCTGAGCGTCTCCTCATCGTAGTCCATCGGAAAGGTGACGCCGAACTGCTTGCGTTCGTTAGCGTTCATCCCAACGATGTTCTCCTCGAAATCAGGCAAGAGCTCACCACCCCCGATCTCGAGCAAGTAATCCTCGGCCTCGGCGCCCTCCAGCGGCCCTCCGGCCAGCCTCTCGCCCTTGAAGTCCAGGATCACAAAGTCTCCCTCCTGGACCGTCCTCCCCTCGACGGCGGCCAGGGTGGCGAACTGGGCCTGCATGTCCTCGATCCTGTCCTCGACGTCCTCCTCCGAGATCTCCACCTCGCGCCTGGGGACCTCGACGCCCTTGTAGTCTCCGAGTATGGCCTCAGGCCGCACCTCCACGGTGGCCGAGAACTTGAAGCCTTCCTCCTCGTCCAGCGGGTCGTCGAAGTGGATCTCCGGCTGGTCTATGGGGCGCACGTCGGTCTCGACAACGGCCTGCGAGTACCAGCCCGGGAGTTGCTCCTGGAGGGCCTCCATGTAGATGTAGTCGCGCCCGAGCCGGTTCTCGATCACCCGCCGCGGCGCCTTGCCGGGACGGAAACCGGGAACCCTGACCTGCTGGCCCAGCTCCCTGATCTTGGCCTCGACACCCTGCCTGACCGTCTCTGGGGTCACCTCGATGTCGAGCCTGACCTTGTTCTCCTCGAGTTTCGTTACGTTAGCCGTCATACCCTCCAGTTCCTCTTGCCCGGCCCGACGTGGGCGGCGATGTGCGAGAGGCGGGATTTGAACCCGCACGCCGTGAGGCACTAGATCCTAAATCTAGCGTGTCTACCATTCCACCACTCTCGCTCACCGTAGGGCCTGCGCCGGATTATAGCAGCCACCCAATCACTTCCCGCCTGCCCCTGGACCCTTTACGCTATGGGCGCAAGCGATCAGCTTTCAGCTGATCGCGCTAGTCAGCTGGTCAGCACGCCGCCTTCGGCTTTCGCTTGTCAGCCAGTCAACCAGGGCTTGCGCACACGAAAGTTGAAGTGCTGACAAGCCGCCGAAGGCTTGAGCGTGCTGACCAGCTCTAGTGCCGGAACTCGTCGAGGATGGCTTGATTGGCGTCTTCGTCTGGTATGAGAACTTGTTCTCCGTTGGAGAGGGTCTCCGGGGTGCCATTGAGTTGCTGGGAGGTCATCTCGGCGTGTCTTCCTCTGCGGATGAGGACCTGGCCCAGGGTGATAGCTCCGTCGAGA
>DASQWQ010000374.1:0-2544 GCA_035640175.1 Rubrobacter sp. | reverse complement strand
CCTGGGTCAGATGGGCATCCCGGTCAGCAACCTCAAGGTGAGAATCGCCGGGTCGGATCCGCGCGAGACGAAGACGAGGGTGAAGTGAACGCTTTCAATCGCCTGATCATGCTGGTCGTAGCCGTGCTCTTGATCGCCGTTCCGGTGCTCTTGTTTTTGGTCGGTTTCCGCATCCTCCCGGCGGAGCAGGTAAGCGCGTACGTCCCCTATCGGGGGGCGCTCGACGCCCTGGACGCGCTCGCCGCCTTCAGTTTCGACGCCAGCGCGCGGACCATGACCGCGGTCGTCGGCATCCTCGTGGCGCTCGTGGCGCTGTTCCTGCTCCTGCGGGAGGTACCAGTCGGGAAGCGAGTCACGAGGAAAGCCCTCATAGAGGAGACACCGGGGCGCGAGATAGCCATCACGGCTGGGGCAGTTCGTCAGCTCGCGGAGGCTGCGGCTCGGGAGGTCGGGGCAGACTCCCCCTCATGCTCTCTGGCCTCTGACAAAAATCGTCGGTACAACGTGGCGTGCGACATCCGGGTCTCGAGGTCTCAGAATTTCACCGAGCTCGCGGCCAGCGTCCGGGACAACATCCAGAGGGTGCTCGAAGAGCAGCAAGTCCCCGTAAAAGACGTCGAAGTCACGGTGCAGGGAACTGCATCTCGGGAAGGATAAGGGAGGAAAATGGTTACCTGGACCAACAAGCATTGGGGAGCTTTGATCGGGGCCGCCGTTCTGCTAGTAATAACGTGGCTGGGCCTCGGCGCGGCTGCGCTGGTCGTCCTCGGTGGGGTGATCGGCTACTTTATAGGGAAGTTCCTGGATGGCGAGATCGACGTAGAGGACGTCCGGGAGCGCGCCCAGGGACGCAGGCTGCGGTAGCCGCGTTCACGTTATCGCGCCACAACCGTGCCCACCATTAGCAACAACAAAGCGAGAGTTAGGTACGGGCAAGGAGGAAGCATGCAGACCGTCTGGCTGATCTTGGGCACTCTAATCATGGGTCTCTCCACCGCGTACTTTGTGTACCGGGGTGCCCAGGTCCAGGGTGCGCAGTATTTCTATTGGATCACCGCCGCCATCACCGGGGTCGCGTTTATATCGTACCTGACGATGGCTACCGGCGCGGGCTCGACCGTGCTGGAGGATGGGCGGCAGTTCTACTACTTCCGGTATATAGACTGGCTCATTACCACCCCGCTGTTGCTGCTGGATCTGGCCCTTCTGGCGCTGGCGCGCCCGGGCCGCAACGTTGGCTTGATCGCCGGCCTCCTCGGGCTGGATGTGTTCATGATCTTGACCGGGCTCATAGCCGGCTCCAGCACCAACGCCTTCTTCACGGTTGTGTTCTTTATAATCAGCACGGCGGCGTTGGTCGGGGTTTTGTACCTCCTCTACACGCGATTCTTCACTGCGGCGCGCTCCCAGTCCCAGAACGTGGCCGGGATCTTCAACACGTTAGCGGTACTCACGATAGTGCTCTGGTCCCTATACCCCATCGTGTTCTTGCTCGGTACCGAGGGTTTTAGGGCGGTAGACCAAGGGTGGGAGATATTCCTGTTCCTGATCCTGGACGTTCTGGCTAAGGTTGGCTTTGGATTCGTGCTCCTGAGCAACCACCAGACCCTCCAGGAGGTCGGCGGAGGCGAAGGTGTTCAGGCCTCCAGGGTCCGCTAGACGCATAGAGCTTTATGAACCGAGTTATGGAGAGAGACCTCAAGGAGATTCTGGACACCGCGCTCGCAGCCGCGGAGCCTGGCAAGACCGTGCGCCGCTTCTTGAGCACGGAGGGCGGGTGTGTGAGGGTCGGAGACGAGTCTTTCGAACCGAAGCGCGTCTTCGTTCTGGCGGTGGGTAAAGCCTCGGGGCCGATGGCCCGGGCCGCTGGGGAGGTCTTGGGAGAAGCTTTGAGCGGCGGCCTGTGCGTGATCAAGGACGGCCACGAGGAACCGCCCGAGCCCTTCGATACGGTTGTCGCTGGGCACCCGGAGCCCGACGAGGGCAGCGTCCGGGCGGCTGAGAAGGCCGAGGAGCTCCTCGAGAGTCTGGAGGAGGAGGATCTCCTGCTGGTCCTCGTCTCAGGCGGGGCGTCAGCGCTTTTGGCAGACGTAGCGTCCGATATCGGTCTCGAAGATCTGAAGAAGCTCAACGGAGCACTCCTGAGAAGCGGAGCAGAGATAGGTGAGATCAACACCGTTCGCAAGCACGTCTCGACGCTGAAGGGCGGCAACCTCGTTCGACGGGCCGCGCCCGCCCACGTCGTGGCGCTCCTGCTCTCCGACGTCGTTGGCGACGAGCCCTCGTCCATCGGCAGCGGCCTCACTGCCCCCGACCCAACGACCCTCGAAGACGTCTCTAAGATTTTGAAACGCTACGAAATAGATCCCCCCCAGAGCGTCGCCGATCACCTCGAAGAGGGGCAAGAGACTCCCAAGCCCGGCCACGAAGCCGTCGAGAAGCTTACGAACGTCATCGTAGGCGGCAGCCGGCTGACGGCCTCGGCCGCGGCGGAGAAGGCGCGCACTTTAGGCTATGAACCCCTCCTCCTCACCACATACCTGA
>DASQWQ010000373.1:0-5066 GCA_035640175.1 Rubrobacter sp. | reverse complement strand
CGGTACTCGCCTTCCGGGAGCCTCTTGCGCAGCTGGCCTATGACCGGGCCTGGCACGCCGTTGCGCTCGAGCCTTCCTAGCAGCTCCTCCTTGCGGGCGGGGAACTCCACCCCTTCCAGGTACCTACCCACCTGGGCGGGCAGGCGCTTCCTCAAGAAATCCACGCTCCTTCGCCTCCTCTCTTGGTCGATCGCTGGCGTCATGGTACCCTGCGGCGCGCTAACCCGACTTCCGTTTCAGAGGGAAAAGCGAAGCCCCGGCCCGATTCGTTCGACCCGCACCAAGGCGTTAGAGGGCAGTGGGCGAGTGCTTCGGAATTTCCCGTCCCCTTCGCACCGGCGGATACCTCAGAATTTGTCGGCCGCGGTTCTCCGGCCCCCGGTCGGCCAGAAACGCCGCCACCGGATCTGCGAGATGCTCAGGTTGAGGATCCTAGCATATCCGGATGCCCGTGTTGCGGTGAGCGGCGTTCTGGGGACTGCTCGGCAAGGTTGTCTCTGTGAGCCAATATCGAGGCCTCCACCGAACCGGAGTTGGCGGCTACCTGGCAGATCATGCCCTTTATGAGCGTCGCTGCTCTTCTCCCCTGGACTGCTCGTAGAGCCTTCGCAAGCGGGTCTCTTCCTCGTCCAGCTCGTCGGAGAGCGTGGAAAGCCCCTCGATGGAAGCCTCCTCCAATCCCCGCTCGAACTCCTCATCGTTCGATGCTTTCGACCACTCCAGCGAGAGACTCTCGAGTACGCTGCCCCTTCTGATGCCCGCCCGGTCGGGGCAAGGTTCCTCAGAATCCACCCCAAAAGCTAACGCAAGTTTGCGTAACGTGCCGAAGTGGAGACGCGAGATCCTTCCACTCTCGATTTCTGAAAACAACCTGTAAAAAACGCAAGTATCTGTCTGAAAATTGTTTATAGACTGTAGTGCAGGGTATAATGTCTGTGCAGTCTGAAGGGGCGGTTCCCTGCAGGAGCCGGAGAGTAAGGAGGTAGTCGGGGTGGCTATGAGACCTTCCCGTGGTTTCTACGACATGCAAAGCGAGATGAACCGGATGTTCGACGAGGTGTTCGGCAGTCTCTCCCGCGGGGGTAGGAGGCAGCAGGGGGATGAGCCGACCCGGTGGGCGCCGGTGCTCGACGTACTGCAAGAGGATGGGGATATCGTCGTCAAGGCGGAGTTGCCCGGTGTGAAGCTGGATGATGTGGACATCACGTTGCACGATGGGGTACTGACCATCTCCGGGGAGCGCAAGGCAGAGGCGCAGCGTGAGGGTTCTAGCTATTACGTGCGGGAGCGGCGCTATGGTTCGTTCAGGAGGAGCATGACGTTGCCGCAGGGTGTTGATGAGAGCAGGATCAGGGCCCGTTTCGACGGCGGGGTGCTCGAGGTAAGAGTCTCTGGCGCGGCGGCCGTGCAGGAGCCGAGGCGCATCCAGATCGAGGCTGGCGACGAAGGTACGGGCGAGGGTGCCTCAGGAGGTTAAGCGACCACGGAGCACACGTCGGAGGTGAACCGGGACCCGTAACGGCTCCCGGTTTTTCGTGGCCAGCGGTTACACTAGCGGCGTATGGGGGACGTGGAGCGGCGGATACAGGAAGAACGTGCCAGGGTCGAGGCCGAGTACAGGCAGGTCTTGAAGAGCTCGGTCCAGTTCGAGAAGAGGATCAGGGACCGCTGGCGGGAGAAATGCCTGGTCAAAAACCGGCGAATCGCCGAGTTGGAGGAGCGCATCGTGGAGCTGGAGCGGAGTCTCGGGGAGAGGGGAGGCCCTTAGCAGGGTCTACTCTTCGGGGAGGTACGCTGAGATCAGGTCGGCGTAGATCCGCTGGCCTTTGGGGCGCAGATGGTAGCCGTCGCTGTAGAACAGCTCGGGCCGGTCCGCGCTCGCCGAGTGCCAGTCGACAAGCACGGCGTTGGGGTATCTCGTCACCCCTTCTGCGATCACTTCGTTGTTCGGTTCCTCCCAGGTGCGGGGGACTGCAACGTTAACGAATACGACCCTATCTACGCCAGAGAGTGTCCTCATGATCTGGTCGAACTCCCCCTTGGTGAAGGTGCCGTTGTTACCAAGGTGGACGACTACCACGTCCCCCAGCTGCCCCGAGGCGCGACGGGCCTTCAGGATGTCGGTAGCGGCATAGACCTGTAGACCGACCTCCGCGTCAACCACCGTAAGCCCCCGTATGTCTTTCTGCAGCCCTCCGACGGCGCCGAGCATAACCGAGTCGCCGATGGCGCTCACGGAACCAGTAGACTCGGAAGGACCGGTGCGCCCGCTATCCCAGGTCTTCTTCGCGCCCCGGGCCTCTCCTTTGTCCCCGGGGCTGTTGTCCGGCGCCTTCTCGTGGCCTTCTTGTTCGAGAGATGGCCTGTCCTTCCGGGGACTGTCTATCCCGACCGTGGAGGACGTGTGATGAGATTGTTCCACTGTATGTACGGACTTCATGGAGGCGAGGTAGGAGGGTTTCTCCGGCGGTTCGGCCTGAGCCACGGCTACGCTGAGCAGCGCGCAGGAGGCCAAGATGGGCACGAGGGCCCCGGCCCACTGGAGACGGAGCCGCCGGCGCAGCGGTCCTCGCGCCTCGCGGAGCGTCCTCCAGGCTCGTCCCAGGGCGCCGCGGCGTATCGGCGTCTCGACGTAGCGGTAGGAGAGATCCGCCAAGACGACCGTCGCGGTCAGGCGCAGGGCTAGCAGGGGCAACCCGTCGAACGGTACGTCGAGATCGGGGCGGGTAACCATGAACACCGGCCAGTGCCAGAGGTAGATGCCGTAGGAGCGTACTCCTACCCAGCGCAGCGGAGCCGACCCGAGAAGGCGCGCGCCTATGAGCGTATAAGGGTGGACGACGGCCATGATCGTGGCCGCGGTCGCAAGCGCGACCAGCGCGAATCCGCCACTGTAGAGGAAGGGTTGGAACTCACCGAGGTTGAGGCAGAACCAGACCAGGGCCCCCAACGCGGCGAAGCCGACGACATCGTGCAGGAGTGGGGCTGTCCACCCCCAGCGGCGCTTGAACCGTCCCCGGCCGGGAAGCCTGAGCCTGTGATGGCGGGCCTCGGAAGGTCGGTACTTCTCGCCTGGTGACCACAAGAAGGCGAGTGCGGCCCCACAGAGCAACCCCGTAGCACGCGTGTCTGTTCCGTAGTAGACCCTGGACGGGTCCACACCAGGCGCGTACAGGAAAACCATAGCTATCACCGATGCCATCGCGCCCAAGAGCGCGACGGTCAGCACGCGCCGTCGCCGCAGGCGCGTCGCCCCGATACAGAGCACGAGGGCGAGAATCGGCGGCCAGATCAGGTAGAACTGCTCTTCGACGGCGAGCGACCACAGATGTTGTAGCAGCGAAGGACGGCCGACGGCCTCGAAGTAAGACTCCTGGGCGAAGATCAGATACCAGTTGGTAACGTACCCGAAAGCAGCCAGTACGTCGCCGCGCAACCCCGCCACCTCGCCGGGCAGGAAGACCACGGCGAAGCCCAGGGTGACCACAAGCAGCACATAGAGTGCGGGGAGGAGCCTGCGGGCACGCCGCAGCCAGAAGGTCTTCAGGTCGATGCGACCCCTCTGGCGCCACTCGGCGAGCAGCAGTGCGGTGATCAGGTAGCCGCTGATAACGAAGAAGACCTCGACCCCGAGGAAGCCGCCAGGGATCCATGGCAGGTCTGCATGGTAAAGGAGTACGGCGATGACGGCGAACGCACGCAAGCCGTCTAGGCCTGGACTGTAAGGCAGCTGTACGTCAGGGCTGCCTGGCGTTGCGACGGCACGTCTGTACGGTCCCTTGCCGCCGATCACGGCGCCAGCTATCTGCGGTTGTCGCAGCATATGTTTCGTAACTTCCCGCCCTCAAAAAGTAGGAAGGTGATCCTAGCACAGTCTTGAAGTGCTATGCAGGGCTAGGCAGGTGAAATAGCACTAGATGTAATACTATTTGCTCGACGGCCTGGTCGTTACCAGGTCTCCGTTATCCGGCCCCGATCAACCTTCCCGCTCTTCAGGACGCGGCTCGTGGCTCATGTCGGGGGCGCCGGTGAAGCTCTCCTGATTACTCCTGGAGGGCTCCTTGACGTGTGATAGGGTCTGCTCCAACGCCTCTTCGTTTGCGGAGTGGGGCAGGTCCAGCCTAGCAGCGAGCGTCTCGTCGAGTTCGGCGTCAGCGAGGGCGCACACCTCTTCCTCGAGCCTGGCCATCTCCTTCTCTCCCAGGCCTGGTCCCAGGTCGTTTACCATCAAGGCTATCAGCTTGCGTTCCTTCGTTTCGCGCTCAGCCATATTCTCCTCCTCGAAAGCTTCCGGCGTCCGAGTCTACAACGGATGCCCGGTACCGTGGTGCGGGTGACCTTTAGGGAGATGTCTTCGGTCCGACCCCGGGGGCTGAGATCTGATCTTTCAAAGCACGGGTCTCCGCATCGAGGGTTGCGAGGTCTTCTCCGGCGCGGGTCATGCGGGCGTGCTCGGACCGGACGAAACGGGTGTAGGGGGCTATGGCCTCCCGCATACGCTCGACGGAGCGGTTCGACTCAGCCTCGAACTGACGTCTGACGACCTCGCCCAAGCGCTTGCGCAGGGAGTCCGTCTTCTCGCGAAACTCCTCGCGGGCCTTTCGCCGGCGATTCGGGAGGATGAACAAGCCGTAGCCGGCGACTATCGCGGCGGCGATAATCCCCGTCGCATCGAGGAAGCGGGTCGTTGCTAGGGCGACGACGACGGCGCCGATACCAACGGCCCCTACCTCGAGCGCAGCGGTCTGCGTGACGGCGCCCTGGATGGAGAGCGCCAGCTTCTCGGACTCGCGCTCCCTATCGTAGCGCTGCACCACGTCCTGGGCGTTCTTACCGACAGACTGGAGGAGCCGGCCGCGGTTATACTCGAAACTGTCGCCGACCTCCCCGATCAACCGCTCGTCGTAATCGGCCTGGCGGCGACGGTTGACGTACTCGACGACCATGCGCCACTGCTTGAGGTTCCTGTCGACCATCCAGTCTATGAGCTCGTCCACCCGCTCGTCCACGAGCTCCTCGGTATCTGCGACTACTTCCCGCTTGAAACGCTCGCTCACCTTCTCCTG
>DASQWQ010000372.1:0-11105 GCA_035640175.1 Rubrobacter sp. | reverse complement strand
ACTTCGACGAGCTGCGCGAACGCCTCGCTGGGATCGAAGGTGAGCGCAAGGATACCGAACGGGCTCTCGAAGCTACACAGCGCTGCTCGGAGCGTGTGCAGCGGCTAGAGCGAGACCGCACCGTCTTGCTAGAGGAATACGCCGGAGCCATGCCCGAAGCGCTGGGCGCGCTGCCGTCAGAAGAACGTCACAGGGTATTCAGGATTCTGCGCTTGCGTGTGAATCTAGCGCCGTGTGGTGATCTGGAGATGTCAGGCGATGTAATGCCAGCGCCCCTTAGCAGAATCGAAACCCCGTCCCTGCTGGATTGAATTCGAAGACCGTAAGCATAACGTTGTTGAGTCCGAGGGCGGTAAAGGCGTAGTCGAGCATCAGACGCGTTGTCTCGGTGCCGTAGCCCTTGCCCCGGCAATCGGGCTCGCCGATAAGGATGCCGAACGTGGCCGAGCGGTCGCGGTGGTCTACGCCGTGCAGTCCGGTGTTCCCGATGGGCCGCAGGGTCTCCCGCTCGTAGATCGTAAACGGCACGTCCGCTTCCGCCTTCGACTGCCGGTCGTACCAGTCCTGTTCCTTCTCGCTCGTCATGGGGAGCGGCGCCAGTCCCAGAGTGCGCATCGTGCCGAGGTCGTTGATCCAACGCTGATAGAGTGGCAGGAGATCCCGCCTCAAAGGACCGAGTGCCACGAGGTTTCCCTCGACGTTGAGTATGGGACGTTCGGCGTTCTCGCTGGCGTCGCCCATCTCAGGTTGCGACCTCCTCTTGTGGCTGATCGTTGAGGGCTGATGGCTGACTGCTATCCAACACCGACTTCTTATTTGTCGCCAGCAGGAGGCTTACGAACACGAACGGCTCAAACCAGGTGATGTAGGCGTAGAACCAGTAGTTGACGGTGAGCTGGAAGGCGATGACGAGCGCCGCAGAGAATGCTGCGAGCCGGCGCAGCGTCTTCTCGCGCGGCACGAAAGCGACGAGTATGGAGAGGAAAATCGCAAACGCCATCAACGGTCGTTGCAGGAACGCGAGTTGGGGGACCTGGCTGAACAGGGACCACGGGCTGACCCTGTCGCCCTGGAAGGCAAGGGTATTGTCGTAGAAGAGCCTCGCCGCCTGGACTGGTTGCCCGTCGAGCAGGATGACCCAGAACGTGACCAGTACGACCCCTGCCCCGCCGAGCACGAAATCTATAATGGGCTTACGCTTGCGACCTTCGTACATGATCCACAAGGGTCCAAGGACAAGCGGATAGAGCTTGATGGCGAAGCCGGCCGCGATGCTCGCCCCCCGCGCTATCGGCGAGGCCGCCGCCGCAAGCCCTATCGCCGAGACGGCAGCGACGATGATGTCGTTGGTGTTGTTGTTGGTCGCGTATAAGGTGTAGGGGAAGGCGGCCCAGGCGAAGACGAGGGCGGCAGCTCCCTCCTTCCCAGAGAGCCTGTAGCCCGTGATGAACAGCGCCATAGCCCCTGCGACGAAGGAGAAGAGCGTGAGGGCGTGGGCCGCGGGGAGGAAGTCCCACTCTCCGGAGAAGCCGAACATGAGGACGAAGGGCACGTAGAGCAGGTAGTTGAGAGGGCCGTAGGTGTCTCCTGTTCCTACGTCTGAAGGCATGGCGCCGTAGGGTACTGTGCCTTCCAGGATACGGTCGGCGCCGACGACCCCGGCGTAGCCGACGTCTATGACGCGGGAGTCGACGTTGAGGCCGAGGACGAGGCCGCCGGCAAGACCGGCGAGCACCATCAGAAGCCACATCGGGAGGTTGGTCGTCTTTTCGACCCTCTCGCCTATCCCGAAACCCATGAGAAGGGTTCTGACGAAGAGGTAGACGAGCGGCGGGTACCATAGGACGACGGCCTCCAGGACTACCCCCTCCCTGTAGAAGCCGTGCGAGACGAGGAACCCGAGCAGCGCCACGATATCCAGGTTGCGTATGGCGAACAGCCTGTCCGTGCGCCAGAAAGCCGCGGCGAAGGCGAGCGCCAGGGGTAACCAGACCCACCAGTAGTTGGCCTGCTTGCCGTAGGCGCCGCGTACGCCCCGGGCCAGGTTCCACCCGACTTGATCCCCCGTGTATACGTAGTCGAGGACCCAGGTCTTATCGTCCACCCCGACGGTGGCGACCTCCTTGCCCTTCTCCGTCGGCCTGCCTCCGACGGCCCCCGTCTCGTCGACGTAGAAGCGGACCGTCCACGCTCCCTCCTCGTACTCGGCTTCCGCGCTGTGAGGGCCATGGCTGGAGAGCTCCTCCCTGACCTCAGGGCTCGCTGCGGCGAGCTTGATCGCTCTTTCCTCGGAGAGCCTCGGGTAATTGATCTCATCCGCTCTCGGCGAGACCTCGACACCGCTAACGTCTCCAGAATCGTCGGCGACCCTGAAACGGGCGACCTCCCTCCCTGAAGTCTGCTCCGTAAGTACAACCCGCCAGAAGTCCTTGCCACCGTCGTAGTCCGCCGTAGTCTCGACGGTCGGCTTGGAGTAGTATTCCTCCAGCGTTGGGATGAAACTGGCCTGCTCCAGCACCTCTGTCTCGTCCATCTGGGAACCCCGCGCGAAGCCCGTAGCGCACTGCAGCAGCAGAATCAGCACCACCAGCAATGCCGTACGCTTCACGTTGGTCTCTTCGGCGTTGGCGGGACGAGCAGGCACATGAATGTTGCCGGCAGCGCCAGACCCCCGACGGTGTGGTACTCCTGGGAACCTTCCCGGATTACGGGGAGTCCTCCAGCTCCTGGCCGAAGAGCTCGGCGAGGGGTTCGAGGCCCTCAGGGGCGCCCGTAACGAGCAGCGAGTCGCCGCCCTGCAGCCTGTACGTGTCGCGGGGTCTGTAGGTCCAACGACCGCCCCGGTTCACGGCGAGGGCGTACATTCCCGTCTCGGTCTCGATCTTGAGGGAGTCAAGCGTCTTGCCGTCGGCCGGGGATCCTGGGGAGACGGTGAGCTTCAGGACGATTTCATCCGACTCGCCGATGGCCGCAGAGAGCACGGGGTGGATCTCCTCGCCCTTCTCGACGACCCAAACCATCTCCATCGCACAGTCGGCGATGGTCTCCGAGGCGGTGGCAAGGTGAAGGAGGCCCCGGAGGCGCGAAGAGTCCTCAACACGGGGAGCTGCGAGCAGGACCCAGCGCTCCAGCCGGTAGCGCATCTCGTCCATCTCATCCTCGATGGCGATCACCTCGCGGGCGAGCCCCGCGTCGCCGTAGAGCAGGGCCGAGTACGCGAGCCCGACGGCCACCTCGGAGAGGTTCTTCATCTCGATCAGGAGGTCCACTGCGCGATCGATCTCCGAGAGCTCACCGGCAGTCGGCTCGGGCTCCGGCGCGTCTCCGAGCGGACGGGCGCCGGCGAGCTCCCTGACCTCTGCGACACCCTCGGGTGGGCCCTGCAGGAAGAGAACGTCGCCGGCCCGCAATACGTCCTCGGGCTCGGGGTCGAAGTTCCACTCGTCTTCGGAGCGAACGGCGATGGGGCGCATCCCCGTCTCCACGGGCAGGTCGACATCGCCCAAGGAGCGGCCGTCCAGGGCGCTATCCGCGTGCACGCGGACGCGAGAGGGTATCTCTTCGGCCTCTGGGATATCATGCAGGAGCTCGGGCGGGATACCGAGACGCTTGACCACGATCTTGGCTATGTCGACGGCGGCGTTGCCGATCTTCTCTATGTCCTGTACAACCTGGAGGATTCCCGCCATCTGTTCCGCGTCGGCGGGACTCCTCGCGGCTAGTACGGTCAGGGTGCGCATGTCGAAGACCAGGTCGTTGAGGCGCTCCTCGAGGTGGGATACCTCTTCCGAGAGATCCTCGGAGTTGTAGAAGATAGCCGCGTAGGAGAGGTCGACCATGAGCTCCGAGGTGTTCTTGGCCTCGACCAGCATCTCCTTCACGTTCCGTGGTCGCGTCTCGCGCATCTCTTATCCCGCCAATCCGAAAACGATAAGGGCTATTATAAGGCTCATAAAGCCGAGCAGGTCCACGGCCGCCGTGATAATAGGGATGCCGTAGGTGTCTGGGTCCAACCCGAGTCTGTAGCTGAAGGTCGAGCCGTAGTAGGCCGCGAGGACCGCCGCCGTGGTGGCGATCAAGCCGGCAAGGGCACTGACCCCGATCATCGTCAGAAAGCCAGGACTCGCCCCCTCTGGGAAGAGAGCTACGGCTATGAGGTGCGAAGCCCCGCCGATGAACACGTAGACTCCGGCGGCGAAGATGTAGGTGAGCGTGAAGTCTCTCAAGGCCGAGAACTGCGGGATCCCGCGCGGCTCCATAAGGCCGAGGTGGATCTTCGAGGAGAGGCGGCTGGAGAGGATGCCGCCGAGGGCGCCACCTTCCTGCAAAAAGGCTGGCAGAAGAATGCTAAGGGCCAGGAGCGTCGTGAACTGCTCCTCGCGGTTCTGCAGCGCGACGCCGACCAAGATGGTCACGGTCCCCGTCAAGGCCAGGATGGGGAATGATTCAGCCAGGATGCGCCTGAGGTTCTCGACGCCTACCCTGAGGCCGAAGTACGCAGCCGCCCCCGCCGCCAGAACCAGCACGGCCCCGAGGAGCGAAGAGAAGACAGGGATGCCGATAAGGTAGGTAGCCAGGACGAGAGAGGGGAGGGTGAGGATATCCCCCGCGGCGGTCAGCATCGGGGCCGCGATGTTATCCATGTCCCAGCCGCGGGCGACCGTGAGCCGGGCGACGAAGACCGTGATCCCGAGCAGCAGCACGCCGGCGATGATCCCGCCCACCGTTGATATGACGACGTAATCGATGACCGAGAGCTCCGTTCTGACGCCGATAATGCCACACAGTACCCGCGCCAGGAAAGCGAGGAACACACCGGAGACGAGCGAGAGGACGGCTGCGGCCTGCACGTTCTCGGCGAGCACGCCGCGCCTGAGATCGAATGTGAAAAGGCCGGTCTGGATGGAGGTCGAGAGCCTGCTTCCCATGGCCCCGAAGATGGCGCCGCGCATCCCTATGGCCGCCGGGATCAGGACCGCGAGCCCGACGAGCTCGTTGAGCGTGCCGGAGATGCCTGCGAGCACAATGCCAGCGATGAGTTCCCCCGCCGAGGAGAGAAAAAGCGCTGCGAACCCCTGCCTGAGGGTCTCCTTCTCCTCTGTGAGGTAGCCGTAGACCTTTGGGCGCAGGCGGGGCCGGTTGCGCAGCCTCTCGCGCACCCCGCCCTCCCGGCCGCCCTCTCGCCACCGGACTCGCCTTTTCTCTCTCTCGGACACGGGGAATGTATAGACTCTGCAGCCCGCGAAGTAAAGCCGCCCCTTGAGGAGGAGGGCAGCACCCCGGCTCACCAATCTATAACATACCAAGAGCGGCCAGACCGGCGGTGCGGGAAGCCGGTCTGGCTTCGCAAAGTACCGCCTACTACTTGAAAGGGGAACATATGAGCGGGATCAGGGTCGTAGTCGTCGACCCCGATGCACCGAACCGCCTGGCGCTGGCGCGTGCAGAGGAGCCGTCTCCAACGCCTTCGGAGACCCTGGTGCGCGTGGCGACCGTCTCGCTCAACCGGGGCGAGGTGCGCCGGGTCGAGTCGAACGAGCCGGGGTTCCGGCCTGGCTGGGATCTGGCAGGCACCGTCGAACGCGCTGCCGCGGACGGCTCGGGTCCGCAGGCGGGCTCGCGAGTTGTGGGCTTCCTCCCCTCCGGCGCGTGGGCCGAGGTCGTTGCCGTGCCGACCCACTCCGTGGCCGTGCTACCAGAGCGTGTGTCGTTCGAGGAGGCTTCGACGCTGCCAGTCGCTGGCCTCACGGCCCTTTACGCGCTGGAGGAGGGCGGCAACCTACTCGGGAGGTCAGTGCTGGTAACGGGCGCCTCAGGCGGGGCCGGGCAGTTCGGGTTGCAGCTCGCCCGCGCGGCCGGTGCGCGGGTGGTCGGGCTCGTTCGCCGGGAGGAGCACGCGGGCCTTGTGGAGGAGGACGGCGCCCACGAGGTCGTCGTGGACGAGAGCGGTGCGGGGGCCAGGGAGTGGGGACCTTATCACCTGGTCATCGAATCGGTCGGTGGGGAGGTGCTCGGGAACACGCTCTCGATGCTGGCGTCGGGCGGGACCTGCGTAAGCTTCGGGACATCGGCTTCGGCGGAGGTAGCGTTCGACGCCAGGACGCTCTACCTGACGGGCGGGGCGAGGCTCTACGGCTTCATCCTGTTCCACGAGGTGCTGGGTAGGCCGGCCTCGGGTGGTCTCGACCGGCTGGCGCGAATGGTCGCGGATGAAAAGCTGAAACCGCGCATCGAGGTGCTGGCGCCCTGGACGGAGGTGGGGGAGGTTGCCAGGCGGCTCATCGAGCGGGGTTACACCGGGAAGGCGGTCCTCCATGTTAGCAATTCAGCTAGTCAGCAATTCAGCTAGTCAGCACTTCAGCTTGTTGTTTTCGCTTCTAGCCGAATGCTCGATTTAGCGGGTCGGTACCTCTGCGAATCGCTTTGGAGCACTTCCCAAGAAAAAGCCCAGGCACGCAATGCAGTTTGTCTTTAGCCTAGGAATCACGCCGCGAACCCTACTGATGCCTGTAGCCGCGGTTTGCGAAGCAAATCGCTCTAGTCGAAGTCGGCGGGTAGGTCCGGGTAGCGGTGCTTCTCGAAGAAACGTAAGATCTGGGCCCTGGTAACGCGGGAGATCGAGAGCTTCGGAAGCTCCTTCTCACCGAAGAAGCGCGCTCCGTCGGTATCCACGTCGGGTGAGGGAGTCTCGTTCAGAACCTGGCACAAAAACACCAGCTTGTACACGTGGTAGGGGATGGGCGGGTGGCCGTGCCTGTCGCGGTCGTAGGCCGCGAGCAGCCTGACGGGCCGCACCCTATAGCCCGACTCCTCCAGGGTCTCGCGGGCCGCGGCTTCTGACGGGGATTCGCCCACGTCCGCCCAACCTCCCGGCAAGGACCAACCCCCTTCGCCCGATTCCTTGACGAGCAGGATCCGCCCTTCCCGGAACACCGCGGCCCGCACGTCCACCTTCGGGGTCGCAGGACCGGATTCGAGCGCGAGCAGATCCCTGCCTTCCTGCAGGGTCCCTGTGGAATGGGCTGCGAGCATCTCGGCCGCCAGCTCCCTGAGCTGCTCGTATCGCCCGAGGTCGTAGTCGTCTTTCGCATAGGTCAGGCCGTCCTGGGCTACGGCTTGCAGGCGCCTGGTCCACCGGAGCCACTGCGGGTCGGGTGTCTTATCGTAGTCTCTGGACGCTATGCTTCCTGGCTTTCTCTTGCGGACTCTACCACGGGTTCAACGTCGTGCTGTCCCGCCTTCTACGGTTATGGGATCTAGCCCGGCCTCTATCTCTTCCCTGCGCTTCTCCAGGAACGGGGGGAGGGAGAGCTTCTCACCGAGGTGCGCCGCGTCCTCGTCCGTGGCGAATCCAGGACCGTCCGTGGCGATCTCGAAGAGCACGCCGCCAGGCTCCCGAAAGTAGATCGAACGGAAGTAGTAGCGGTCTATTTGCGGCGTTACCCCGAGGCCGGCGCGACGAATTCTTTCCCTCCACGCCGCGTGCTCTTCGTCGTCCGGTGTCCTGAAAGCGATATGATGAACGCCGCCACGTCCCAGGCGGGTCCACGGCGCTTCGGGACGTTCGATCACCCGCACCGTCGCCCCCGGACCTCCATCTCCGACCTCGAAGGTCACCTTCTGGTCTCCGCCCTGCGCGATCTCGCCCACCTTCCTGAAGCCGAGCACTTCGGTGAGAACCCACGCGGTGGGATCCAGCTCCTGTACTGTCAGGTCGACGGCCCCGAGACCCCTGATGCCCATCTCCTGCGGAACGGGACTGCCCTCCCACGGAATACCGCCCTGTACGCCTTCGCCCTCGTCAGCGGAGAGGCGAAGTCGCTGTCCTTCTGGGTCGGTGAAGTCCAGGTGGGCGCGGTCTTCTTTCTCCTCGACGCCCTCGTGGGACACGCCGAGATCCTGGAACCGCTCGGCCCACCAGTCGAGCGCTGTACGGTCGGGGACCCGCAACTCGGTGGTCGAGACCTCGCCCGCGCCGGGATAGTTGGGGGCCACGCGCAACTGGGGCCAGTCGAAGAAGGTGATCTCGGTCCCAGGGTTGCCAACCTCATCACCGTAGAAAAGGTGGTACGCGGAGACGTCGTCCTGATTCACGGTCTTCTTTACGAGCCGCAGGCCGAGCACGTCCGTGTAGAACGCCACGTTCTCCGCGGCGTTCGTCGTGACCGCCGTCATGTGGTGCAGTCCACCCAGTTCCATCACTATCCTCCGATCGGTCGTCTCACGTCTTATCCAGAGTGGGGTACGAGGGCGCGCACACCGCTGCTTATGCGCCAGGCCGGAAGCCCCTGTACCCTGTGCTGGTAGTAAAACAGGTCCACGTCGAGCGGCGCGAGCAGCGCCGTAGCGAGGTACTCGAGGTCGAGTCCAGCATCCACGTCTCCCTCGTTGACCGCGGCCCGCAAGAGCCCGAGGACGGTCGAGCGGTGCCAGTCGTACGCGGGATGCGAGAAGCGTTCCAGACGGTCAGCCCCGCACAACGGTTCGTTGCCGCCGTAGAGCAGGTCCAGGTTCTTCGCGGTAAAGGCCACAAGCCGGTCCAGGAACGCGTCGAGCTTCTCGACGGCCGGCGTCCCTGGTTCGCGCAGGATCTCCAGCGTCTGCTCCTGGAGCTGCCTGGTAGGCTCGTCGAGAAGCGCCTGACACAGAAAGCCCTTGTGTGGAAAGCGTCGGTAGAGCGTACCCTTCCCGACGCCTGAGGCCCTGGCTATCTCTTCCATCGTGACGCACGTGACGCCGCGCTCCTCAAAGAGCGTCCGCGCCGTACCCAGGATCACCCGCCTGTTGCGCGCCGCGTCGCTGCGCTCAGCCTCGCAGCCAGACGGACGCCCCAGGTGATCCAAACTCCACCCAGCTCCCTGTATCCGTGCACGCCCCACGACTACCACTCTCCATTAAGACCTTGACACCAGCAGTCTACCGCGCTACCCTCGCACTTTAAAGTGGACTCACGTCCGCTTTTGCTATGTAGCTGGCCGGAGAACGAATAACGTGAAGGAGGAAGTATGGGAGACGGACGGGACGAGGGGCGTTTGATCCTGGTTAGCGGGGCCACGGGCCAGCAGGGAGGAGCGGTGGCGCGGAGTCTCCTCGGGCGCGGGTTCGGGGTCCGGGCGCTGACCCGAAATCCGGAGAAGCCGGAGGCGAGAGAGCTCGCCGGCCTGGGGGCCGAGGTCGCAAGCGGAGACCTCGAGGACCGCTCCTCCATCGAGAGGGTACTGGAGGGTGTGCACGGGATCTTTTCGGTGCAGAACTTCTGGGAGGCTGGCTACGAGGGCGAGGTCCGGCAGGGCACGCAGCTCGCGGACGCGGCGAAGACTGCGGGCGTCGAGCACTACGTCTATAGCTCGGTCGGGAGCGCGCACAGGGGGACGGGCATCGCGCACTTCGACAGCAAGTGGGAGGTGGAAGAGCACGTACGCGGGAGCGGCGTACCGTACACGGTACTGCGCCCGGTCTTCTTTATGCAGAATTGGGAGTACATGAGGGAACCGATCCTCGGCGGCACGCTCCCCCAACCACTCGACCCCGACAAGCCTTTCCAGATGATCGACGCCGACGACATCGGCGTCTTCGCCGCCATGGCCTTCGAGAACCCGGACGGCTGGTTCGGGCGCGAGGTAGACCTCGCGGGGGACGAGTTGACCATGCCCGAGATAGCCGGCACGTTCTCTCGCGTGACCGGACGCGAGGTCGACTACTTCCAGGTGCCCTGGGACCAGTTCGAGGAGCAGATGGGCGAGGAGTACGCCGTCATGTACCGGTGGTTCAACGATTACGGCTACGAGGCCGACATCGCCGCCCTGAAGAAGGAGCATCCTGGGCTTGTCACATTCGAGCAGTACCTCCGCAGCCACGGCTGGGAGAATGCCGGTCTCCCTTAGAAGGCTGACGTGCGTATGGTCGCCTGGAGCCGCGCGTAGTTGTACGATGGGACCGTGAGAAGCGGTACCCACACCTTCCTTCAGACCACACGCGTTCACTTCGGCGCGGATGCTCTGGAGAAGCTCGAAGAGGAGGCCCGGTCGTACGATCGGGCCTTCATCATCACCGGGCGCAGCCTGAACGAGAAGACCCGCCTCATCCGCCGCGTCGAGGCTGTGCTCGGCGGCAGGCACGCGGGTACCTTCGCCGGTATCGGGCAGCATACCCCTGGTGGGGCGGTCGAGCAGGCCGCCGCCGAGGCGGAGATGGCGGCGGCGGACCTCCTCCTCAGCGTCGGCGGGGGCAGCGTCATAGATGGCACCAAGGCGGTGGCGCGGGAGCTAGGATATCCTCAGCAGGTGGCGATCCCGACGACCCTCTCCGGCGCGGAGTGGGCCGACAGGGCAGGGGTTACGGACGAGAGATCGGGGAGGAAGAGAGGATTCGCCGACCCGAAGACCGTTCCGAGGGTCGTTGTACTCGATCCCGAGGCTACGGTCTTCACGCCCGAGAAGCTCTGGCTCTCCACCGGGATAAGGGCTCTGGATCACGCGGTCGAAGGCTTTCTCTACGGAGGCGACCATCTCGTCACCGACGTAACCGGTCTCGAAGGGGCGCGGCGCCTGATGGAGTCTCTGCCGCTTTCGAGACGCAAGCCCGAAGACCTGGAGACGCGCCTGGAGCTACAGCTCGCGGCCTGGCTCTCGTACTTCGGGCCGGCAAACACGCCTATGGGCCTCTCGCACGAGCTGGGGCGCAGGATCGGGGCCAGCTACGAGGTGCCGCACGGCATAACCTCCTGTATCATCCTCGCTCCGAGCCTCCGGGTCGGGAAGAAGCACGTACAGGACGAGCGGTGGAGCAGGCTTTCAGAAGCGCTCGACGGGGAGCCGCCCGAGCGCGTGTCATCGCTGGTCGAGGATCTTGGATTGCCCAGCCGCCTTCGCGAGGTCGGGGTGCCCGAGGAGGACCTCCAAGCTATCGCCGGGGAATACGGTAACGGGGAAGCGCTGGCGATTCTGAGGGCCGCGTACTAGGATGCGCGGGCTGTGATCGCCGCGAGGCTCCAGAGGGGCGATGAGGTAAGGATCGTCTCACCGGCGGTCAGCCTCGGGTTCATACCCGAAGATCAGAAGCAGACAGCCGGGGAGCGGCTCGAAAGCCTCGGCCTCCGTCTCTCG
>DASQWQ010000371.1:0-4392 GCA_035640175.1 Rubrobacter sp. | reverse complement strand
CGTGGTGCCGCTCCTGTCGCAACCACAGACGAAGAGAGCCCCTGGTTTTCTCGGGCTTTCGAACTCGTAGCCGAAGTACTCGATATCTCTCTTGAATCTCTCTCTTACGATCAACTCGGTATCGGGAGTGTAAAACGTACTGTAATGCTGGTGCCCGGAGCGATTCTTGTGCGGGACTTCCTCTAACTCGAAGCCTATCCTACGGAAGACCTCCTGGATATCCTCATCGAAGTTCTCCAGTCGGCCTATGAAGTCAACGAGCATGTTGCCATGCTCGTCCGTGACGTAATCCAGCTGGTTGTACGCGAACGAGTAGTGGACGCCTTCCTTTATCTCTACTTCGTCCGTGCAGTTTTGGATGAACTCTTCGAAGTTCGAACTGTTATCGTGCACGTACCGCCATAGTTCGTTGCCTTCTCTTGGTATCGTCGTTACCATGCTGTACCAGGAGACCAATCGATCCCACGGATTTCTCACGAAGGCGAACTTGAAGTATTCGTCCCAATCTTCTAGCTCATCCATCCCCAGGCTTGCAAACCCGTGTCTCGCCACAATGCGACGTAGATCAGGGATACGCTCATTCAATAACCTGTCCACAGTGAGTCCGCCCGTCTTCTGAATGTGGACGAAAACCACCTTACGGCTATCGGAGACGAACACTCTTACCCAATCCTCCCTCTAGAGTCTTCTCCGCCGTTTAGTCTACTTTGTGGAGGAATGCTCTTTCAACCGTGAGCCGAGGATACCAGGCCCCGCTGCCCGATAAATATGTGAACAGCACGGTATGCGCGGACACAAAACGCATGGTGGAGGGCGAACCACAGGTTACGAGGCCTCTCTGAACATCTTCTGGTGCGGAGAGCGCAGATCGTCGTGCCGGCTTGCCCGCTGCGGAAGCAAAGGGCAATATAGTGTCTACGCCGCAGGTCCTGCGCGGTCGGCCCGGCTGGCTCGAACCGGACGGGCTAGTATATGGGATGCGGACGAAGACCGGGAAGAATAGTGCCGAGATTCGCGCACGGACGCGGGGGAGATGGATGTGGCCGGCAACGTGAGGGCATATTTGAGATTCGCGGTAGGGATCATCCGTGGCGAAGTGCCCTATCCTGCCGAAGTATGCGGCAGACCACTGGACCTCCTGCACGAGCAGCTCGCCTCCAGAGACCGGGAGATCTCCCGACTAAGGGCGCGCCTCGCCGCAGGAGACAGCGATGATACCATCGGCGGTATCCCTCCGGAGCATTTCATCTGGGTCTTCGGCGTCGCGAGGACCGGCAGTAGCTGGCTCGGCGCCATGATGGGAGATCTGGACGACCACGCTATGTGGTACGAGCCTTACGTGGGTGACGTTTTCGGCTACGCTTACTACATGCGTGCCGGGGAGCAGCAGAAGGGAAGGGAGGACTACATCCTCGGTGACCCCTACAGAGGGGCCTGGATAAGATCCTTGAGGACGTTCGTCCTGGAAGGGGCCCACGCGCGCTTCCCCGAGTTGGGCGAGAACGGCTTCCTGGTCGTAAAGGAACCGAATGGCTCTGTGGGTGCGCCGCTCCTTGTAGAGGCCCTTCCCGAGAGCCGTGTGATCCTGCTCGTTCGCGACCCGAGGGATGTTGTCGCCTCGCTTCTGGCCGCCCAGAAAGAAGGGAGCTGGGGCGCCGGCGAGGACGCTCTGGCCGACACCGATCCTGACGAGTTCGTACGGCAGCGGGCCAGGATGTACAACGCGAGCTTCGGGAAGGCGTGGGAGGCTTACGAGGCACACAGAGGGCGCAAGGTCGCGACCAGGTACGAGGATCTCAGGTACGACACTCTCGGCGAGCTGGAGAAGGTCTACTCCTCGCTCGTTATTCCTATCGAGAAGGAGCGACTGCGAAGGGTGGTCGAGAAGCACGCCTGGGAGAATATCCCCGAGAGACAGAAAGGGCCGAACAAGCCCCGCCGCAAGGCCAAGCCCGGCGGGTGGCGGGAGGACCTGACGCCGGAGCAGGCGAGGATGGTGGAGGAGATCGCCACCCCCACAATGAACGAGTTCTACCCTGGCTGGGAGCGTGCCGGGGCCACACCATCCGATTGACGGCCTTTCTCCCTTTCTGGTAGTTTAGCCCCGCACAGCACACGGCAGAACAAGGAGACTCGATGCACCCGAGAGGACTATCCACGGTGCTCTTCCTGGCCACGATCGTCTTGATAGCCGGACTCCTCACGGGCTGCGGCGGTGGCGATCAATCAGGGAGTGGGTCGCAGCAGAACGGCGGATCCAAAGCGAAGCAGGGCAAGAACGCGCCGGTGAAGCAGGGCGAGAACGTATCGAAGGAGCGGGGTAAGAACGCGCCGAAGAAGATGTTGTTTGGCACGGTCATGTTCGTGAACCCCAAGACCGGGGGGTTCAGTGTGCGGCCGACCATAGGCGAACAGGGCAACAAACCGGTAGCTTTCAGGCTCGCGAACGAGACCAGCATCACGCTCGGCGGCAAAGAGGCGAAGTTGGAGGACATGAAGAAGGGCCAGCAGGCGCAGGTCGAGTATGTGGAGAGGAACGAGCGGAACCGGGCTCGCAGCGTGAGACTGTTCGAGACCGGCGGAGGCTCCCAGGACGACCAGGGCGGTGAGAAGACCGGCTGAGGGCCATAAAGAAGGACGCACTCGAGAGCCAGCACGTCCCTGGGCCGGATGAGAATACTCCTCACAGGGGCCACGGGCTTGCTTGGGGGCGCGTTACTCAGGCTGCTGCTCGCTCGGGGCCATGAGACGCGCTGCCTCATCCGCGCTGACAGCTCCAATACTTCCAGGCTCGACAGGGAGAGGGTGGAGATCCTCCACGGGGACGCAGCCAGAGAGGAGGATCTCTACCGGGCGCTCAGGGACACGGACGTCCTCCTGCACGTTGCCGGGAGCGAGTACGCTCCCCCTGTCGTGCGGGCGGCCGGCCGGGCTGGCGTGGAACGGGTCGTCATCGTCGGCAGCACGAGCGCGCACTCGGCCTACGCTTTCCGTTCCGGTCCGAAGCTCAGGATGGAGGAGCTTGTGCGCGGGAGCGGGCTCGCGTGGACGATACTTCGACCTTCGATGATCTACGGCTCAGAGCGGGACAGGAACGTACACCGTCTGCTGCGCTTCCTCGACCGCTCGCCCGTCTTCCCTGTCTTCGGCCCTGGCACGAACCTCTGGCAGCCGGTCTACTACGAAGACTGCGCGCGCGGCGTATTCGAAGCCCTCGAACGCCCCGCGTCCGTACGCCGCAGCTACGACCTGCCAGGCGCCGAACCCCTGGCGTACCTCGACCTTGTAAAGACTGCGGCAGCGGCCCTGGGGAGGAGCCCACGCATCGTCAGGCTGCCTATCGAGCCGGTCCGCCTGGCGCTCGTGGCCGCGGAGAGGCTGCGGCTACCTTTGCCCGTCGACTCAGACCAGGTGATGCGGCTGCGTGAAGACAAGGCCTACCCTTACGAACGGGCCAGGCGCGACCTCGACTACGCGCCCCGTCCCTTCAGGGAGGGTGTGGTCCTCGAAGTCGCGCACCTGCGGAGACTCGGGATGGTGCGGTCGTAGTCCTCCGTAGGGTGCTATGCTGAAATCGTGTGGCGCGAGAGGAGTCGGCGTGGCCATCCTGGCGATCACGGTGGACGAAGAGAAGGTAAAGTGGGCAAGGATCCTCTGGGCTGGCGGGTTGCAAACGCAAGGCATGCCCCACGGACTCTTTGTCGAGGGGATGGATATTGAGAACCCGTTTGTGTAAGGCGTGGGTGCCACGATGACCGGGGTTGTCGCCGGCGGCGTGGCTTTCCTGGTCGCTGGGGCGTTCGTACCGCTGCTCGTGCGGTTCGCCGTCGGACGGAATCTGCTCGACGTGCCCAACCTCCGCAGCTCGCACGAGGTCCCCACACCCAGGCTCGGGGGCGTCGCCATATTCCTTGGGATGCTCGCAGGAGTGGCGCTCCTTCGCCCGGAGGGACTGTGGCCGCCGCTCGCGGCAGCGGCACTGGTATGGGCCGTAGGGCTCGCTGACGACCTGTCCAACCTCCATTTCGGCGTGAAGGCGATCCTCCAGGCTCTGGTCGCCGCAGGCTTGCTGTTGTTCTATCCGCCAACGATTATCTCGGACGCTCCTGGGATGCTCGGCGCCCTGGTTTTCGTCGTCGGGGTGTTCTGGATCGTGGCCCTCATCAACGCCTTCAACTTCATGGACGGCATAGACGGTTTTACGGGAGGGATCGCACTCGTCAACGCGCTCTTCCTCGTGCCTCTCGTAGGGCCGGCGGGCGGGTTCCTGCCAGCGCTCATCGGGGCTACTGCGGGGTTCCTGATCTGGAACATAAACCCTGCATCCATCTTTCTCGGCGATTCGGGAGCCTACTTCCTCGGCTTCAGCCTGGCCGCGGTAGCCTTCTACGC
>DASQWQ010000370.1:0-8717 GCA_035640175.1 Rubrobacter sp. | reverse complement strand
ATGAACCTGCCGCTCGACGACTCGCCTACCTCGGCGAGCACGTGTCCACGGTGGCGACACACGTTGTAGAAGGCCCTGAGGTTCCCCTCCTCGTCCCGCGTAAGTAGCGCAGACTCGTGGCCGAGCGCAACAGCACACCGGTCCCCCACACCACGCAAGTCCTCAGAGCGCCCGACGCAGACCCAGCTCCCGTCGAAGAAGTGCTCCATCTCCCAATCGAGCACCGCAACGTCCGTGTAAGCCTCGGCAGGCAGACTCATCTGCCCCTCGGAGATCAACGACAAAGATAGCAATTCGCGGTCTATGGGCGCCATAAACACTCTCCTTCCGACCCTTCCGTTCCACGCTTCTCGATAGCCTTACCACCAGCAGGTAGCCCACCAGCATACCGGTTGCCCAAGCCCGCCAGATTCAGTATAATCTAATTTGAATGACGGTTCAAGAACACAACAGGATCGGGTCTTGGTTTCCGGTCCTTCGTGGCACGTCTTACCTGGCAGGGCCTGGAGAGATCGGTCGTGGAGGGCGCAGTATGCGAACGGCCGTGGTGGCGAGGCCGCTGCGTCGATGTTCTACTGAATCATTGTTCAAGGATGGTGTGGAGTTAGGGCTGCTTGGCACCCGTGGTTGGGGTTGCCTCAGGGGTAGGGCAGGTGGTGGATCGTGAGGAGGAGTCGAGGATGACGGTTTACGACGTCGTTGTGGTTGGTGGTGGGAACCTTGGGTTATGGACGGCGCACCGGCTGGCGCGTCGTGGTTTCGGGCGGATCGCGGTGTTGGAGCGGGGTTGGGCCGGGGGCGGGGCGACGAGCCGTTCGGCCGGCGTGGTCCGCCAGCAGGGCGGTTCCGAGACGGCTGCGAAGCTGGGCAAGCTCTCTCGGAAGTTGTATCTGCGACTTGGGGACGAGCTGGGCCTCGACTCCGGTTTTCGGGAGACGGGATACTACATCGTCGCTGAGACCGAGGAGGAGAAGGAGGGCTTCCTGCGGCTAGTCGAGGTGCGGCGGGCTGCGGGGGTCGAGAACGGGTGGGTGGAGCCCGAGGAGGGCAGGAGGCGGTTCCCCGACTTGAACTGGGACCGCTTTGTGGGGGCGACGTACACCGCGGACGACGGTTACGTCCACCCGCCGGTGGCTGCGCGTAATGCCACCTGTGCGGTGCTCTTTGATGATGCGGTGGACCTCTTTGAGATGTGCGAGGTGACTGGCGTCGGCCCCAAGGGCCACCGCTACTCTGTCGAGACCGCCCGTGGCACCTTCGAGGCGGAGCGGGTTGTGGACGCGGGCGGGCCGCGGGGGGCGCGGGATGTTGGCGGAATGGTCGGGGTGGAGGTTCCGGTGATGGCCGTGCGGCACCAGGTCGTCAACTTCCCTTACGTGCCCGAGGGTGCCGAGCATCCGTTCCCGCTCGTGTTCAACGTTGGCAAGGGTTACTACTGGCGGCCCGAGGAGCAGGGTGTCTTGCTTGGCATGAGCAACCCCGTTGACGAGGCGGATGAGACGGGACGCTACCAGATCGACTTCGACTGGGATTACTACGAGGGATTGCGCCCTGATTGGGAGTCGGCGCACCCGGCGCTCGGGGGCCTGCCGGTCTCGCGGGCGTGGGCGGCGTCCATCGACTACACGCCGGACCACCTCCCTATTATCAACGAGCCGGTGGAGGGTTTCTACGTCCTGGCGGCGGGGGGCACGGGATGATGTGGGGACCTGCGCTCGGGGAGAAGATGGCCGAGCTCATCTCCGGGGGCAAGGTCGAAGACCTCCCAGAAGAGGACATAGAGCTTGCGCGGTTCTCGCGGGAGAGGGACCCGAACAGGGTAGAGGACACCATCGCCTTGCCCTTCCCCAAGAAGTAGAAGAGGAGATAGAGTTGTGACGACGGCGCAGATGACGGCAGAGATCCCGGAGGAAGTCAAGGCGTTGAAGGCCCGCATCGCCGAGTTCGTGAGGGAGGAGCTTCATCCGTTCGAGGCGGAGATCGCGGCCCGCGGGGAGATCGACGAGGAGAGACTGCGGGCGCTGCGCAACAAGGCACGCGAGGCCGGGTTCAGCAACCTCAACATGCCCGCGGAGTACGGCGGGATGGATCTGTCCATGGTCTCGCTCGTAGCGCTGGAGGAGGAGTCTGGGAAGGTGACCAACGGCCTCGGGTACATGGTCGCCGACAGGGGACCGCGGGAGCTGTTGGAGCTGGCCAGCCCCTGGCAGGTAGAGCGCTACGTCATGCCCGTTTTGCGGGGCGAGACGCGGGAGGCGTGGGCCATCACCGAGCCCGAGGCCGGCTCGGACATAAAGGACATAAAAACCACAGCCACAATAGACGGGAACGGATGGATTCTGAACGGGGAGAAGTGGTTCGTGACCGGCGGTGAGCGGGCAGGCTTCTTTATAGTGCTAGCGTGGGCCGGCGAGGAGCAAGCGTCCTTTTTAGTGGAGCGCGAGACGCCAGGGCTCGAGTTCGTGCGCACGCCGGTCTTTATGCACGATCCTTACGCCTCCAAGCACGTCGAGTTGCGGCTCAAGGACTGCCGGGTTCCCGAGGGCGCGCGCCTCGGAAGCGGAGGGGAGGAGGGGACCAAGCGCTGGTTCTCGTTGGAGAGGCTGATGATAGCGGCGCGTTGTTGCGGGGCGGCCGAGAGGCTCATAGATCTGGCCCGTTCTTGGTCGCTGGAGCGCTCGGCGTCGGGCAAGAAGATTTCCGAGTACCAGGCGATCCAGTTTATGCTGGCCGACTCAGCGACCGAGCTGAACGCCGCCAGGCTGATGGTGTACCACGTGGCCGGGATGTGGGATCTGGAAGCCCCGAGCATCCTGCACGGGAAGACGGCGATGGCGAAGCTGTTCGCTTCGGAGATGGCGGGGCGGGTGGCTGACCGGGCGGTCCAGATCTTCGGTGGCCGCGGGTACATGACCGAGCACCCGGCAGAGCGGTACTACCGCGAGCTCAGGGTGGACCGCATCTGGGAGGGCACGAGCGAGATACAGCGTTCGATCATCGCCCGTGGGTTGCTAAAGCGAGGCCGAGAAGCGTACACGATGGGCAGGTAGCAAGAAGGAGAAGCCGTGAGTCTCGGAGATGCCCCACGGTGGTTTTCGGGAGTCGGGCTACGGCAAGGACATAAGCGCTTACGCGATCGAAGCCTACACAGTCATAAAGCACGTTATGGCGAGGTTCGGCTGAACGGTCGAGGTTACGCACGCTCCGCGAGCGCTTCGATCTCAGCAGCGAGACGTCGCAACGACTCGCGAAGTTCGGGCGGAGTGCGCACCACGAAGGGGAATGAGAGTCCTGCCAGCACCCGCGCCATCCACCCGAGGTCTGAGGTCGAAGAGCGCATAACGACGCCTTGTGGGGTCTCCTGGAGCGAGACGCCCATCTTCGGGAGTTGCCCGCGCGCCTCTCCCGCCGTAGTCTCCAGCAACACCTCTACGGACCAGCGGTCCTCCCGCATATCCGCAAGCGCCTCGAGAACCCCCTGGGGTGTGTCGAAGCCTTGTGGGAGTACGAACGACCCATCGAGCCTCTCCACCGAGAGTACCCGGTCCAACCTGAAGAGGCGTCTCCCTTTCCGCAGGTGACAGTAACCGAAGGTGTACCAGAAGGCATCCCCCTGGACGACGGTGTAGGGATCCACGGCCCTCCGCGTCTCCCCTGAGTCTCCTGCCCGGTAGCGCATCCTCACCCGCTTGCGCTCCCGCACGGCCGCGCTCAAGGTCACGACGACCTCGCCCGTAGGAAGGCGCGCCGGGGCTGCGGCAGCGGGGACGACGACTTCCTCGAAGGTCCGCACTCGCTCGCGCAACCCCTCAGGCATGACACGCTCCAGCTTCGCCTGGGCGCCCTCGACGGCAGGGGCGGCGCCCGATAGACCGAGCCTGCGGGCCGAGAGCAGCCCCAGTGCCAGCGCGAGCGCTTCATCGTCCGTGAACATCATCGGCGGCAGCTTGAAACCAGGCCTTAGAGTATAGGCACCGTACCTGCCCCTCTCGGCCTCCACGGGCACGCCCATCTCCTGGAGCATCGCCACGTAGCGGCGCACGGTCCTCTCGCCAACCTCGAGCCTTCGGGCCAGCTCGGGACCACCCACCCTCCCCCGCGCCTGGAGCAACTCCAGCATCGAGAGCAACCTCGTCGTCGGACGGTAGCCGTACATCCTGTTACCTCCGAAAAACCTCGCGGTTCCACAGGTTATCAGGAAGAATTATGACCTCTTTCGCCAGTATTCTCATCCGGCAAGCGAGAGAGGAGATGCGCGTCGTGAACGATTGGTTATCTGTGGAGCTCGCGCGGGAGAGGAACGCAAGGATTCTGGCTGAGGCAGAGGAGCGGCGGCTCGCGCGGCTGGCCCCCCGCAAGTCGGTCTGGACCCTGCTACGGGCGCGCGTGGCGAGGAAGATGTTTCAGTTCGCGGTGGCGCTGGAGAAGGAAGAGACTTGGCGGGCCGTGTGGGAGAGGCTGGAGGCACCGCGACACCTTTAGTTCGTTCGGTGGGGCGCAAGCGCCTCGCTGTGTTCTTGTTGTGCCTCGCCTCCTTTATGGCCGTTGTCGACGACACCATCGTCCCCATCGCCCTGCCTTCGATGCAGCGGGAACTCGGATTTTCCGGGGCCGATGCCCAGTGGGTGCTAAACGGCTATGTCCTCGCCTTTGGCGGTCTCCTGCTCCTCTGCGGACGTGCCGCGGACCTGTGGGGACGGCGCAGGTTGTTCCTGGCGGGTCTCGCCCTATTCGGCGTCTCGTCTGTGCTCGGGGGTCTTTCGCCGTCGCCGTGGGTTCTGGTCCTCGCCCGCGCATTGCAGGGTGTTGGCGCGGCGGCGTTCGTGCCTGCCTCGCTCTCGCTGCTGACGAGCATCTTCGCCAGGGGAAGGAGCGTAACCGCGCCGTCGGCATCTACGGTGGCATGGCGGCCCTAGGGTTCGTGGTCGGCATGGTGGGCGGGGGATAATCACGGAGCTCCTGGGATGGCGGTGGGTGCTCTTCGTGAACGTGCCCGTGACCCTCGCGGACCTGCTGGTAACCCCCGCGGCGGTGCCCGAGAGCCGGGGCGAAAGAGTCCCTCGCGTTCTCGACGCACCCGGGGCGGTGACGGTTACCCTGGGACTGGCAGCGCTGATCTACGCCGTCTTCGAGGTGCCCGAGAGCGGCCTAGCCTCCACCGTAACTTTCGGTGCCACTGGCACGCTACTCCTGATCTGCTTCGTCGTGGCCGAACGTCGCTCGAGTGCGCCTCTCGTGCCGTTGCGCGTGTTCACGACGCGGCCGGTGGTCTTCCCCAACGCGGCGATCTTCCTCCAGTCCATGATCGGGCTGTCCTGGCTCTACGTGCTCACGCTCTATTTTCAGGAGGTACTCGGACACGGTCCGCTCGCCGCCGGTCTCTTGTTCGCCCCCATGACCATCTCATCCGTACCCGCGGCACTTGTGGCCTGGCGACTGGTGACCCGTTTCGGCGTGAAGCCAACGGCGACGGGAGGGCTCTTGCTGGTCGGAGCGGGACTGCTCCTGATGGCCCGCATGTCCGAAGCAGGCGGCCTCACCTTCGTGCTCTGTGGCATGGTCGTTGGCGAGTCCGGCTTTATGCTCTCCAACGTCCCCTTACCATCGCCGCCACTGGTGGCGTGGGTGAGGACGAGAGAGGACTGGCCTCCGGCCTGATGAATACCTCTATACAGTTAGGCAACGCTTTTGGCCTAGCCGCCGTCGCCACAGTCGCCACCGCGGTCACCTCTTCGAAGGTTGCCGGCGGAGGTGATGCGCTCCTCGGCGGTCTCGAGTGGGGGCTCTTTCTGTGCGTCGGCATCGTCGTTATCGCCCTACCCGTCGTCCTGCTCGGCCTGCGCAACGAAGCAGGGCGACGCGAGTCGCCTGTAGGTACCGGTTAGGTCCCGCCACCGTTTCAGGCCGTAGAGGTCCCTCGGCTAACGGCTTGCAGCGCGGGAATGGGATCGTAGTCTGCGGGGACGGGCACGAAGGGAGGTCGGACGGTTCCCATCCGCGCCCCGTGCCTGGCCTCTGCGAGCTTTTTGAGGACTGCGGGGGAAGCGTACTCCTTGGTCATCGCGCGCGCTTTCTGGAGCTTTTCGGAGAGGACCGTGCCTCCCGCCTCGTCGCCTCCCCCATGCTTTTCGTACAGTTCGAGTACCTCTTCTGGGATGAAGTTGGCGAGGGCTGAGATTACGCCCTGGGCCCCCGTACCGAGCCTCCACCACAGGTCGTCCTCTGTACCGAGGAGCACGCCCTTGCCGCCTTCGAGAACGGCCTCGGCGTAGCCTTCCTCACCGCCCGAGTCCTTGACGCCCCATACGGAGAGTTGTTTCACGACCCGATCGGGAACAGGGACGGCGTACTTGGGGATGTGGTAGACGATGGCGGTGTGGCCCGTCGCACCGAGCACGGGCTCGTAGAAGCGCATCATCCCCTCTGGCTCGACGGGCTTGAAGTAATAGGGCGGCAGGACGAGCACGGCGGTAGCAGGATACTCCTCGAGGACGCGCAGCATCTCCAGGGTCTCGGGCAGGTTGTTCTGCATGACAGCGGGGATGACCTGGATCGGGAACCCGCGCCCGAACAGCGCCTCGAGAACCCGCAGCTTCTCACCGAGCGTCACCGAAGGTCCCTCGCCGTTGGTGCCGAAGGGCACGATGCCCCTCACACCCATCTCGGCCAGCCAGGAGACGTGGTCCAGGTACGCATCCTCGTCCACCGCGAAGGAGCCGTCGTCCTTGAACGGCGTCACATTGGCCACGTAAACGCCTTCTATCTCTTGCATCCTCGCACCTCCCGTAGAGTCCTGGAATTACCATTCCCCAAGCGGCCCATACGTAATCGGGTAGATCGATCATGGTTGGAGGTGCGGAGCGCCTGGCGCAGTGGATTCTCGCTTTCGCGGGAATGCGTGCTATGCACTTCCACCGTGGAAGTGACCATGCGTTTTCCCTATCATCTCCCCAGAGATCTCTCATCATCGAGAAAGGCCCGTAGCTCGTCTCGGTCGGGCAGGCCCTCGTAGTCGCCAAGCGTCGCGACGCTCAGGGCGCCCATCGCGTTAGCCACGCGCAGACGCTCTTCGGCGGGCAAATCCCACAGATGGCCGGCCAGGTATCCGGCAGCGAAGGCGTCGCCGGCTCCCACGGGGTCGACCTCCGCCACTGTGAAGGCTGGGTGCTCCAGAACATCGTCCTCGACCAGCGCCAGGCTTCCCGCTCCGCCCCTCTTCAGCACCACCTCTTCCGGACCTCTCCCTGCCAGCTCCCGCACGAACCCTTCGTCGTCGCGGCCCCAGAGTGCCCTCGTCTCCTCGTCCCCCGCGAGGAGCAGGTAGACCTTAGGCAGGATCTCCTCGACGAACTCTCGCGCCTCGTCCGTTCCCCACAGCTTCGAGCGGTAGTTGACGTCGAAGCTGACGCGCGCGCCCGACGCGCGGGCCTCCCTGGCGGCCCACAGGACAAAAGCGCGGCAGTCTTCCGAGAGAGCCGGCGTGATGCCCGTCAGGTGCACGAACCTTGCGTCCGAGAAGTAATCCGCGTCGAAGGCGTCCCTTTGCATCGTCGAGGCGGCCGATCCGAGACGGTAGTAGTAGACCCGGACGTCCGTGCCGATCTGCTCCCGAAGATATAGTCCCGTCGGGCGCTCCTCTATCCGGCACACCTGTGAGGTGTCCACTCCTTCGGCGCGGATACGGTCGAGTACGAGTTGGCCTGGCTCGTCGTCGCCGAGGTAGCCGACCCATCCGGCGGAGAGACCGAGGCGGGAGAGGGCGATGGCGAGGTTCGACTCGGCGCCCCCAATCTTGAGTTCCAGGCTAGTGGCGTGGCGCAGACGCCCCGGCCGCGGCGGAACGCCGAGGACCATCGTCTCGCCAATTGTGATCACGTCCAGGTTCTCTGCCAACTGTGGCCTCTGCTTCGCCTCTACTTTATCCTGGCATTATCTCTCCTGGAGAGCGACTCTGCTTGTGCTAATCTGGTCGCCATCGCTGCCGGTTCGAGGAGCGTTTCGGCGACGAAGGTTCGAGAAAGGGAGGTGGTCGGGATCGACCTGATCGGCAGGATCGACGCGCTTGAGGTAGGAGGACGGTCGCTCGCTTTCTGGGGGCTCGGGCAGGTGGGGGTGGCGATCAAAGGTCCGAGCGGCGTCTTGTACGTCGACCCTTACCTCACCGACTCCGACGGCGAAGGCGGCAGCCTGCCGCGGACCTTCCCTCCACCGCTCGCCCCCGCCGAGGTCACCAACGCTACGGCCGTACTGTTGACCCACGCCCACATTGACCATACCGACCCTGACACCGTGCTGCCGCTCTCCGAGGCTTCGTCCGAGGCACGCTTCGTCGCTCCTTTCACCAGCGGCGACACGCTCGTCGAGGCGGGGCTTGACGGGGATCGCATCGTCGTGCCCGAGGTCGGGGAGCCGGTAGAGACCGCGGGGGCCAAGATCACGGCCGTCCCTTCGTCCCACACGGAATTGGAGCACGACCCTGAGCGCGGCTACCCTTATCTGGGATACGTGATCGAGTGGAACGGTGTTACCGTCTACCATGCCGGCGACACCGTAGTCTACGACGGCCTGATCGAAACCCTCTCCGCCTGGGACATAGACATCGCCTTCGTGCCTATCAACGGCCGCGACTACTTCAGGACAGGGAGGGGCATTATCGGGAACACCGACTTCCGCGAGACCGCGGAGCTCGCCGAGACGCTCGACATCGGTCTGATCGT
>DASQWQ010000369.1:0-2756 GCA_035640175.1 Rubrobacter sp. | reverse complement strand
CTTCGACGCGAGGTGTGGTCGTCTCGGGAAGCGTCTCCGGCCCTGGCCGGCGGCCCGCAGACGCGTATCGTCACGGTGATGGAGTCCCAAGAGTACTGATCGCCCGTGGCCAAGGCGCCGGCAAGCTAACAGCGCCCAGCGTTATTCACCCAACCTCGCAGAAGTGGAATTCTCCGAAGTCGAACTTCCGCCTTACGGAGTTCTCGGAAGTTCGTTAACGGTAGGTGGGAGCCCGACCGAAGACACTCCACAATCCGCCCGACGAGCGTCCCTCCCGCGCTAGTGCCTCCGCGGTCTGCACAGCCTTCCTGATCCTGGCCTCCCGCTCGGCCCTGCGATCATCTTCTGTGGGACCGGGGTCGAGGGTGTTCAGCCTTTGGAGTAACTCCCTGCGCTGCCTCGCCCTCATAACCGTCATAGCCGCGTTCCTTTCGCCTTGTTACATTTTACACTGCGAGCCAATATACTGACCAATCCGGTTCTCGCCACGTAAGGTACGCCACCGGTGCTGGTAAAATCGGTTCCCAGCGCAAGCCTGGGGAGGAGCGATCGGAGCAATCCCTGAAGAGGGCACGTTCTTGCTGAGCTGGTGGTTCCTCCTGCCCTGCCTCCTCGTGAGCGGGCTCGCCGCCTATCTCCTCGTGGAGGGCACCAGGGCGGGCGACTACCCTTGGGCGCACTACCCGCTGACCGTGGCGCTCGCTCCGATCTTCTTGATCGGCGTGTACGCTGGGGCCATCACCCTCTCAGGCGCCGTCTTCGCGTTCTTGGAAGCACCACGGCCAGCCTCACAGTCTCCGTCGACGGCCCCGGCGACCAGCGAGAACACGCGACCAGAGTCCACGTTTGAGGATACACAGCGGCATGAGACCACCCTCGCAACCACACCCGAGGACGGCCCGGGGTCCTCCCCGAGCGCAGCGTCGAGTGCGCCGCCAAGTGCTTCGCCAACGGCCCCGTCAACGACTTCGCCAACTGCAGCGCCGAGTACCTCTCCGGCTGCCCCTGCGAGTGCTACCGCAGGTGCTTCTTCCGCATCCCCTTCGCCCTAGCACTGTGCTATAAGGCTTAGAAGTCGCTGCTAAGGCGTGCAAGGCTACCCGACACGCGCTTCCACGACCTCAGGCACACCTGCGCAACCTTGCTCCTGACGAAGGGTGTCCACCCCAAGATCGTGAGCGAGATACCCGGGCACTCCTCCATCGCCATCACTCTGGACACTACAGCCACGTGATACCGGGGCTGGGAGAGGTCGCGGCTAGTGTGATGGAGGGCCTGCTAAGGGACGATACTGATGCCCAGGCAAGCCGGTATCTTGGAATCTGCGTACCACAAATGAGCTGCTCAGTACCATTCGTCGAGTCGGATCCAGTCAGCACCCTTGCCGAGTACAGGTTACGCCGTCGTCAACCCAGCTGGCGGTCGAGGTTGAAGGCGGCGCTGATGAGGGCGAGGTGGGTGAAGGCCTGCGGAAAGTTGCCCAGCGCCTCGCCGCTCGGCCCAATTTCCTCGGCGTAGAGGCCCAGGTGATTGGCGTAGGTAAGCATCTTCTCGAAGACCAGCTGTGCTTCTTCGGACCGTCCGGCCCACGCCAACGCCTCAACGTACCAGAACGTGCACATCGAGAATGTACCCTCCTCGCCCTCTAGTCCGTCTGGAGAAGCGACCGGATTGTAGCGGTAAACGAGGCTGTCCGAGACTAACTCCTCCTTTATAGCGTCGAGCGTTGATATCCAGCGCGGGTCGGTCGGGGCGAGGAACTTTACCAGCGGCATCAAGAGGACGGAGGCGTCCAAGACATCGGTGTCGTAGTGCTGCACGAAGGCTTTGCGCTTCGGATGCCATGCATGCGTCATGATCTGGCGGTAGATGGTATCGCGCACAGATAACCAGTGCACTAGATCGGCGGGTAGCCCACGTTGCCGAGCGATCCTTATCGCCCGCTCGATCGCTACCCAGCTCATCAGCCGCGAGTGGGTGAAGCGCTTGCGGCCCCCCCTCGTCTCCCAGATGCCCTCGTCGGCCTCGTCCCAGTGCCCGCATACCCATTCGACGACGCGAGCGAGGTCTTCCCAAGCGTCGTGGTAGATCGGCGTACCATACTTATTGTAGAGGTAGACCGAGTCGATTAGCTCCCCATAGATGTCCAATTGCAGCTGGTCGGCGGCAGCGTTGCCCACTCGTACCGGTCCCCGTCCGCAGTACCCTTCGAGGTGCCCAAGCACCTCCTCAGGAAGCTCGGTACGGCCATCAATGCCGTACATGATCTGTAGCGGCCCGTTCTCCGTGGACCGGCTCTCCCGAAAGCGCTCGGTCAGCCAGCTCATGAACGCCTCGGCCTCCTCGGTGAAGCCTAGGCGCAAGAGAGCGTAGAGCGAGAAGGCAGCGTCGCGGATCCAGGTGTAGCGGTAGTCCCAGTTACGTGCCCCGCTGCTCGGCTGCTCAGGTAGGCTCGTGGTCGGCGCGGCTACGATCGCGCCGGTCGGAGCGTAAGTCAGTAGCTTCAAGGTGAGCGCGGAGCGGTGCACCGTCTCTCGCCACCTGCCCTCGTAACGAGAGCGTGAGAGCCACCGCCGCCAGAACGCCACCGTGTCGTCGAGCTCCTGACGGGTGGCGTCCTCGCTGTAGAGACCCGGCTCTTCGCCATCACCGATGCTCTCAAGCACGAAGGTAGTGCTCTGCCCGGCTCGAAGATCGAAGTGTGCTCTAACGCCCTCCTCCGAACGCTCGAGCGGCAGCGGCGAATTCAGCGCGAT
>DASQWQ010000368.1:0-2955 GCA_035640175.1 Rubrobacter sp. | reverse complement strand
CTACCCTGCTCTTATGGGTGGTGCAAGTATTTAGCCGCCGTACGAACAAGGAGGTAGTGCCTATGAGGCACGAGAATATACCCTCGGTTACCCGTCGCAGTCTGCTGCGACTGTTGGTCTTACTGGCGGGCATCTGCGTATTGGCGGGCTTGGTTGGTGCCGTGGTGGGATGGGTTGGCACCTACCTTGTCCCTGCGGTGGTGATCCTCGCCGTGGTGATCCTCGTCGTGGCGCTCGTAATGTGGGCGGTCGAGAGGTTGCCCGAGCCTCCCAACCGGGACCGGTTGCAATAGGTAGCAACACGCACAGCGACGCAGACGAACTTCTTAAAACTCCGTTATGGCGAAGTTCGCAGAACTCACCTTCCACGCACTTCGGTGAATAAGGGCAAGAGGAGGGGCCGAGACGTGCCGGTGCGCCACCTAAAACTCTTAGTGGCCGGGCAGCGGCCCCAGGATCTCGATCTCGTACTTGGCAGCGATCGCCATCAGTCTCTCCATGTCGGGCGGCTCCGCAGGCGGTATGCTCAGCTCCTTGGCCGGTTCGCCCCCTTCCACGGGGAACCCCTCGAAGCCTGCCGGGTAGTTTTGCAGGAGTATCCTGGCCGGCTCCGTTCCGCCCACCTCGAAGCCGTGGGGTACTCCGCGCGGCCCGTAGACGAACGCACCCGGCTCGGCTTTCAAGCTGTCCTCTCCTACGTAGAAGGTCATCTCGCCCTCCACGACGTAGAAGGACTCGTCCTCGTTGCGGTGCATGTGGTAGGGCGAGGCGAACCCGGCCGGCATCAGGTTATCGATTAGGCCGAAGGCGCCGCCGGTCTGCTCGCCGGTCGCCTTCACTATCACGAGCGTGCCCAAAAACCACACCGCCTGGCCTTCTTCGCTGGCCAGCGCGTACGGTTGAGTGCCCATATCCATTGCGTCCCCTCCTCATTCGGGGTTAGGTCTCATGCCAATCTGAGAACCCTACAGTAGCGCAGAGCGAAGTGTATCCCCTATATGAGCTAGTTTGGGCTCTTTTTCAGCGAACTACGGAGAACTCCGTAAAGGCGAAGTTCGCAGAATTCTTCTTCTGAGACTGTATGAAAAGTGGTCCTCGGATGGTATTTCGCTACTCTAGCAGGTATGAGAAAACCTTACCCAACAGATCTCTGCGATGCCGAATGGAACTACATCGAGCCTCACATGCCAGCCCCCAAAGGTCATGGACGCCCAAGGATCCACGATCTCCGTGAGATCCTAAAGGCCATCTTCTACCTCCTAAAGAGCGGCTGCCAGTGGCGCCTGCTCCCACACGATTTTCCTCGATGGCCCCCGTCTACCACTACTTCAGGCAATGGCGTATCGACGGCACCTGGGAGAGGATCAACCGGGCTATCCGCGAACGCTTACGGGTTCGCCTGAACAGAGATCCCCAACCCAGCGCTGGCGTGGTGGATTCTCAGTCGCTCAAGAGTACCGCAGTGGGTGGAGAGGATAGGGGTTACGACGGTGGAAAGAAGATCAAGGGCCGGAAACGTCACATCCTGGTGGACACTGAGGGTTTCGTCCTCAAGGCCAAGGTTCATAGTGCCAAGGTGATGGATTACGAGGGGATCAAGACCCTCCTAAAACACGCCGACGGAGCGTTCCCACGCCTCTGTCATCTGTGGCTGGACGCAGGTTATCGTGGAGAGGATAAGGGCAAGGACTGGGTCGAGAAGACCCTGAGCTGGAGCGTAGATCTCGTGGAGCGTCCCCGAAAGACTGCCCCCAAAGAAGTGTTGATGGCGTGGGCAAGGGAGTGGGCCAAAGAAGGCGTGAGGATCGATTGGGAGAAGTTCATGCCACCGCAGGGCTTCCAGGTGCTGCCTCGTAGGTGGGTTGTGGAGCGGACGTTTTCGTGGATCGACCAGAACAGGAGGATGAGCAAAGACTACGAGCAGCTCTGTGCGAGCGGCGAAGCGTTCGTATATGCTGCGATGAGTCGTCTCATGCTGAGGCGGTTAACCCGTGGTTGAGGCCTTTTCATACAGTCTCTCCACGCACTCGGGTGAATAACGCTCTCGCGTGCAGTGGGTAGACTACGCCCATGGTCGGCGCTAGCCCCCTCGGCGGCGACCGTCCGCGCTCGGCACGAAACAGCAAACAAGCAGAGAGCAACGCAGGGGAGACGCGACGTTGAGCGACGAACTTCACGCAGAGTATCGAGAAGGCTGCGGCGACATGGAGGCCGAGCGGTTCTGGGAGGGCCATTACCAAGGGCGCGAGCGGGTGTGGAGCGGGAGGCCGAACCCCGTGCTGGTCGACGTCGTCGGAAGCCTACGTCCGGGCACCGCGCTGGACCTCGGCTGCGGCGAAGGGGGCGACGCGATCTGGCTCGTCCGACAGGGCTGGCGCGTCACCGCCGTCGACGTATCCGCCACGGCCCTCGATCGGGCGGCGGCGGACGCAGCTACGGCCGGTGTCGCAGACCGCATCGACTTCCGGCAACACGACCTCGCCCTAACCTTCCCCTCGGGCGCCTTCGACCTGGTCTCCGCCCAGTACCTGCACTCGCCGATAGAGTTTCCCCGCGCCCGCGTCCTGCGAGAGGCGACGAGCGCCGTGACGCCCGGTGGCCTCCTGCTGATCGTCGACCACGCGTCGGTCGGCCCCGGGTCGTGGGCCGAACCCGAGGAGACGCTGGCCCCGCTCGACCTGAGCAACGACGAATGGCACACCGAGAAGCTCGAAGCCCGCGAGCGCAAGGCTACCCGCCCGAATGGGCGGGTGGTCACCCTCACCGACAACGTCGTCGCCGTCAGACGCCTCGCGCGGTGACCAGCCGCCTGCTTTTCTCGCTTGGCCCATAGGACCGGGACTCGGCGAACTTCGGAGAACTCCGTCATGAAACTGTCTGAAAAGTCTCATGAGCGAGCCAAACGCCTCACCATCATGCGGTTCATAGCCACGTAGATGAAGGCTTCTCCACTCT